>JBDSLV010000266.1:0-32856 GCA_039916205.1 Mesorhizobium sp. | reverse complement strand
GACCTTGCGGCCGCGTGTCAGGTAGGCAAACAGGCCCAGCAGCAGGAAGCCCACCACCCAGCAGACCACGAAGGCAGCGACGCCGATGGCGGCGCCAAGATCGACGCCGAGGCTGACCACATTGGTGCTGAGGCCGGGAAGCTTGTCGGCCGCGCCCAAGCCGACATCCGCGAGCCACAGCATCACCATGTTGAAGCCGATGAAGATCAGCAGGAAGAACCAGCCGAAGACGCCGCGCTTGCGCCTGACAACCACCGCGTCCATAGCCTGACCTCGCAACCCGTTTGGCGCCGCGACCATCGCGCAACGGCTGAGGTGGCGCAAGGCAAACGCCGCCTGCCGTTCAGCGCCTTCCCCTATCGCTACCGCAACCTTGTCGAACGCTTCTTCAGCAAACTCAAGCACTTCCGTGCCGTCGCCACCCGCTTCGAAAAGCAAAGCGAAAACTACCTTGCCCTCGTCAAACTCGCTTCGGTCAAAATCCGGATGCGCTTTACGGGTCGGTGAGCTACGAAGGCCCCCAGGGCGCTCGCAGAGGCGTTCAGGCAGGAACCCGACCATGATCAAGATGAGCGTCTATTATCCGGCCGATGGCGGCTCGCGGTTCGATCACGACTACTACCGCACCAGCCACATGCCACTGATCCAGGAACGGCTCGGCGATGCCTGCCTGCGCTATGAGATCGATAAGGGTCTTGCGGGTCGCGAACCTGGAAGCGCGCCTGAGTTCGTCGCCGCGTGCCACATCTACTCGCCGACCCTGGGGACATTCCAGGAGGCGTTCGGTCCCCACCGCGCGGAGATCGTCGCGGACGTAGCCAACTATACGGACATCGCGCCCATCGTGCAGATCAGCGAAGTCGTTGGAGGGTAGGGGGCTTCGGCGCGTCGGGCGTAGCCGTTGAACTTTTCGGGATCGGCGTCGTGCTGGCGCACCTGATCCATGGTGACCTGGCCGATGCTAAACCGGTCGACGATCGGGAACATGTGGTTGCCGTTGAAGCGAAAACTACCTTGCTCTGGTTAAACTCGCTTCAGCCAAAATCTGGATGCGCTTTATGAGTCGGTGACCTGGAGGCAAGTCATCGGCCTTGCCCGTCCTTTGGTCTTACAAGGGTAAGGGACGGCGCCCCCTTGCCCTGACGGGCAAAGGCGGGGTTGGCGCCGCCATTCGCCCCGAAGAAGGGCGAATGTCCTAGAATCTGTGGCTCAACCCCAGCTTGCCGCCCCAGGCGCTGTAGCTGCTGCTGCCGAGGCCGTCATAGAAGGCCGAGGCATTGATCGACATGCCGTTGCCGGCCGCCAGCTCAAAGCCGGTTTCGGCGCGCCCGCGCAGGCCGGTTTGCGACAGGCCGGGCGTTGCCGTGGCTGCTGTCGCGGTGCTGTCCTGCATGAAGGTCCAGATGCCTTGCAGGTCGACGAACGGGGTCAGCAGCAGGCCGCCTTCCAACTGCACATTGGTGCTGATGTTGGGGCCGAAGGCGAACTGGCCGGTGCGCACGCCGATCGAAGGCACGTCGACGCCGAGACCGTCGACATAGGCATCGGTCTTCTCCTCGAACATCGTCACCCGCGCCTCCGGCTTGATCTTCCAGCGCTCGATGTCGAAGCTGCCGATCAGGGCGGCGGTGGCCAGCCAGCGGTTGCCGTCGAAACGGTCCTCGAACGTGCCGAGCGGCGAGACCTGGTTGAACGACTGGCCCCAGCCGGCGCGTGTGTCGAGGTAGAAATGCTCAGTGAGCCGCACTGTCGCGTAGGGGCCGACGAGATAGCCGACGCCCGAGACGGCGGCGCCATCGGCGCCGTCCTGGTTCAGCCAGTCGACCTGCAGGCCAAGGCCGATCAGCACGTTCGGTGTCAGCAGGTAGTCGGCGCCGCTATGCGCGATGCCGAAGCTGCCATCGCCGCTGCCAGACTTGAAGCGGCCAAGCGTGCCTTCGGTCCAGATGTCGAAGCGCCTGGCCAGCGGGTCGGCGGCGGGCGCTTCATCAGCGCCGGCGTCGCCAGAGGGGCCGAACGCGTGCTGGAACGTCGCATCGGCCGGCGGCAGTTTGCCAGACGCCGTGTAGGCGCTGAGCGGCAGTTGTGCCCCCGGTGCCGCCATCATCTGGCGGGCCCCGGCGCCAGCTTGCCCGGCGCCAGCTTGCTGGTCGCCATGGTCGCCCTGGCCGCTTTCGCCGCCGGTCGCCCCGGCCTGCGCCCGCTGCATGCTGTAGGCGAAGGTGGTGCGGTCGGCCGAGATCTGAAGGCCGAACGGCACCTGGCCGCCGCCGATCGGCATGCCGAAGGCATTGATGCCGCCATTGCCGGAATAGGCGCCGGTCAGCCGCTCGATGCGGCGGTCGATGTCGGGCTGGTTGGACAGGATGATGTCGGCGCGGCTTTCCAGGAACGAGCCGATCAGCGCCACCGCCTTGTCAGCGGAATCGCTGGTCGAGATGGTGCAGTTCAGCGCGGCGCCGGAAACCACTTTCAGCGTGCCGGTATGGCTGCCGGTATTGATCGTGGAAGCCGGATCGGAGCACTGCGCCGAGGCGATGCCGACGCCGTTGGGCACGCTGAAGGCAAAGGCGTAGGTGCCCGGCGGAAGCGTGATGGCGCCTGACGAGCCATGGCCCCCGCTGGCATTGACGGCGACATTCAGCGCCGGCTCGGACGACGAGAAGCCGAAGCTACCATCGGTTGGCGACTTGATCATGAAAGTCACGTTGCCGGGCGGCGTGGTGCCGACGGTCACGGTGAAGGAGGCGCCCGTGGTGTTGCCGGCCACATCGCGGGCTTCGTAGCTGATGGTCGTGGTGCCGAGCGGGAAGCTGCTGCCGGAAGCCGGCCCGCCAGTGCGGGTCACGGCGACGCCAGGCGCATTGTCGGTTGCCGTAGGCTCGCTCCAGCTTGCCGTGCCTTGCGTCTGGCCGAAGTCGATGGCGACATTGATGTTGGCGGGCACGAAGGAGAACGCCGGCGGCTCGCCGTCCGCGACCGTCACGGTGAAGGACTGTTCCGCGCTGACATTGCCCTGCTTGTCCGAGGCCTTGTAGGTCACCGTGGTGGTGCCGATCGGGAAATCCGCGCCCGAGGCGAGGCCCGCCACGATTTGCGGCGTCACGTCGCCGTCCACCAGATCGGTGGCGCTGACCGCGTAGGTCACCTTGGCGGTGGTCTTGCCGGCATCGGTGGAAACGCTGATGTTGGCCGGCAGGTTCAGCACCGGCGCCTCGCCGTCGGTGACGGTGACGGTGAAGGATTCGTCCGCGCTGACATTGCCCGCGCCATCGGTGGCCTTGAAGCTTAACGTGGTGACGCCGATGGGGAAGTTGGCGCCCGACGCCAGGCCGGCGGTCTGCACGGGGACGACCGCGCCATCAATCAGATCGGTGGCCGAAACCGTATAGGTAACCATCGCGTAGGGCTTGCCGGGATCAGTGTTGACGCTGATGTTGGCCGGCACGGTTAGCGTGGGAGGCTCGACGTCCTTCACGGTCACCGTGAAGGACTTGTAGGCATAGTTGCCCTGGCTATCGACGGCCCTGAATGTCACGGTGGTGGTGCCGACAGGAAAGTCCGCGCCGGACGCAAGGCCGGCGGTTTGAGTGAGCGTGGCAGGACCGTCGACTGCATCGGTGGCACTCACCGTGTAGGTAACCCTGGCTAATGCCTTGCCGGGATCGTTGTTGACGACGATGTCGGCCGGCACGGTGATCACCGGCGGCTCCGCGTCAGTCACCGTCACGGTGAAGGACTGGGAGGCGCTGGTGTTGCCCTTGGCGTCTGTCGCCTCGTAGGTGACGGTGGTGACGCCGACGGGGAAGTCGCTGCCGGAGGCGAGGCCGGCGACGAGTTCCGGTGCGACCGTGCCATCGACGGCGTCGGTGGCAGACACCGTATAGGTCACCTTGGCCGTTGCCTTGCCGGCATCGGTGTTGACGGCGATGTTGATGGGCACGGTGAGCACTGGAGCCTCGCCGTCATTGACGGTCACCTTGAAGCTGCCGGTGGCCTTGTTGTGGGCAGCATCCGTGGCGCTGCATTCCACTGTCGTGATGCCGGTCGGGAAGGTGCCGGAAGGCGGGCTGCAGGTCGCGGTCAGGCTGCCGTCGACATTGTCGGCCGCTGGGACAGTGCCGTAATCCACCACCGCACCGCTGGAGCCAGCACCCGTGGTCGTCACGATGTCGGCGGGCAAGGCAAGTTTCGGTGCTTCATGGTCCTCGACAACGACAACGAACGAGGCTGACGCGGTGTTGCTGCTCGCATCCTTGGCCTGGCAAACCACCGACGTCGAACCGAGGCTGAAGGTCGAGCCGGAGGCCGGCAGGCAAGAGACTACCGGGTTCGGATCGATGGCGTCGGTCGCGGTCGGGTTGGTGTAGTTGACGACAGCGCTCGACAGCCCGGCATCGGTCGGAACCGTGATTGGCGCCGGCATGGTCAGCGTTGGCACCTCTTCGTCGGTGACCGTCACCGTGAAGGCATGCTTGGTCAGGTTGTTGGCGGCGTCCAGCGCCGAGCACTCGACGATGGTCTCACCGAAACCGAAGCTTGAGCCCGAGGCCGGGGAACACGTCACGGGCGGACTGGCGTCGACATTGTCGGTCGCTGTTGGCGTCGTGTAGGTCACGACAGCGCTTGCCGTGCCGGACGCGGCCGCGATGGTGATGTTGTCGGGGGCAGTGAAAACAGGGCCTTCACGGTCCTGCACGGTCACGGTGAAGCTTGCCGTACCCTTGTTGCCGGCGTTGTCGGTGGCCTGGAACGTCACTGTCGTAACGCCGAGCGGGAAGGTGGCGCCTGACGGCAGGCCGGCTGTCTGTACGGGCGTGATCGCGCCGTCGACATTGTCGACGGCCGTGACGCTGGCGTAGCTGACCACCGCCGACGCTGCGCCGGGGCTGGTGCCGACGACGATGTCGGTTGGCGCCGTCACCACGGGTGCTTCGTTGTCGAGGACCGTGACTGCGAATGTCTTGGCGGGGCTGGTGTTGTGGCTGGCGTCCGTCGCGCTGCACGATACCGTGTTGACGCCGGCGGCGAAGTCGCTGCCGGAAGCCGGCGTGCAGGTGACCACGGGTGCGGGGTCGCCGGCATCGGTGGCGGTGGCGGAATAGGTCACCTTGGCCATTGCCTTGCCGGCTTCGGTGAAGGCGCTGATGTCGGCAGGCACCGTCAGCGTCGGCGGGGTCACGTCGTTGATCGTGACCTTGAAGGTCTTGGCGGCGCTGGTGTTGTTGGCGGTATCCGTGGCGGTGCAGCTCACCGTGGTTTCGCCAATGGCGAAGGTGCTGCCAGAGGCCGGCGCGCAGGAGACCACCGGGTTGGCATCGACATTGTCGGTGGCGGTGGCGGTGTAGGTGACTGCCTTGCCCGATGCTCCGGTTGGCGCGTCGGCGCTGATGTCGCCGGGAACGGTCAGCACCGGGGCTTCATGATCCTCGACGGTGACAGTGAAGGAGCGCCTGGTGACATTGCCGGATGGATCCGTCGCCGAGTAGCCGACGGTGGTGGTGCCGAGCGGAAAGGCGCTGCCGGGGGCGAGGCCGTCGGTCAACAGCAGGTCGGCGACATCGTCTTCTGGATCATGGGCGCTGACCGAATAGTTGACGACCGCCGTCGGCTTGGTGCTGTCGGTGTTGACGGTGATGTCGGACGGCAAGGTCAGGTCCGGCGGATTGGTTTCCGGCGGGGCGATCGGGATGATGACGTTGGCGCCGGTCTTGCTGCCGTTTGGAAAGGTCCATTTGAGGATCGGCGCGCCGGAGAAGTAGCCCGAGGCCATGTTGAGCGGCGTGACCGTATAGGTCGAGGTGCAGGTGAATGTGGTGCCGGTCTGCTCCGGCGGGCTATCACAGGCGGGCACAACAGGACCAAAACCACGCGGGTCGACCATCGCTGTCGAGAACACCCTGTTGCCGGAATAGGCCGTGAAGGTCAGTTTCATCACCTGGCCAACAAACCGGAACTGGGCCGGGCGTGAGGCGACATTGATGGATGGGGTGCTCGACTGCGCATGCCCTTCGAGGGTTGCAGCGCCTAGCGCCAGGACACTTACGAAGCCCACGCCAAGTCTTGCGCCCAGATGCGCCATTGCCGCACGCGCGCGAATTGGTGACCGCAGCCGGCCCGCGACTGACTCAAAACTGTAAAACGACACAATACCCCCACGCATGGCGCACCGAAGTCATCGGCGCGCCAACGCAAATCCCAGTTTCCCATGATCCTTGCGTGCCCCAACAGCACGGAAGGCGTTCCCGCGGCGCGACATCGTCCAGGCCGGCGCGTCGACATGCGCCGCCGCAAGGCCCGCCGGCCTTGCCCTGATCGAGTCCGCTCGTTGCGGGATCGCGCGGACCCTAAGGTTGTCCCGCAAGCCAGGTCAATTCAGCGGGGCTGACTATTATTGGGGGGATTCTGCGCCAACCGACGAAAATCGTTGGTCTTTCGCTCGCCGAGCGATCGCTGCCGCGGGGTCAAATCTTAGCCGACAAGCTGGTTTGACGCTCGTTTTCTAGGGGTTTCGTGCCGTCACGCCTTGCGGCGGGTTATGCGGTAGACGGCGGCCGGAGGCAGGTTACGCAAGGTGCCGCCGATGCGCACGGCGTCGAGCCCGAGTTCATCAAGCACGGGACGCGGCACCGGGCAGCGCGGACCATAGGTAAACTGATAAAAGCCGGCGGACGGACGCAAGGCGCGAAAACATCCGGCCACGATCGCCGCCACCTTGTCGGCGGGAATCGACAGCAGCGGCAGGCCGGAGACCACGGCGCCTGCGGTTCCAGCCTCGAACACGGCCTCCTCGGTCAACCGCGCGGCATCCATGCGCAGCACGCGGGCGAGCGGGAAGCGCTGCTGCAGCATGGCGGCGAAGTCGGCGCCGAATTCGATCAGCGTCAGGTCGCTTTCACGCAAACCGCGTGCAAGCAGCGCGCGGGTAAAGACGCCGGTGCCCGGCCCGAGTTCGATCACCGGGCCGGTGGCAGGCGAAATCTCCGATGTCATCAGCCGGCCCAGTGTCACGCTTGACGGCGCCACCGCCGAAACCGTGAGCGGATTGGCGATCCACTGCCTCAGAAAGCGAAATTGATCGGTGTATGCGCCCACGGCCTTGGTGATCCCTGTTTCAGTCACCATCAACGCGGGCCTTTCCGGTTCGTCAAGTCCTTGCCTGCTCTTGGCGGGTGTTCGCCATCGACCAGCCGCTGGAGCGGTGGAAAGCGGGGCGCGCCACAACGAAAAACAGCCCCGCGAACGGGGCTGTTTTCCGGAGGTAATCTGTCAGGCAGGAACTTACTTGCTGCCGCCATTCGCCTTCACGCTGCTGCAGAATTCCGGATGGCTGTTGGCTGCCGTGGCGTCCTTGGCCTCGGTTTCACAAGCTGCTGCCATGGCGGTCTGATCATCAGGCGACATGGCCTTCCATGCCTTCACGAAGTCGTCGTTGCCGACCATCGTCTTCATGCTGGAGTCCGTATAGAACGGCTGCATCTTTGCCGGATCATCGAGCGCCGAAGTACCGGTGCCGCCAGCGGCGAGCGCAGTGCCACCAACCATGGAAAGCGCGACGGCGCCGAGGCAGATCATCTTGATGTTCATGATTGTATCCTTCCCTGTTGCTTTGGGATCGCTGAAGCAACGACCAATGAGGAAACGGCAGGATGATGTGGAAAGTTCCGAAATTTTCTCGGAAAACTTGGATTTTTTTGCAAAATATTGCTTATCATGACTTGAAACTTTTTCGGTGTTTCTTCGTTAGGCGGACCGCTCACGCTTGTGGTGACGTGCTGTTGTGTCAGATGCCTGCGATGTTGCGGAAGACAGCGCTTTGACGTCGTTGCGGCCTGGCACCAAAGATCGCCGCCTTGTGGCGGGATCGCAGCGCCGCGTTGTGGTAAAAGCCGGCTTTCTGGAGCCTGCTTCATCCCGATGGATGGGAATGGGGCTCTGTCTCAGCAAGCATGACCTCCTGTGCTCCAGGAATGCGTCATTCAGGATATAGCAAGTGACAGGTTCCAAGAGCGTTGAGATCGCCGTTGTCGGCGCGGGTGTCGTCGGACTGGCAACGGCGCTGCGCCTGGCCAGCGAGGGCCGCGAGGTTCTGCTCATCGATCCTAACGAGCCCGGCTCCGGTGCGTCGTTCGGCAATGCGGGGACGCTGGCTGAATATGCCTGCTCGCCGGTTGGCAACCCGGCGGTGCTGCGCGCGCTGCCCAAGCTGCTGCTCGATGCCGACAGTCCTTTCTCCTTGCGCTGGACAGCACTTCTCCATCTGGCGCCGTGGCTGCTGCGGTTCGTCAGGCAATCGCTGCCGGCCGCCGCCCAAGCCAATGCCATGGCGATGGCCGGACTTCTGGCCGAAGCCTTGCCGGCTTGGGAGGAGATGGCCGCGCAGGCCGATGCCGCCGATCTGCTGCGCCGCAACGGCTGCCTCTATCTTTATCGCCGCGAGAGCGACCTTGCCGCCGGCGCGCCGAGCCGTGCCCTGCGGGCCGAATTCGGCATCGACCAGCAGTTGCTGAGCCGTGAGGAGGTGGCAGCCCTTGAGCCCAACCTGCCGCCGGCGGACGGCGGCGGGTTGTATTTCCCGCAATTGACGAACCTGACCGACCCGAAGGCAATGATGGAGCGCCTGCTCAAGGCGGCTACCGCCCGAGGTGCCGTGCTGCAGCGGGCCGAGGTCAGCGGGCTTCGCGCCGAGGCCGGCGGTGTCGAACTCAGCGGCCCCGGCCTGCGCATCCGCGCCGGCAAGGTGGTGATCGCCGCCGGCGCGTTCTCGCGGCCGCTGGCGGCACAGGCCGGCGATCGGATCCCGCTCGAAACCGAGCGCGGCTATCATCTCGAATTCCCCATGGAAATGCCGCTGCTGACGCGTCCGGTCTGCCCGGTCGATCTCGGCTTCTACATGACGCCGATGGCTGGCCGGCTGCGCGTTGCCGGCACGGTCGAACTCGGGCGGCTGGCGTCACCGCCCAATCCGCGCCGGCTGGCCCTGCTTGATCGCGGCGTGCGCCAGTTCTTTTCATCGCTCGGCGAGCCTTCGTCGCAATGGCTGGGTTTTAGGCCCTCGCTGCCGGATTCCAGGCCGGTCATCGGGCCGTCGGCCGTCAATGCCAATGTCATCCATGCCTTCGGCCATGGCCATCTTGGCCTGACGCTGGCGGCGATCACGGCGCGGCTGGTCGCCGATGCGGTCGCCGGGCGCGGCGACCGCGTCCAACTCGCACCGTTCGCGGCGAACCGCTTCTGAGGCGTGCCGCGACCGGACCGGCAGGTCGCGCGTCACCCATCCGCCTGGCGCACCGGGCCGGTCGTTCCCCATCGAATCCAGAGGGCCGTTTCGCCGGTGACTTGCTTGACCGACAGCAGCAGCGCCTGATTGAGCGCCTGCAACGCCTGGAAGTGATCGCTGCTGGGCGCGATCAGCGGCGCGGTGATGGATTTGTGCAGTTTCTCCGCATCCTCCAGAAAGCGCGCGATCTGCGGCTCTGAAAGCTGCTTCGACAGTTTGTGTCTGGCCATTGACGATCTCCGTTAGAGGAATCGCCGCAACAAGGACAATATTCCGCATATTGTACTTCGCGTACCCACGACTCGATTCCAATCGGGATGCGATGTATGCAATCCGAATTGGGATTGGGTGGAGCATCATGGCTCTTGTATGTGGGGCGATATGTCAGCCAGCGGAAGTGCGCCGGGAAATAGAGTCGTTTGGTTCAAGCACCAGTCCAATCCGGGTGGACACAGATTCAGGCGAGGGATTTCTCAATCTATGGGAAATCCTATGGGCTCCGCGACACTCGTGTCGGAATTGGTCTCGGGGGAATTGGCTTCTTGGATTGGTCTCAAGGTGCCGCCGTTTGCCATAGTCCACCACTGTCAGATAGACCTGATCATGGAAAAGAATGGCGCGCGCATGGTGCCCCCTATGTTCTTTTCACGCGCGGTTGACGGAACACCACACGACGGCGGAGACACCTTTTTGTCTCGTCTCCGGGAACCTGGTGACGTGGCATTGCTCGTTATTTTCGATACGTGGGTCCGCAATTGGGACCGGTTTTTTGATGGAGAAGAAAACGTCGACAACCTGCTTTATGTGAGGGGTGAGGGGCGTCGTAAATACGATCTTGTCCCTATCGATCATTCAAGCTGCTTTATCGGAAATGACGTTGATTTTCCAACAGGTCCAGCCCCTGATGCATGGGTACTAGACCCCAATGTCTATGGTAAGTTCCCGGCCTTCGACCCATATATCAACGCGAAATCCGTTAAGCTCGCGGTCGAGCGACTGTCTCAATTAAAGCGCGATTTCGTGGTTGAAGTCGTTAATTCTATTCCTGCAGAATGGGGCGTCGGTCCCAATGCCGCGCTCTCGCTGGTCGATTTGATTTGTGGGCGCGCGGAATATGTGGTGAACACGATCTCAGGGCGATTGGTGGATGAACCGGAAATCCCGGGGTTGGTAAAATGATCCGAGAGTCTCAAGGCTATTTTTCGCTCGTTCAATACTCAGAATTCCCCGAGCGGGCTGAGTTTGTGAACATTGGCGTCATCGTGTTCGCTCACCGCTCGGTTTTTGTGAAATTTAGCCATCGCCCGCGCCGCGCGGAGCAGGCCTTCAAGATTCATCTTGGCAACCATTTTCAGCACCTGAAAGAATCGATGGAAGATCGATTGAGGCATGAGTTTGGTAACGGCTGGGATAAGGAAAGAATCGAGAAATTTATAGCGCTCAGGTCCGGGAAGGTTCGCCTGTCTCCTGTTCGATCTGTGTTGGTGAAAGATCCGGAGCAGCTTGTTAGCGAACTGTTCGAAAAATTGGTTGGCGAGGTCCCCAGTTCTCCGCGCGGCCAAAGATTGTCGACAAAACTGGCGCAAGCTTTCCGTTCCAATGGCGTTGAGGACTTCCTCGTGAAGCCCGACCCCGTCCACCTTTCTGGAGGCGTAAAGATCGAAGTGCCGTTTGCCTACCAGAATGGAGCCTTCAATCTGATTGACGCCGTGTCGCTTGCGGGCGATCCGGACAAGGCGCTCAATCGCGCCAGTCCGCATATGATAGAAGGCGAGCTTCTTTACCAAGAAACTGCCCTTGCTCGGCCTGCTCGGCTAGTGGTGGTCGGAGACGACGCGCAGGCGCAGGATGCAGAGTTCGTAAACATGATTGCGGAGCAAATGAGCCGCCACCATGTTCGGTTCTATACCTTAAATGAGATTGAGCCGTTAGTTACGGACATTCGCCAGAACTACGTTCTCCATCGCTAGCCCTGCGTTCGACGCCTCGCAATTTTGTTGATCGCAGTTTCGAACGCCTTTCCGCTTTCATCAACTTCAAGCTGCCGAGCGGCTTCATTGAACCGCTCGGATTGCTTTTTCTGACTAAGCTTTGTCGCCGTTTTGCCGGGAGGCTTTCGAGCGGTATTTGGACGGTCGCCAGACGCGATAGGGTGCCTCACCTTGCACTAGTCGTTTCATAGGTCAGGCGCTTGCCGACGACACCATCAAGGATGCGAGCGGCGCGCGCTTCATCGTTCACGCCAAGGGCTACGCGCTGATTGTGGCTTCGCGTGCTAGGCTGACCACCAGTTTATCAACACCGGGATCGTCGATCCTGACGACGCGGACGAGGCGTATCGCTTGTTTCGTGCTCATCCTGGTGACCTGCTGGCGCATGATGACTGTGACGAAGGCCGGCCCGGAGCCGGTCAATACCATGGCTTTGCCGACCAGAACCGGTTCCGAGAAAGGGGCCCATTGCACGGCTATGATTGATGGTTCGCCGGTCTGGCGGCTGTTGACGCCGCTGAAATAGATCCAGTTCAGACGCGAGGTGGCCACGCCATAATGGCTGCCGGGCGCGCGCGCTCCCCGCTGGACGTGGTTCTCGGCCCATTTGGTCACTCTCCTGAAGGTGACCAGCTCGGCCTCGCGGCGCACGAATGTCACCGACCGCATCAGGAGGTCGGGGTGGCCGGGAACCGAAAAATAGGTGAAGTAGGTGCCGCTGGCGATCGCGGGACCCGGCGGACGTGTCAGGTTCTGATACAGCATCTCGCGGATCGATGCGTGATCGGATTTTTCGGGCTCGGCGGCGCCGGGTTCACGGTACAAATCCTTTTCGCCAATCTGGAAATGGTCACAGATCAGCTTGACGGTGGCTTTGTTTGGAACGGTCTGCCCTTGCAGATAGCGCTCGAACTGCGTGCGATTTATGCCAAGCTCACGGCACACCGCGCTTACGGAAGCGCGGCCTTTGATAAGCTGCCTCAGATTGGCAGCGATAATCTCGCGAATTGACAACGTCATCGCCCCCGCGACCGACGCACGAACCACTCATTACAAAAGCACTAGCTTATATCCAGGCAATCTTGCACGCCGCGCCAGCCTCGCGAAGCGCGACCTTTGGACAATACCGCCGTTGTTCCGGTTGTGCTGTCAACCGCGGCTCCGCGATTGCCGCTGAAGCTTGAGGTAACCGTACGCTTCCGACAAAAGAGCTAGTAAATTGCTGAGAATAGGCGTATTTCAGCGCCCAGTTGCATAGGACTTGTCGTATCTTTGACGATTAGAGAGTGCTGTGGATCACACGAATTTGTTCGAGCTGCTTGACTATACGCATGCGCAGCTGAGCAAGATTCGCGCGGCGGTTGCAGCGAGCGGCCATGCCGGCACCATGTTCAACATTGACTGCCTTGTCGGCGCGGCGGCCGAACAGACCAGATGCAAGCTTGCAAGCCTGGAGCATGCCGGCATGCCGGTTGCTCGTGACGGGGCGCGGAATACACTTGACGGCGCAGCGCCCGACGAGGTGAAGCCGACGGCACGGGCGAGGCCCTTGCCTTGAGCCTTTTCACCAGACTTCGCGCCGGCAGCGGATCGGCGGTCCTCATCCCTTACAAATATGTCGAGTTGAATTCGGGCGTTCCCGACGGGCGCGGCTCGCACGAAAACGCCCATGATTTCGTCACGGAAAACGCCGGCTACAGGGTGGTCCGGGGCTGGCGTATGTCAGAGGGCGGCATACTCGACAAGCGCGTCATCGTCGAAAGCATCCGCACAGGGCGACGCTTCGATGTCACTCCGCCGGTTGCCCGCCTGGCATTCTTCGAGCACCCGGGCACGGCCGACGAATATGACGGTCTGTGGCACCAGATCAGCCTGCCTCCCTTTCCCCCGCCGGCGCCGCAGCCTGTTCAGGCGGCAGGCGACATGGCACGCGCCATCAGCATCCTTGTGTCGGACGCCGGGGTGAAAATGCAGGAGGCCGAGGCGCTGGAGGGCGAAGCGTAGCCGCCGGCGGCGGCGTGGCCGCCGGAGATCAACTGGCGCCGATCTTGCCGATCAGCCTCGTATACTCAGCCTCCGCTTCGCCATAGCTGCCATTGGCCAGTTCAATCAGGCCGGCGCGGTCGCGGATGACGATTTCGCCTCGGCGCGAGCGGATAAGCGCGCGGCCTTCAAGCAATTGCAGGGCTACGGTGACACCTGGCCGCCGTACGCCAAGCATGATGGCGAGAAACTCGTGCGTGATCGTCAACCGCTCGCCCGGTACCCGGTCGTCACACATCAGTAGCCACCGCGCCAGCCGTTCCTCAAGCTTCAGCCGTGCGTTGACCAGCGCCGTGCAGCCGGTCTGGGTGAGGAGGGCGTTGACGAAACGCAGCAGATAAAGCCGCATGGTCGGGCTCGCCGCCAGGGCCGCGTTGAAAGCAGCGGCATCGATGCGCATGGCTTCGCCTTCAGTCTGAACGTAGCAGGCATGCGCCGCGCGGTCGTCGCCCATGACCAGCGAAGATCCAGTCATGCCTTCGAAGCCAATGAAGCCGACCTCCGCTTCGTGCCCCCCCATTGTCCTTGCGACCACCGAACCGATGCCCTGTTCCATGAAATAGATGGCTTCTATGGGCAGGTTGGGCGTGACCAGCATCATGCGCAGCGGCAACTCGCAGCGCTGCATAAGCGGCTCAAGCAACGCCAGATCGGCCGCACTCATGCGCCGCAACAATTCATTTCGGTAGGGAGGATTTCGGTTCTGGTGATCTCGGTCTTGCGTCGAATCAGACATGGCGTGGCCCATTGCAGGGCAAGAGCCATCCTATCTCCCAGCCGTCCGCGCCCGTGAGAACGTGCGAACGATTGCCTCTATGTGGGGATGCGGGACGACAGAACCTATCAATGCGGCAAGATATAATTCGGCTCACGACGTCCCCCACGCCGCTCGCATACGAAAAGATCGTGCTCAACGTTAGTGTCGGAAACGTACCAAGCGACTCTTGGTACGTTTCCGACATATCGGCGACGATTTTGATTGTCCTGGAATCGCGGCAATGCCGGCTCCCGAGCGGCCAATTGTACGAAGCCGTACAGAGGCATCGGCGTATTGTTTGGCCCGGAATAAATCGCTAGCTTGCGCGGTGCGGCGACCCCAAGTGCCGCCTTGGCCGACGCGGGACACGGCCCCCCGCCCAAACCCAACCTGCGTCGGCCTTCGAAAGCGTGCTTCGATGGTTTCAGGCCATCAATGGACTCGACTTGAGCACGGGCAAAATGCAGAAGTGCCGCTCAAGAGGCTCCTTATGTCCGTACCGTCAACTCCAGATAAGCGACCAGTTCCAGTGCCGATGCCACAGGCTGAAAAGGCCGACCCAACCGCGTCCCTGAACCAGGAACTGAAAGCCGCGGATCCCGCGCTGATCGGCAATGATGCCTTGCTTGCGGCGGTGTTTTCGGGAAGCGGCGATTGCGTCAAGATTCTTGATCTTGATGGACGGCTTCAGTTCATGAGCGACGGTGGCAAGCGCGTCATGGAGGTGGAGAATTTCAGCGCGATAAAGGGATGCCCCTGGCCGGACTTCTGGGTTGACGAAGGAAACCTGGCGGCGCGCGAAGCAGTTGAAGATGCGCGCAACGGCAAGACGGCGCATTTTGTCGGTTCGGCCGACACCGCGAAGGGCAACGCCAGATACTGGGACGTGCAGGTCATGCCGATCCTGGGGCCGGATGGGAAGCCGACGCATATCCTCTCGATCTCGCGCGACATGTCCGAGATCCGGCTTGCGGAACTGGCTTTGCGTGAGAGTGAATTGCGGCTGAAACTGGCGTTGGCCGCCGCGCAGATGGGGGTCTGGGAGACCCATGTGGTGGACGGGGAATTCGTTAGTCTGAGGCGGGATGATCGCGCCAATCTGCTGCTTGGCGGCATGCCCGGCGAAGCGCCGACCTTCGAAGGGTTCGCGTCGAGCGTGCATCCTGACGACAGATATCTGCTGCAGCCAGCCGCCGATCGCGCGCTGGCCGACGATGGCGACGGCGTCCTCGATGTCGAGTACCGCATATTGGCCCATGACGACCAGCCGGAGCGCTGGGTTCACGCAAGAGCCCAGGCTATCCCCATGGGCAACGGCACACGCTTCATCGGAACCGTACGCGACATCAGCGAGCGCAAGGAAGCAGAGGCACGGCAGCGGATTTTGAGCGGCGAACTGCAGCACAGGATCAAGAACAGTCTGGCGATTGTCAGCGCGATCGCCAGCCAAACCTTCAAGGGCGACGACGTGGCGGAGCGCAAGAAGGCCTTCACCTCCCGCCTCGAAGCCCTGGCGCAGGCGCACGACATCCTGACCGCGGCGGCATGGAAAGGGGCGCCAATTCGAACGGTTATCAACAGTGCGTTGGGTCCGCACCGTTCCGCGCACGAGGTTTTCGAGATTGACGGTCCAGACCTCGAACTGAGCGCCAAGCAGGCGCTTTCGATGGGACTGGCACTTCACGAGCTGGCGACAAACGCGGTAAAATACGGCGCGCTTTCCCAAGCTTCCGGGCGGGTAAGGATCGCCTGGTCGCTCGGGAGGCCGGATCAGACCGGTGGCCAGGAATTTACCTTCACCTGGCACGAGATCGGCGGCCCATCTGTTGCCGCGCCCACCGCGAGTGGGTTCGGATCACGTGTCATCAAAAGCGTGTTTGCCGCGGATTTCGAAGGCACCGTGCATTTGGACTATGCGCCTGATGGTCTGGTTTGCATGTTGATCGCGCGTCTTGCCCCGCAGGGAGACGGATCATAGCCCGGCTGGGCTCCACATCATGCGGGCGTGTCATGGTCCGTCTCGCCCTCCGGGCGAGCGGCCGTTTCGCTGGTGCTGAGCTGGTTCAAGGTTTCTGAAAGCGCGACGCCGACAAGCGCGTCTATATCGCTCATTGCCCCGATATGACCCCCGGTGGCGATGTCGCGCCGGATGCCGCGAAGGCTGTCCCAGGTTCGGCGTAGCGTCTCGACGAGGCTGCGGTCCATGGTCACGAGAGCTCTCCTTGCAGTTCACAACACCTCGGCGGAATTTACGTTCCGAACGGGTTGAAGAAGAGCAGGCAGTGGCTTGATCGAGCGAGCTAAATCAGATCGCCTTCACCGCGAACGAAAAGGCCCGCCACCGACGCGAATCGTGACGGGCCTTCTGGAGTACGCCGGGCTTCCCACCGCCCGACTGCTTTTTAAAACGACGTGGCGCGCGGATCGTTCCGAGAAAACGCGGATGCCGCAATGCTGGCCTAAGACGCTAGAACCCGCACGGGTTGGAAGAATTGCATATGGCCGCTGTGACCGCTGACAGTTTGTCACGCTTGGAAAGCGTTGGTTTCTGGTAGGTTTTCTTCATGTCGTTCCCCTTGCCCTAATAGCCAGCAAAGGATGACGCCGGGAACCGGTCCTTGTCAAAGCGATTCCCACACCCGAATACAAAATGCCACCGCTCCAGGGGAACGACGGACACTCCAGTAGCCAAGTTGGGTTGTCTATGACCTAGACCAAAGCGAGCCTCACGCCTTGGCGTAAGGTGCCGCGTTAACCCGCCGGGCATTGCCAAAAAGAACGCGCCGTGCCCCGGTGCCTGGCCTAGAAACATCCTTGAAATGCGAAAGCCCCAACGCTCCTGGCGGAACGAGGGGCCATCGTCATCGTGCGGTCCCTTTTGCTTGGGAGGTCAGGGTCCGGATTTTCCAATAGATCAGCCGCATGACAGTTCCGCGACGGCGACCTGAAAACAAAAAACCCGCCACCTCCAGGCAGCGGGCTTTCCCTTGGATCGCGCCGAGCTGGCGGCGGATCAATCGATAGGCACAGGAGAGCCTATAAAGGCTACGACGGCCGAAAGGCGCTCTCTCTTCACCAAGGTTGGCTTCACGTATTTCTTCATTGCCACTCTCCCACTAAAAACCCCTCGAATCCGGTCTATCAAGCAATCTCTAAAATGAAAAGACCCGCTGGCCGGGAGCCAGCGGGTCTTGGATGGCGGATCGCTGGGGGGAACAGAACGATCCGGCAGGAGAACTCCAAATTGGCGGAAAAGTTCCGCCTTCCAGGCAACAAAAACCTGGAGCGAAGCGAGCGGCTGGAAGGGCGCGATCGCTTTACCAACCTGCTGGGGGCGGTCCTATTGCTGGAGTGTTTGCTTCGGCAATCGCCAGCGGTCTTCCGACATAGAAAAAGGGCCGCCAATCCCTAGGATCAACGGCCCTTTGAAGTGCTGTCCCGGACAGCTGTCAGCGACGTTACGACGGCTGAGAATTTTGCGTGAGAGCGGTCACGCTCGAAAGCCTGTCCCTCTTGACCAGTACCGGTTTTTCGTAAGTCTTCTTCATAATATCCCCTTCGCCAAAATCCCTCGGTCGAGCTTTATCAAGCTGGCGCTAAAATGAAAAGCCCCGCAAGCCGGGGAGCCTGCGGGGCGTTGTGCAAGGTTGGATCGCTGGGGGGAACAGACGACCCGGGATATGAATGCTGATGCGCAGGAAAAGTTCCGCGCGATCGTCGCCAGGAAAAAAGCCCGCCAGGGTGGGGCCGGCGGGCAGGGTCTGAAGTGGCCAGGGATCAACCCAGCGTGGGGGCAACGAATGGCGGCGCGGTTGGTTGCGTCAGCCGGCATTCGAAGCGCTGCTTGCCGAAGCCCAAGAAAAAACCCCGCCGGCCAGAGCCAGACGGGGCATTTGATTGGAGGAGTCAGGGATCGAATGGGAAACGATCCGCTGTCATAACGCAGGCGCCGGGCAAAGGTTCCCACGTTTCGCACGCCCCGTGCGGTCAGGCGTGTGCCCACGAAGGGTTACGGCCTCTTGGAACTGCATGAGGGGCTCGCTACGATGGCCGCGGAGGGGACAACCAATGCTGGTTCGCGAGGGCGATCAAAGAACGACCGATATCGACATTCGCCTGGCGGCATTGCTTGCCGCGGTGGCGGGCGCGCTCAACGCGGCCGGCTTTCAGGCGTCGGGTTTCTTTTCCGCGAACATGACCGGCAATGTCTCGGCGCTTTCCGATCATCTCGGGCTGGCTCAATTCGGCCTCGCGCTGTTGTTCTGCGCTCTCGTTGTTGCCTTTATCGTCGGCGCCTTCGTTTCCGGCCTGCTGATCGAAGCGGGACGAAAGCGTGGCGTCAGGGCGATCTACGCCTACAGCATCACGCTTGAGGCGTGCCTTCTCGTTGCGCTCGGCAGCGCTGACATTCTGCTGCCAAGTGCCCAGAGCGGGTCGGTTCTGGCCCTTGGCCTCAGCTTCGTGATGGGGCTTCAGAACGCCGCCACCACACGCATTTCCGACGCCCGTGTCCGCACGACGCATGTCTCCGGCATGGCAACCGATATCGGCCTGGGGCTGGCCATGCTGGCGAGCAAGGCGCCCCAACGCACTGAGGCCGTGTCGCGCCTTCGCCTCCATTCGAGCACCATCCTGTCCTTCCTGGCTGGAGGTGTTGTCGGCGTGGTCGTCTACCTCGCGATCGGCGGATGGCTGCTCTTGCTGTGCGGCGCGGTGCTTTTCGTCATCGCCTTGCCCGAAGCGAGCCGCGCGCGCCGAAAATCCTGAGCCCGCGCCCGCTCTAGATCTCGCTCGTTTTTAAGCCATTCCCAAGGGAAACCGCTGCGCACTCAAGCGGATCGACTGGCGCGCATTTCGCCAAGGGCGAGCTGCGCCAGGCAGGCGATGAACAGGACGAGCGAGATAGTGTTGACGAAGAATGCCGTGGTCATGGCCGGGTCCAACTTCTCGGTCACCCATGCGAACATGACGACGGCCAGCGGCAGCGCAAGCCAAGACTCGGCCCGCCACCTTGCGGGCCCTGGCCAGTGGATATCGGGCCGAAAGGCAGCGGCTTCGGCGACCGACTTCAGTTGCTGATCGGCGCGCTTGAGCTGCTCGAACGCGGAACGCATGCCAGGGTCGGTAGCGATCAGGGCCTCGATTTCCCCGGCGCGGGCGGGGCTTAACTCGCCGTCCAGGAAGGCCGACAGTTCGGCCGGATCAAAATCGTTCATCTCGTTTCCTCCTGAAGCGTCGCCGCGAGGGCTAGGCGGGCATGGTACAAGCGCGACATGACCGTGCCGGCAGGTATGGACAGGGCTTCGGCGATCTCAGCGTAGCTCAGGTCGGCGAAATAGCGCAGCCGCACGATCTCCCGGTGATTGTCCGAGAGGGTTTCCAACGCTCGATCCAGTGCTTCCCAGTCGGGTGCGGGCTCGTCGGAGCGCTCATCGGCCACGTCGCCCTCGATCGCACAGGTAGGCCGCCGCTGCGCGCGCCTCATGGTGTCGATGCAGCAGTTGCGCAGGATGGCGAACCACCATGCCTTGAACGGCCGCAGTTCGTCGTAGCTGCCGAGACGCTCCAGACCGCGCAAGGCCGCGGTCTGGACCGCGTCCTCGGCATCGGCCCTGTTCCTTAGAATCGAGCGCGCGTACCCGCTGGCCTGTACCAGCAGAGGCTCCAGCGCCCGTGCGTAGTCGCGCTGCGGGAGCAATGCTCAACCCAGGGACTGGAGCAGGGAAAACAGCCGCTCCAGCTTGTCGTGAAACAGGATGAACACCGTGGCCGCAACTGCCAGATGGACGGCAGCGATGGCCAGAGCCAGCCTCCCCCGAAAGCGTGTTTGGCCCGGACCCGCACCGCGAATTGCGATCAGGGCGAGCACGATGGCCAGAATCGATTTCTCCATGCTGAGCAGATTGATGAAAGCGGCCACGGCCACGGCCACGGCGCCCAGCACCAGCCCCGCGCGCCACCCTTCACGATAGGCGGCGACCTCCCCATGGGAGCGTTCTTCGAGATTCGACATTGCGTTACTCCGCGCGAGCCAATGATCGCTTGAACCTGATACGCGCGGAAGTCTGATCTATTCACTTGCCTGAGTGGGCACTCGGGCCGACGCTCATTTCCGGACGCTGAACGTCATGCGTGGCATGGCGTCAGCTAGCGTCAGCCGCGTCAGTTCTTGTCGACCGGCTTCGAGCGCATGCGTGATACCGTCTCGCGCTCCGCCCGCTTGGATCGCAGCGGCGGCAGGCCGCGGTCGATCAGGTCCATGTCCTCCAGCACCATGTCGCCCATGCGCTTGAAGGCGATGTCGAGCGCGCCAGCGCGATGGGCCGAGCGCAGGAAGCCGGGCAGGGCACGCACCGGGTGGTCGCTCGCCAGCGGTTCTTCCGGAAAAACGTCGCTGGCGGCGACGATGTGGCCGCTCCTGACCGCCGCCATCAGCGCCGGAAAGTCGACGACGCCGGCGCGGCTGAGCAGGATGAAGGCAGCGCCCTTGCGCATCGAGGCAAAGGCCTCGGCGCCCAGAAAGCCCTGGTTCTCGCTGGTCACCGAAGCGACGACGAAGACGAAATCGCTCTGCGTCAGCACTTCGTCCAGCGAAGCCGGCTCGACGCCATTGTCGATCAGGATCGAGGGCGGCAGCCAGGGGTCGAAGACTTTTGTCCTGGTGCGGAAGCCGGCCAGCAGCCGGTTCAAGGCGCGGCCGAGATCGCCAAAACCGACAATGCCGACATCGGCGCCCGACAAAAGCCGTGCCGTCTGGTTGCCGTCGCCGCCCCACAGTTCCTTACCATCGCGGAAGGCAAGGTCGGCATCGACAATGTCGCGGGCGAGGTTGAGCGCCATGGCAAGGCCAAGCTCGGCCACCGGCTCGGCGAAGACCAGGCCGGTGGTGACAACATGGATGCCGCGCGCAAACAACGTCTCATAGGGCATGTTGTTGAGGAGATTGGTCTCGACATTGAAGACGCAGCGCAGCGCTTTCAGCTTGTCCAGTGTTTCAGCGGTGATCGGCGGCTGGCCGACGATGTAGCGGGCCTCGGCCAGCACGACGTCCGGCAGCGCGGCGACGCTTTCGGCCGTCGTTTCGACGATGCGATAGTTCGCATGCAAACGCGCCAGTTGCGGCGGCGTGAAGATAAGGTCGAGCGTGCGGGGCTCCGGCGCGCTGATGACCAGCGGCAAGGCGCTGTCGGACATGGTATATTCCTCCCGGCGCGATCCTTGTGGCGCCCTGTCTTGTTCGTGCATGTCGTTCGCCAAAAGCCGCGGCCTGTTTTCCAGGTGATATGCACAAGGGTAAAAATACCCCGGATTAAACGATTTACAACTGCGAAAAATCGATTTACTCATTTCGTCAGCGGGCAAATGCGATGAGCCCGCCCTCGGGAGGAGGACCATGGCGCACAAGGAAGCCAAGCAGCGGCGTCCGTCGATCCACGACGTGGCCAGCCGTGCCGGCGTGTCCGCCGCCACCGTTTCCAAGGTCATGGCCGGCGTCACCACGGTGAAATCAGAGAATGCGCAGCGGGTTTTCGATGCCGTCGAGCATCTGGGCTACCGCGTCGATCCGCTGGCCTCCGACATGCGCCGGGCCAAGCGCCGCATCATCGGCGCCATCATGCCCGAGTTCGAAAGTGAATTCTTCGGCCAGATGGTCACCGAGCTTGAAGGGCTGGCGGAGCAGCGCGGCTACACGCTGGTGGCGGCGTCGAGCCGCGAATCCGAGGCGCGCGAAAAGGAGGTCCTCGCCCGCATGCATGACTGGCGGGTGGCCGGCGTGGTGCTGGCGCCGGTACGCAACGAACATGGGCCGGCCGCCGCCTTCATGAAAGCCAACGGCATGACCGGCGTGCTGATCGACCGCG
Source organism: Mesorhizobium sp. (assembly GCA_039916205.1). Classification (GTDB taxonomy): domain Bacteria; phylum Pseudomonadota; class Alphaproteobacteria; order Rhizobiales; family Rhizobiaceae; genus Mesorhizobium. Next base: position 10,923 of record JBDSLV010000266.1, on the reverse strand, counting down.
TGCTGTCAGACGATGCGTTCGACACGGTGTCGGCCGACAGTGCGGCGGCTAGTGCCGAAGTGGCGACAATGCTGGTCGGCATGGGCCATCGCCACATCCTGGTCATCGGCCTCGCCGAACAGGCGGCGACGGTGCGCGCGCGCCTCGACGGGTTTCGTGCCCAGGCGCTGGCGCTCGACCCGCTTGTGCGCATCGATGTCATCCTGTCGGAGGTCAGCGTCGACCCGTTGCGGTCCTCGCTGCGCGACTATTTCGGCAAGGGCGAGCGGCCGACCGCGGTCTATTCGCTGCTCTTGAAGGGCACGCTGGTGGCGCTCAGCGAATTTCGCCGGCGCGGCTGGCACTGTCCCAACGACATTTCGCTGGTCGGCTTCGATGATGCCGAGTGGATGCAGGTGACATGGCCGGCGATCGCCGCCGTGGTGCAGCCGGTCCGCCAGATTGCCACCGAGGCGATGAACCTGCTGTTTGCCAGGATTGAGGGCGAGGAGGGGCCGCCCACCGCGCGGCTCGAACCTTGCCGGGTTTTGATGCGGGAATCCGTCGGCTTGCCAGGTGGCGGCCCGCATTCCGGGGGAGGAGACCGACAATAGCCCCCATTGTCGACTACCAGACGCCGCACCTGGCCGAGGCTCGCGGCACGTGACATCAACCGGAGGATAGATGAAATGACAGTGCTCGTTCAAAAGATAAATCGATTTACTTTGGCTATTGGCGTCGCAATGGCATTCTCGGCCATCTCAGCGGCCAAGGCCGACGATGCCGAATATGGCGTGCTGATGAAGACGCTGGCCAATCCGTTCTGGGGTGCGATGAGCCAGGGCGTCGAGGCCGGCGCCAAAGGAGCCGGCGTGAAGATCTTCGAGCAGGCGGCTGAAAGCGACCAGGCCGCCGAGCCGCAGCTCAACCTTTGCAACACCATGCTGGAGCGCAAGCCGGCGGCGATGATCACGGCCGCCATCAACTCGACCAACCTGTTGCCGTGCCTGAAGGTGGCGCAGGAGGCCGGCGTCAAGATCGTCGACCTCGACAACAACATGGACCAGGCGGTGCTCGACAAGGAAGGCATCAAGGTGACCTTCCACATCGGTTCCGACAATGGCGCGGCCGGTGCGCAAGGCGCCGAATACCTGGTGTCCAAGCTCGGCAAGGATGCCAAGGGTCCGGTTCTGGTGATCGAAGGCCTGTCGGGCAACATCACCGGCGAGAAACGCGCCAAGGGCTTTGCCGACAAGCTCAAGGAGCTCGCGCCGGGGTTGGAGATCGTCGCCTCGCTGCCAGGTGACTGGGATCGCGGCAAGGCGGCCTCGATCGCCACCGACACGCTGACGGCGCATCCCGACCTCGTCGCCATCTTCTGCGCCAATGACGGCATGGCGCTGGGCGCGGTGGAATCCATCTACGCCGCTGGCAAGGGTCCGCAGGTGACTATTATCGGCGTCGACGGCAATTCGGACGCGGTGAAGTCGATCAAGGAAGGTCGCCTGAATGCTTCGGTGGCGCAGCTGCCCTACCTCGTCGGCAAGCAGGCGGTCGAGAACGTCAAGAAAGCACTGGCCGGCGAAAAGGTCGAGGACAGCATCGCCGTGCCGACCCTGGTGCTGACCAAGGACGTGCTCGACGCCGGCAAGGAGCCGATGCTGGAATACGTGAAATAAGAAGGGAATAGGCAGTAGGCAGTAGGCAGTAGGGAACCAGGCATGTTCCGCCCCTCGGACCGGTCCGCCTCCTAGCCTACTGCCTAATCCCTACTAGCTACTGCCTTACTGCCCTCTCTCAAAGGTGCAACCAAATGTCATTCTGGTCCCGGGTGCAGCGTGCAGCCGTCGAACGGCTGCATATCAGGCTGGAATCGCTGCTGGTGCTGGTGGCGCTCAGCGCCGTGATGGCGGTGCTGTCGCCGTATTTCCTGTCGCTCAGCAATTTCCTCAACATCCTGCTCGCGACATCGACGATCGGCGTGCTGGCGATCGCCGCCACTTTCGTCATCGGCTCGGGCGGGCTCGATCTTTCGCTGGGTTCGGTGATGGGGCTGGCCGGCGTCGCCGGCGCCTTCGTTGCTGTCAATCTCGGCTGGCCTTCGCCTCTGGCCGTGGCCGCCTGCATCCTGGCCGGCGGGCTGGCCGGCTACGTCAACGGCCAACTTGTCACCCGCGCCTTCGTGCCGGCTTTCATTGTCACGCTCGGCATGCTCGGCCTGGCGCGCGGCCTGGCGCTGGTCATCTCAGGCGGCAGGGCGATCTACGGCCTGCCGCCTGAGATCGTCTATATCGGCCAGGGCCGCCCGTTCGGCGTTCCGATGCCGGTCATCCTGCTGGTGCTGACGGCCATCGTTGCCCATTGCCTGCTCGCCTATACGCGTTTTGGCCGCCACACGCTGGCGCTGGGTGACAGCGAGGGTGCCGCGCGCGCCGCCGGCATCCGCGTCGAACACCATCGCCGCATCATCTACGCGCTGTCGGGCGCGCTTGCGGGCCTGGCTGGCTTGCTGTTCACCGCCCGCGTCAACGCCGGCGACCCGACCGCCGGCATCAATTACGAGCTGACCGCGATCACGGCGGCGATCATCGGCGGCACCAATCTGTTCGGCGGCCGCGCCTCGATCCTCGGCACCATGATCGGCGCGCTGATCATGGGCGTGCTGCAGAACGGGCTGACGCTGCTTGCCGTGCAATCCTACTACCAGCAGATGGCGATCGGCGCCGTGCTGATCCTGGCCGTGTTCATCGACCAGTACCAGGTCCGGAAGGAGTCACGCGTATGACGCTCCTCAAGCTGGAAGGCATCCGCAAGAGCTTTGGCGCCGTCGATGTGCTGCATGGCGTCGACCTCTCGGTCGAAGGCGGCGAAGTGATCGGCCTCGTCGGCGACAATGGCGCCGGCAAGTCGACGCTGATGAAGACCATCACTGGCATCTACCGGGCCGACGCCGGTTCGATCGAGCTCGGCGGAAAGGACATCCTGCCACTCGATCCAGGCCAGCGGCGGCAGCTCGGCATCGAGATGATCTATCAGGATCTGTCGCTGGCCAAGCAGCAGGATGTCGCGGCCAACATCTTCCTTGGCCGTGAACCAACCAAGAAGCTGTTCGGCCTGTTTCCGGGTTTTGTCGACAAGGCCGAGATGGACCGCCAGGCGGCCAAGATGATCGAGCGGCTGGGCGCGCATCTGCCGTCGATCAACCGCGCGGTCGGCTCGTTCTCGGGCGGCCAGCAGCAGACGGTGGCGATCGCGCGCGCGCTCACCTTCAACCCGAAGCTGGTGATCATGGATGAGCCGACGGCGGCACTTGCGGTGCGCGAGGTGCAGAGCGTGCTCGACCTCATCCGCCGGCTGAAGTCGGAAGGCATCGCCGTCATCCTGATCTCGCATCGGCTGAACGACGTGCTGGCGGTGACCGACCGCATCGTGGTGCTGCGCCATGGGCGGGCCGAGGCGGATCTCATAACGGCGAAAACCAACATGAACGAAGTCGTTGGCCGCATTGTCGGCGGCGGCGACATCAGTGCCGCGGCGGCGCACGAACAGAGAGGCTGAACCGATGAATGTCTTTGGATTGCACACGTTTGCCATCGCCCCGGTCTGGGACCTCGACCTGATCGAGCCGCAGATGGAACGGCTGAAGGAGCTCGGCATCGGCCTCTTGGAAATCCCATTGCTGCGCCCCGAGGAGATCGACACTTTTCGCACACGCGCCTTCGCCGAACGCTGGGGCGTCGAGCTCATCCCGTCACTCGGCCTGCCCGCTTCACTTGATGTCGTGGCGCGGCCGGATGAGGCGCTGGCCTTTCTCGAACCGGCCTTCGCTGTCTGCGAAGCGGTGGGCAGTGCCGCACTTGGCGGCGTCACCTATGGCACGATCGGCAAGACCTCCGGCCGCGCGCCGACCAAGGGCGAAATCGACGGCATGTGCGGCTTTCTCGAGCGGGCTGCGAAGGCTGCCAAGGCGCATGGGCTGAAGCTCGGCATCGAGCCTTGCAACCGTTACGAGACGCATCTTATCAATCGCGGCGTCGATGCCGCCGTCATCATCGAGCGCGTCGGCGCCGGCAACATCTTCATCCATCTCGACACCTACCACATGCATATCGAGGAAGAGAGCTTCGACGACGGGTTCAGGGCCGCCGCGCCCTACCTCGGCTATGTCCATGTCTCCGAGGCCAATCGCGGCGTGCCGGGGCGCGGCATGCTGAACTGGGCGGCCTGCATGAAAGCCATCGCAGATATCGGTTACAGCGGCGCGATCACGCTGGAAAGCATGAACCATGTCGATGTCGACATAGCCGGCGGACTGGCTGTGTGGCGGCCTGTGGCGCTGAACCCGAGCGACGTCATCGAGGTCGGCCTGCCGTTCCTGCGGGCTGCGGCCAGGCAGGCGGGGCTGCAGCTGGGGTGAGTGAGGTAGCTGACTGAGCGTCGCGGCTCGTGGCAGGCGCTTCATGTTTTGATTCAAGCCAGCACGCAAGCACCTTAAAAAGCTTGGCAAAATTTAACCGAACTGCAACCTGCGGTATCTATAGGGTTGTGTGAGGGATGTTGGAAACAAGGATATTAAATGCCGAATGTGTTTTCCCGTTTCATCCGCGACGAATCCGGTGCTACCGCTATCGAGTATGGCCTGATCGCCGCCTTGATCGCACTTGCCATCATCACTGGAGCCAGTGCGCTCGGCAACGCATTGAACGCCAAGTTCAAGCTGATCGGCAACACGCTCAACAACGCCAAGTGAGCAGTCCGTCGAGGTGCCAGCGCCTCGAAAATTGACAGCTCGTCCACTCTCCGGCATCCTTGAGCCAGTCGCCGGGCCGTGGAGAGCGGTCGCGTTTCGGGTAGGGCGGCTGAGGGCACGTGTCATGTTCAGTCCCGTCATCGGCCAGAATTCCAAGCGCGCGGCCGTGCGCAAGGCGCTCGACCGCCACAGGGTCTACATTACCGCGCAGAGCTTTTCCGGCGGCGCCTACCAGGCGCGGGTGCTGGTCGACGGCGAGGCCTACTGGGTCGACGAATTCCGGCTGAGCCAACTACAAGGCGGCCTGACGCCTGCCGAGCTCGAATTGACGCCGGCCACCGACGATTGAGCGGTGTGATAGTCCTTCCGTTGCTGTTTCGGAATGGGGTAGCGCTTCCGGCTGAGAGACGCTCGTTCAGCCGGCAAGAGCGGCATGCGTTGGCCCCCTGACATGCCCACCCAACCCAAGCTCAAAACCTATCGCGCCAAGCGCGAATTCTCAAAGACGCCGGAGCCCGCCGGTGGGCTGCTCGCAGGCGAAGGCAACCGCTTTGTCGTTCACAAGCATCACGCCACCGCCGACCATTACGACCTGCGGCTGCAGGTCGGCGATGTGCTGAAAAGCTGGGCGGTGCCGCGCGGGCCTTCGCTCAATCCCGCCGACAAACGGCTGGCGGTGGAGACCGAGGACCATCCGCTGGAATATATCGACTTCGAGGGCGTTATTCCCGAGGGCGAGTATGGCGGCGGGCCGATGATCGTCTGGGACACCGGCACCTGGGCGCCGATGGACGATGTCGAGAAAAGCCTGCGCACCGGCGCCTTCAAGTTCCGGCTGGCGGGCGAGAAGCTCAATGGCGGCTGGATGCTGACGCGGCTGAAGCCCAAGCCCGGCGAGGACGAAGAGAAGAAAAACTGGCTGCTGTTCAAGGAGCGCGACCTCGCCTCCGACACCAATCTGGATATTCTTGAAGACCGGCCTGAAAGCGTCAAATCCGGACGCCGCATCGAGGAGCTGGTGGCGCCGCCGAAACCCGCGAGGGTGGGTCCCAAACCAGGCTCGCTGAAACCAGGCACATTGCCGGGGGCGGTGAAGGCGCCGGCGCTCAGCCGCATCGAGCCGCAACTGGCGACGCAGGCGCCAAAGCCGCCCGGCGGTGACGATCCGGGGGATCGCACCGGGGAGGTCTGGCTGCACGAGATCAAGCTAGACGGCTACCGCACCATGGCGCATCTGAGCGACGGCAAGGTCAAGCTGATCACCCGGGGCGGCATCGACTGGACGAAGCGCTATGGCGACCTGCCGGAGGCCTTCGCCAGATTGCCTTGCCGGGACGCGATCGTCGATGGCGAGATCGTCGTGCTCGACAACAAGGGCATCAGCCGCTTCGCGCTGCTGCAGGACGCTCTGGCCGAAGGCGCCGGCAGCAAGCTGCATTTCTACGCCTTCGACCTGCTGCATCTCGACGGCTGGGATTTGTTGAAGGTGCCGCTGGAAAGGCGAAAGCGGCTTTTGGCCGAGCTGCTGGCCGGACAAGGCGCCAATTCCGCCATCCAGTACAGCGACCACGTGAGCGGCGACGGGCAGGGGCTTTACGAGCAGGCGACGGAAATGGGGCTGGAGGGCGTCGTCTCCAAGCGTGCGACCGCGACCTACCAGAGCGGGCGCACCAAGAGCTGGACCAAGGCCAAGGCGCTGAAGAACGGCGACTTCGTTATCGCCGGCTACACGACCTCGCAAGCGGCGGAAGGGCTGGCGGCGCTCGGCATGGCTGAGTGGGAGGACGGCGAGCTGCATTATCGCGGCAAGGTTGGCACCGGTTTCGATGCCCAGACGGCAGCCGACCTGCTGGCGCGGCTCGAGCCGCTCACGGCAGGCGCCACGGCGCCGGAAGGCGTGCCGCGCGAGATCATGCGCGAGATGCACTGGGTGAAGCCGCTGTTTTCGGCACGCATCCATTATGCCAACCGCACGGCGGACAATTCGCTGCGCCATGGCGTGTTTCGCGGTTTGCGCGATGTCGGCCTGTCGACGCCGGTCTCAGCCAAGCGCAAGCGGCTGATCGCCGAGGCTGACCTTGCCACCGTCTGGGTAACCAATCCGACGCGGCGGCTGTTCGGCAAGACCGGACCGACAAAACTCGACATCGCGGTCTACTACGCACTGGTCGGCGACTTCATGCTGCCGCATATCCTTGGCCGCCCCGTGTCGCTGGTGCGCTGCCCCACGGGCCTGCCGAAAGACTGCTTCTTCCAGCGGCACGCCTTCACCGGCATGCCGCCTTCGGTGGTGACCTTCGAGGCGACCAACTCCGAAGCTGAGACCAAGTCCTATCTGTCGGTGGAAGGCGCCAAGGGCTATCTGGCGCTGGCGCAGTTCGGTGTCGTCGAGTTCCACACCTGGGGCACGCATCGCGAGAGCCTCGACAAGCCGGACCAGATCGTCCTCGACCTCGACCCGGGCGAGGGGATTTCCTGGCGCGAGGTGGTCGAGGCCGCCGTGCATATCAAGGGCCAGCTTGAAGGGTTGGGGCTGGTGCCTTTCGCCAAAACCTCCGGCGGCAGCGGCATCCACATCACCGTGCCGGTGACGCAAAAGCAGAACTGGAAGAAGCTGCATCAGGCAACCAGCGCTATATCAACGCATCTGGCGGCAAGTGCGCCTGACACGTTCACCACCACCATGGGCAAGGACAACCGCAAGCGGCGCATCTTCATCGACTATCACCGCAACGCGCGCGGCCACACCTCGGCGGCGCCCTATTCGCTGCGTGCCCGCACCAACCTGCCGGCCTCGACGCCGGTGAGCTGGAGCGACCTGGAGCTGATCGACGCGCCACAGGACCTGAACTATTCCTCGCTGCCTGGCCTGCTGGAGACTTCGGGCGATCCGTGGGCGGAGATTGATGAGTTCGCGCGGGATCTGCCGGTGGTGGGGGCGGGAAAGTAGATGATTTGTGGTGATGCGGCCTTACGCTTTCGTCATCCTAGGGCGGAGCAAGGAGCGTAGCGACGCGGCGCAGACCCTAGGATCCATGCCGTGACTTCGATCGAAAAATGCAACGGAACCGAATGGCTGCCGAAAGCGCGGCCCGCTATCGTGGTCGCATGACCGGCTACGTATACATGACCGCAAGCCAGAAGCGTGGCACGATCTACATCGGTGTCACGAACGACCTCGGCCGTCGCATGCCTGAGCACAAGTCGGGCCAAGGGTCGGGCTTCACTGGCCGCTACGGTGTGCAACGCCTGGTCTGGTACGAGGAGTTTTTCGACATTGCCGATGCCATCCAGCGCGAGAAGTCGCTGAAGCGCTGGCCTCGCCAGTGGAAGATCGACCTGATCGAGACGGCCAATCCGGACTGGTTCGAGCTTTTTCGCGGAACTGGTTGGTAGAGGTTCTGCATCGCTGCGGCGGTTCTAATGTCACGGCATGGATCCTAGGGTCTGCGCGCGTCGCTTCGCTCCTTGCTTCGCCCTAGGATGACGAAGGGAGGGGCGGGTCGGCCAATCACCATCGTTCCGCACGCCATCGACGCTTCATACAATTTGAATTATCCTGCGCCCCAGTGCCCTCCCGCGACGCCCTAAAACATTTCGTCAGGGATTTGCCGGTATTGTCAGGGCCGATGTAGGATTTCAGCGGTGTCGTTCGTCCTCCGGACGAAGCGCTGCAAGAGCATGATCCCGAAAAGCGCTTCGGACAAGATCATGCTTAACCAAAGATGTCAGTGCACGGCCGCGTAGGAGTATTTCATGGCGCCCAGGGCAAGTTGGAAAGGTTACCTCAAACTCAGTCTCGTCAGCTGTCCCGTCCGGCTTTATCCGGCCAGCAGCACGAGCGAGCGCATCTCGTTCAACCAGTTGCACAAGAAGACCCACAACCGCATCAACATGAAGCCGGTCGACCCAGAGCTGGGGCTGGTCGAGCGCTCGGATCTGGTCAAGGGTTACGAGTATGAGGACAAGCAGTACATCATCATCGATGATGCCGACCTAGATACGGTGCGGATCGAATCCAACCACACGATGAACATCGAGGCCTTTGTCGACGAGGGCGAGGTCGACGTCATCTACCAGGATGCGCCATACTACATGGCGCCGGATGGCGCGATGGCGGAGGAGACCTTCGCCGTGCTGCGTGAAGCCATGCGCAAGTCAGGCAAGCTGGCGATCGCGCGGCTTGTGCTGTCGAGCCGCGAGCGTGTGGTGACGATCGGCGCGCGAGAGAACGGCATGTTCGTGTGCACCTTGAGGAACCCGAACGAAGTGCGTGGAACTTCGGAGTATTTCGGCAACATACCGGCCGGCAAGCCGGATGCCGAAATGCTGCAACTGGCCGAAGCGCTGATCAAGCAGAAGGAAACCACCTTCGATCCGAAGAAATATGAAGACCGCTATGAGGTCGCGCTGATGGAGATGATCCGCGAGAAGCTCAAGGGCCACAAGCCGATCATCGCGGCGGCACCGGAGCGTGGCAATGTCATCAACCTTATGGATGCGCTGAAGGCGAGCCTTTCGCAGTCGAAGCCGCCGGCCAAGTCGAAGAGCAAGGCCGACGAGGCCGAGAAGCCGGCCGTCAAGAAGGCGGCGGCGGGCGGGGCGGCTGAAAATCCGCTGAAGGCCAACCTGCTGAAGGCGGTCGGCAAGAGCAAGAAGTGACGGCGGCAGCCGGCTCCATATTCGGCACGATCGGCGCGCTGGCGGCGTTTCCGCTCAGGTTGGCGGTGCGCGAGGTCGAGCACCGGCACGGCCAGTTGCGGCGCGGCGTCACCAGGCGCACCACGCATGTCGTGTTCGGGCGCAGCTTGCTTGCCAAGGCTGGGCTGACCAAGGCCGGCGATGCCGAGATGGAGCGCCGTGCCGCCGCCGAGCGTGCCGCCGGGCGGAAGCTGCTCAGCGAGAACGGTTTCCTGCGGCTGCTTGGGCTGATGAAGGCACCGGAGGCGTCGTCGCTGTCGAGGCAATCGCTCATCGACCAGTCGCGGCTGTCAGGCGCCGACCTTGATCTGCTGTCGCTGTTCGATGCTTTCGAGCATGACAGCGAACCATACTCCTTCCGCGACCTGATCCTTGCCCGCAAATATGCCGGGCTGGTTGCCGGCGGTGCGGCCTGGGGCGCCATTGCGCGCTCTGTGCATCGCTCCGGTCCGGTCGCGTCGCTCACCGCCAAGTCGCTCAATGTCGGCTCGCAGCATGGCCGCGCCGACGCGATCTATCTCGAAGGCGGCCAGAGCGAACTCGACGGGCAGCTGCTGTTCGACCTGGGGAGCGCGGCGCATGGCGACGACACGCTGGAAGAACTGTTTAGCGAGGCCGAGGCAGCGGAGGAGGGTGGCGATCAGGATGGCGCCGCCGCACTCTACCAGCGCTGCCTCGCCATTGATCCCGGCGATGCCATTGCCGCCTTCAACCGCGCCAACTGCCTGCGTGCCGGGGGCCATGCGGCAGAGGCCGCGCATGACTATGCGCGAGCGATCAAGCTCGATCCTGCGTTCGTCGAGGCCTGGTTCAATCTGGCCGGGCTGATGAGCGAGCAGGGCCGCGACGCCTCGGCGCGCCGGCATCTGCAGAAGGCCATCGCGCTCGACAAGAGCTATGCCGATCCGGTGTTCAACCTCGCGAGGCTGGAGTTCGACGCCGGCAACCTGGCTGAAGCGCGGCGGAACTGGGCGCGCTATCTCGAACTGGACAGCGATTCCGAGTGGGCGCGCGTGGCGGCCAAGGGCGTGCAGTTTGTCGACCTGCAGTTGACGCAGAAATCCGGCTGAACGAACCGGAACCCGCCTGCACCTCCACGGCCGCCTTGCGGATTTCCATCTGACCCCTTGACGCGATAGATGTTCAGGCGTTCATTCCTGCAACAGGGATGTGCCAGGCGAAACAATCGCAATTCATCTGGAATAAAGGCGTTAGGCGGATGTAGTAGCATCCCAAGGCCTGCAATAGATTTGCGGCGCTGCCGGGCTGTTTCCACCTTGACCATCGACGTTGGCCAAAATCCATCCGCCTTTTGTACCTGATCGGCTAACAAGGGAGGGGCATCAATGGCAAAGAAGCAAAGTATCTCCAAGGCAGTGGCTGTCGGCAAGGCAATGGCCGCGGCCACGCTGGAGCGCCGCGCGCAAGCGCTGGCCAAGCGGCAGCGCGTGCTGGCAAAAGCAAAGTTCAAGGTTGAGCCAAGGGCCAAGGGT
>JBDSLV010000265.1:0-10057 GCA_039916205.1 Mesorhizobium sp. | reverse complement strand
AACAGCCATGCGCCGAGCAGGATGCGCAGCGGCCGCCAGGTGGCGAAGACCACCAGCGCCAGGGCGATCCAGCCCTTGCCTGCGGTCATGTTCTCGACCCACAGCGGCGTGTAGGCGACCGACAGGTAGGCACCAGCCAGGCCCGCCATCGCCCCGCCGAACAGCACAGCGATGTAGCGTATCCTGATCACGGGGTAACCGATCGCATGCGACGTCTGGGGCGACTCGCCGATCGTGCGCAGGACAAGGCCAGCCTTGGTCCGGTAAAGAAACCAGCTGATGGCGCCGAACATCAGCAAGGCCAGATAGACCATCGGGTCGAAGCGGAAGAGCAGCGGGCCTATCAGCGGCATGTCGGACAGATAGGGAATGTTGACGCCGTGCAGCGCTTCGATCGGATCGCTGCCGAAACCGCGCCCGAGGAAGGCCGAAACACCAGATCCAAAGATCGCCAGCGCCAGACCGGCGGCGTATTGATTGGTGAGAAATGTCAGCGCCAGAACGCCGAAGAGCAGGGATGCCGCAGCGCCGGCCAGCGCGCCGGCCAGGATCGCGACGGGCATGGAAAAGCCCGCCGTCACCGCCCAGAACGCAAGGGCCGCCCCCATCAGCATCATGCCTTCGATGCCGAGATTGAGAACGCCTGACTTTTCGACCACGAGTTCGCCGAGAGCGGCGAAGATCAACGGTGTCGCGGCAATGACGGTGCCCGTGAAGATGGCGATGAAGAGATCCATCAGGCTTTCTCCCGTACCAGGCGAACGCGATAGAAAATGAAGAAGTCGGCAGCCAGCAGGAAAAACAGCAGGATGCCCTGGAAGATGCGCGTCAGCGCGGAGGGCAGGCCAAGCGTCATCTGCACGCCTTCGCCGCCGAGAAAAAGCAGCGACATCAAAAGCCCGCCAATGACGATGCCGAAGGCGTTCAGCCGGCCGATGAAGGCAACGATGATGGCCGCGAAGCCATAGCCGGGCGATATCTGCGGCGACAACTGGCCGAGCGGTCCGGCGGCCTCTGCCATGCCGGCGATACCTGCCGCGGCGCCTCCGGCCAGCAGGCCGATCCAGACCGCCGCCGATTCGCGAAATCCTGCATAGCGGGCTGCGAGAGGCGCGGCGCCGCTCACCGACATCTTGTAGCCGAGGAAGCCGCGGTCGGTGAACAGCCACATCGCGATGACGGCGACGACGGTGATGAAGATCGAGGAATTGAGCCGGTAGGCTGGGTCAAAGGACTGGAGCATGGCGGCGGTCGGCAGGAGTGCCGTCTGTGGATAGTTGAAGCCGGCCGGATCACGCCAGGGTCCATGCACGAGATAGGACAGGAACAGCGTGGCGATATACGTCATCATCAGCGTGACGAGAATTTCGTTGGTGTTCATGCGAGCACGCAGGAATGCGGGGATTGCCGCCCACGCCATGCCGGCGCCCATGCCGGCGACGAACATCAGGGGCAGCAGCAATGCGCTCTCCGGGTCGGGCCAGAATAGCCCGACGCCGCTGGCGGCGATCGCGCCCATGGTGAACTGGCCCTCGGCGCCGATATTCCAGACATTGGCGCGGAAACCGACCGCCAGCCCACAGGCGATGAGGATCAGCGGCGACGCCTTGAGCAACCACTCCGACAGGCCGTTCATCGAACTGAGCGGCTCGACAAAGAATGCATAGAGCGTGGCCAGGGGATCGTGTCCGAGAGACGCGAAGAAAATCGAGCCGACGATCACCGTCAGCGCAGTCGCCAGCACCGGCGCGGCAACGCGCATCGGCGCGGAAGGCTCCGGCCTTTGTTCAATCCTGAAGTGCAACGTCGCCCCCACTGTTTGCCGATACGCCTTCGTTCATGCTCCGGCCGGTCATCAGGAGTCCGATTTCCTCGCGGTCGGTTGTCGTGCGCATGAGCGGCGGAGACACTTTTCCCTGGCAGATGACCAGCAGCCGATCACAGATTTCGAACAGTTCGTCGAGTTCTTCGGAGACGACAAGAACCGCGGCACCGGCGCGGCTGAGGTCGATGATGGTCTGCCGGATGAAAGCGGATGCGCCGACATCGACCCCCCAGGTTGGCTGGGAGACCAGAAAGAGCTTTGGTTCGAGTGCGATCTCGCGCCCGACGATGAATTTTTGCAGGTTGCCGCCCGACAGGCTTTGCGCGGTCGATTGCGCGCCGTTCGCCTTGACCTTGAACCTGTCGATGATGCCCGTGGCGAAAGCCTTGGCCTTGCGCCGGTCGATCAATCCCTTGCGCACAGTTCCGAAGCGGTGCGCGGTCAGCACCGCGTTCTCCCACAACGTATGCGATGGCACGGCGCCACGTCCGAGCCGTTCTTCGGGAACAAAGGCGACGCCGAGCTTGCGGCGTTCGTGAGGACGCAGGCTGGCGGCAGCGGTGCCGCAGATCCTGATCGTGTCGTTTTGCTCGTGCGTCCGCTCGCCGCTGAGCAAGGCGATCAGTTCGGCCTGGCCGTTTCCGGAGACGCCCGCAAGACCGACGATTTCGCCGCCATGCACATTGAACGACACATCCCTAAGATCGACGCCGAAATGGTCTCGAGCCTTGACTGAGAGCCCCTTGACCTCAAGCACCGGCTTGTCGCTCGGGTTTGGCGGGCTGACACGCACTTCAGGCAGCTTGGAACCGACCATCATGCGGGCAAGTTCCAGCGATGTCGTCTCCTTCGGACGAGCGGTACCGGTGACCTTGCCATTGCGCAGCACGGTGGCGGTGTCGCAGAGTTCCTGCACCTCGTCGAGCTTGTGGCTGATGTAGACGATGCTGCACCCTTCCGCGGCAAGTTGCCGGAGCGTTTCGAAGAGCTTGATGACTGCCTGTGGCGTCAGCACCGATGTCGGCTCGTCGAGGATCAACAGCTTCGGCGCCTGCAGCAGGCAGCGCACGATTTCCACGCGCTGGCGTTCGCCCACCGAAAGGTCATGTACCTGGCGGTGCGGATCGATCGGCATGCCGTAGCGAAGCGAAAGCTCGCGGATCTTGTCGGCAAGCGTCGGCAGATGGAATGCGCTGCTCGCCGACAGCGCGATGTTCTCGACCACCGATACGGATTCGAACAGCGCGAAATGCTGGTAGACCATCTCGATGCCGAGCGCGCGGGAAACCGCCGGATTGTGCGACACGATCGGTTTGCCGTCGCAGAAAATTTCGCCGGAATCGGCCTGCGCCGCCCCGTAGATGATTTTCATCAGTGTGGATTTGCCGGCGCCGTTTTCGCCGAGGACCGCGTGGATCTCGCCCGGCTGGATCGACAAAGAGACATCGTCATTGGCGACGACGCCAGGATAGCGCTTGCAGATGTTGCGCAATTCTAGACGCGGGTTCATGGCGGGTCCTGCCGTGGCGTGAAGCGAGGTTGGACGGGTGCAAGCGGGCAGGCGCCGAAGCCTTTATTCTTCGGCGCTACCCGGTCAGGAGATGGACGATCAGCTCAACTTGCCGATCATCCCCTTCACGAACCAGTTCATGCCGCGAATGTCATCGTCGGCGAGAACCGAACCGGCGGCGACCTTGACGTTGCCGTCCTGGTCTTTCAATTCGCCGGCATAGGGATGAACCTTGCCGCTGCCGATGTCGGCCTCCAGTTGCTTCAATTTGGCGCGGGACTCGGCGGGAATGCCCTCATTGTAGGGCGCCATCTTGACCACGCCGCCCGCAAGGCCGTCCCAGCGCACTTCCGGCTTCCAGGTGCCGGCGGCGACGGCCTTGGCGGCGCCAACATAGTCGCTGGTCCAGTCGAGGACGAATGACGTCAGTTGCTTGCCCGAACCGAACTTTGCCATGTCGCTGGCATAGCCGATCGACCAGGCGCCGCCTTCGCCGGCGACCTGGACGCCCGTTGCCGTGTCCGTCATCGAGCAGATGACGTCGCAGCCTTGTGAAATCAGCGTCTTGGCGGCCTCTTTTTCCTTGCCCGGGTCGAACCAGGAATTCAGGAAGAGCGCATTGCAGGTGGCGTTCGGATTGACGCTTTGCGCGCCGAGCAGCAGTGCGTTGGCTGGGCCGACGATATCGGGAATCGGAAAGCCGCCGATGAAGCCGATCTTGCCCGATTTCGAGACGTAGCCGCCTGCCGCCCCGGCGACGAAAGTGCCTTCGTAATATTTAGCCTCGAAGGTTCCCAGATTGGCGAGATGAACGATGCCGGAGCAGTGTTCGAAAGCCGCTTTGGGGAACCGCGGGGCCACTTTCTGCATGGGTGTTCCATGCGAAAAGCTTGTGCCGAAGATCAGCTTGTTGCCGGCGCTCGCCATCTCCCGGAAAATGCGTTCCGCGTCCTGCGGCATGAAGATGTTGTCGATGACGGTGAGTTCGACCTTGTCGCCGAACTCGGCCTTGATGGCCTCGACGCCGAGGCTATGCTGCTTGGTCCAGCCGATTTCAGCGATCGGCGACACGTAGACGACGCCGATTTTCAGCACCTCCTGCGCGTGGGCGATGGTGCTCAGCCCGCCGGCGCCAACCGCGGCGCCGATCGCGCCGCTGTATTTCAGGAATTCCCGTCTTGTTACGTCGTTCATGATGATGACCCTCTGTTGGTTTTTTTTGTTGATGCCCGGCTTGTCGGTGCCCGGTCTATCTTGGGGAGATGGACGTGAACGTGCGCGGACGCGCCGCCATCCCCCGGTGCCTTTGCTGGTCTTCTGAGCGGGATCGCCGTTGTTGGCCCGTCGGCCTTGCCGTCGAGATAGGGGGCCAGAGCCTCGGCGGGTGTCAGCTCCGGGAACACCTCGCGATCCATGATGTAGCCGCGCACCACGGTGCGATGGTGGGTGTCGATGAGGTCCATCGCCTGTTTCAGGCGGCCCTTTTCCAGCAGGTCGACGACCCGTGAGTGGTCGTCGAGCAGGTTGCAGTAGTCGAAATCGGCGGTAATGAGCGAGCGCAGCAGCGTGGTCCGGCGCACCAGTTGCGCGTGGATCTCCTGCATCACCTTGTTGCGGCTGAGGCGCACGAAGACGATATGGAATTCCTGGCCGAGCACGTCGGCGAGCGCATCGTTGCCGGCGGCGACGGCCTGGCGCTGGCGTTCGACATGCTGGCGCAACTCGGCCCAGCCGGCAGGGCCGAGGCGGTCGCTCAGCTGGGCAGCGACGCCCTGTTCGACCAGGGTCAGCGCATCGTAGATCTCGAGGGCTTCCTGCATGCTGGGCCGGGCGACGAAGGCGCCGCGGTTGCGCTCGATCTGGGCAAGGCCGTCATCGGCGAGGCGGATCAGCGCCTGCCGCACAACGATGCGGCTGACATCGAATATTTCAGCCAGCTCGCGTTCGCCAAGTTTGCAACCTGGCACGAGCCGGTGATCGATGATGGCGCGCGTCAACGTATCCGCGATCGTCTGGGAGCGGCTGCTCACGGTGCGGCTCTCCGCCGCTTGCAAGATGCGATTGGGATATCGTCCATATCGACCACATGCCCTTTGAGGTGCAACATATCTCTCATTCTGAATTCCATATATCGGAATGCAATCATTGCAATCTGTCAACGAAAAATCGTGTTTTGCCACACAAAAACTTATTGATTGATATCCAATCTTATGGTTCTTTCATCTCGGAAACGCTGAGCTAGGTTCATGATGAAGGGCTAGCCGAGTGAGAGGGGATGCCGATGGCAACCCGTTGCAATGACCGTGAGCTTCTCAACGACTGGCATATTGTTGCCGACCGAGCCGCACTGGCTTGCGATACACCGTTCCTGACCCGTTTGCTTGGCGTCGACCTTGCCGTCGCTTGCAAGGATCCTGGCGGAACAACGGTTACACGGCTGGACACTGGAGCGAAGCTCAAGAGCGCTGAGCGATACGGCTTCATCTGGGCGTGCCTCGACACGCCCTGGCGTGACATAATCTATATTCCCGAGGCCAACGAGGCGGATCGTCATCTCGTCAGCGGCGGTTCCATCGCGGTCAAGGTGTCTGGCCTGCGTGCGGTCGAGAATTTTCTCGACATGGGGCATTTCCCCTTCATTCACACTGGCTGGCTCGGCGAGGAGCCACATACCGAGGTGGTGCCCTACAAGGTGGAAATCACCGACAAAGACGAGGTTCTGGCGACGGAATGCAAATTCTATCAGCCCGTGGCGTCTCCAACCGCCAAGCACGGATTTGTCGTCGACTACATCTACAAGGTCATACGGCCCTATACGGTGGCGCTCTACAAGAGCAACCCGATCCAGAAGGATCGGCTCGACGTGATCACGCTTTTCGTACAGCCGGTCGATGAAGAGAACTGCGTCGCCCATCCTTATCTTTGCTATCTTAAGGAGGGCATGGAGGCGGCGACCGTGCGCAGCTTCATGCAGCTGATATTTGGCCAGGACAAACCGATCCTGGAGAACCAGGTGCCCAAGCGCCTGCCGCTCGATCCGCGCGCCGAAACACCGATCCGGGCCGATGCCGTCTCGGTCTCCTATCGGCGCTGGCTGCGCGATCGGGCTGTCACCTACGGCGCCATACCGGCGCAAACCTGAATTTCGGCAACGACGATCGCGGCGCAGTGAAGGGATAGAATGATGGCAAAATGCTCGGATACGGTAATCCTCAATCTTTGGCATCCGATCGGCGCCATTGCCGAGGCCCCTTCGCTCATTGTTCAGGAGACGGTGTTGCTCGAGGAGCGTGTCAGCTTTGCCGTGAGCGAGAAGGGCGAGCCCATCGTGTGGCGGTCGCGGCCGGGTTTGCGACCGGGGGATCGAGCGCCGGCCATCGCCCTCGATGAGAGACTGCCGGCCAAGAGCGCCTATGGCTATGTCTGGACTTCGCTGGGTTCGCCGCCCG
Source organism: Mesorhizobium sp. (assembly GCA_039916205.1). GTDB lineage: Bacteria > Pseudomonadota > Alphaproteobacteria > Rhizobiales > Rhizobiaceae > Mesorhizobium. The sequence goes on along the minus strand of JBDSLV010000265.1, from coordinate 3,273 downwards.
AGGAGCTGTTTCCCATCCCGGAATACGCGGAAGCCGATCGGCGCAAGCTCAATGCCGCGACGTTTGGCGTGAATGTCTCGGCGCCGCGCGCCATCGAGAATTTTCTCGACATGGGCCATTTCCCATACGTCCATACCGACATTCTCGGCGTCGAGCCGCACACCGAGGTCAAGGAATACGATGTCGAGATCTCCGCCGATCGCGACGAGATCCTGGCGACGCGCTGCCGCTTTTTCCAGCCGATGGCTTCGACCACTTCGGATGGCGGCGCGGATGTGGACTATGTCTACCGCGTGCCGCATCCCTATTGCTCGGTGCTCTACAAATCGAGCCCGGTCGACGAAACCCGCCGCGATGTCATTGCTGTCTTCCTGCAGCCGGTCGACCAGGAGCATGTGCGGGCCCACATGCTGCTGTGCGTGCTCGACGAGGACAATGAAGACAAGGTGATCAAACGCTTTCAGCAGACGATCTTCGGCCAGGACAAGCCAATCCTCGAGAACCAGGTGCCGAAGCGCCTGCCGCTCGATCCTCGTGCGGAAACACCGATCCGGGCTGACAAGTCGGCCATCGCCTACCGGCGTTGGCTCAGCCAGAAGGGCGTCACCTACGGCGTCATTCCAGTAGCCGCCTGACAAGTTTTTTTTGGAGACAACTGATGTTGGAAGAAGCCAGGAACAAGTGGCATCCGATCGCCGCTGCCTATGATCTGCCGTATCGCCATGTCTTCCATGGCCAGTTGCTCGGCCGGGAGTTCGCCGTCTGGCGCGCCGATGACGGTTACGTCAACATCTGGGAAAATCGTTGCCTGCATCGCGGCGTCAGGCTTTCGATCGGCATCAATGACGGTCGCGAACTGAAGTGCCAGTACCATGGCTGGCGCTATTCCAATCGCACCGCCGGCTGCACCTATATTCCGGCACATCCGGCCGACGCGCCGGCCCGCACCATCACCAATCGGACCTTTCCGGCGGTGGAGCGCTACGGCCTTGTCTGGTCGTCCGAAGAGCCACTGGGCGAGGTTCCCGGCGTCTCCGCACTGCCGGAAGGCAAATTGCTTGCCTTGCGCGGCATCCCGGTCAACGCGCCGGCCGACAAGGTCGTGGAGAAGCTGAGGGCCTACCGTTTCCAGCCCAGCGCCATGATCGACGGTGACGGCGCCGAAATCCTTGCAGAAGCCGTGCAGGATTTCGCCGTGGCGCTGCGCTCAGTGGACGGCAGCGCGCGGACGCAAGGCGTCTTCTTCGTTCAGCCTGTCGATTCCAACCGTTCGGTCATCCGTGGCGTGCTGGATCACGACGCCGATGGCGCCACGCGCATCGCCATCCTGCGCCACCACAATGAGCGGCTCTCCAAGCTGCGCGATGAGGTCGAGCGCGAGGCGGCGAACGCATCCGTGCCGGCGCCGATCGAGCCGATCTATGAAAAGGTGTCCGCCGAGCTTGCTGAAATGCCTGAGATAACGACGCATGGCCGCAAGGCGGCACTGCGCGTCTCGGTGGCAAGGAAGTGGCAGGCCGCCGACGGCATCGCCGGTTTCGAGCTTCGCCCGATCAAGGGCCTTCTGCCGACCTTCCAGCCGGGGGCCCATATCGATGTCCACATGCCCAATGGCGAGGTCAGGCAATATTCGATCACCAACGGTCCTGGCGAAACCGACAGCTTTGTCATCGGCGTCAAGCTGGAGAGGGATTCGAAGGGCGGTTCGAAATGCATGCACGAGACCGTCCGCGAGGGCGACGTGCTGGCGATTTCGGAGCCGCGCAACAATTTCCCGCTGCGGCGTGACGCGATCAAGACGCTGTTCATCGCCGGCGGTATCGGCATCACGCCGCTGCTGGCCATGGCGCAGGCGCTGAAGAACCAGGAGCTGACGCACGAACTCCACTATTTCGCGCAAGGGGAAGAGCATCTCGCCTTCTCCGATCGCTTGCAGCGCCTCGGTGGCTCGCTCGTGCCGCACCTTGGCCTTACCCCGGAGCAGACAGGCGCCAAATTGCGCGAACTGCTCTCCCCATACCGGAACGGCATGCATGTCTACATCTGCGGCCCCGGCCCGATGCTGGAAGCGGCCCGCAAGATGGCGGCCGAACAGGGCTGGCCGGACACAGCGGTGCATTTCGAGTACTTCAAGAACACCAACAAGATCGACGACAGTTCCAGCTTCGAGGTGGCCCTGGCGCGCTCATGCGTCACGCTCAAGGTGCCGGCTGGCAAGACCATCATGCAGGTCATGCGGGAGAACGGCATCGATGTGCCGTCATCATGCGAGCAAGGCGCCTGCGGCACCTGCGTGGCGACGGTGATCGAAGGCGAGCCGGACCATCAGGACGTCTACCTCAACGATGCCGAGAGGAAGGCCGGGACCAAGATCATGACCTGCGTGTCGCGCGCCAAGTCGGCACGCCTCGTGCTCGACCTATAGGAGCTGACGATGATCACGCTTTACGATTATGAACTGTCGGGCAATTGCTACAAGTTGCGGCTGCTGATGAGCTTCCTCGGCGTCGACTACAAGACCGTGCCGATCGACTTCTATCCCGGCCGGGAACACAAATCGGAATGGTTCCTGAAGCTCAACCCGCTTGGGCAGCTGCCGGTCGTCGACGATGACGGGCTGATCCTGCGCGATGCCCAGGCTATCCTGGCCTACCTCTCCTCGAAATACGATCCGTCGGGCACCTGGTATCCCAGGGACAATCCAGCCCTGCTCGGTGAGGTCAGCCAGTGGCTGGCTTTTGCCGACGGCATCACCGCAACCTCGTCGGCGGCCCGCCTGCACGACGCGCTGTTCTACGATTTCGACATCGACGCCGCCCGCGCCGGCGCGCACCGGCTGTTTCGCATTTTCGACGAGCATCTGTGGTTCGGCGAACAGCAAGGCCGCAACTGGATCTGTTCGGCGGATCATCCGACCATCGCCGACATTGCCTGCTTTCCCTACATCATCCTGTCGGAGGAGGGGGGCATTCCGCGCCAGGATTATCCGGCAATCCGGCGCTGGTGTGACCGCGTCAAGCGCATCAAGGGCTTTACTGTCATGTCGGGCGTGTTCCCGGCCGGGCCGGCAAAGGCCGCCGCATAGTCACTTTCGATCACACAGCCGGGCCACTGCCTCGCGAGCGAATTTTTGAGGAGAAGAAAGCATGAAAACCCGCGCCGCGGTTGCCGTTGCTGCTGGAAAGCCGCTTGAGATCATGGAGGTCGATCTCGAGGGGCCTCGCGATGGCGAAGTGCTGGTCGAGATCAAGGCGACCGGCATCTGCCACACCG
>JBDSLV010000264.1:0-3894 GCA_039916205.1 Mesorhizobium sp. | reverse complement strand
CTGGTGCGCGAGAATTTTCCTGAGACATTGCTGCTCGCCCGCCAGCCGATCGCCTGGGGTGAAACGAGGGAAACACTGCGACCGGAAAACCTGCTGCGCGCCCGCCGTTTCCACGAAGCCTGGGAAGAGAACGCACCCTGGTGCGCACCAGAAGAACACGGTCATGCACATGATCACGACCATGGTCACGGGCATTCGCACGATCATGACCATGATCACCGCCACGGTTCCGGGCCGAGAGCCGCCTGATGGACACGCTTTACGCACTTTTCATCGCGCCCTTCGCCGATTTCGGCTTCATGCAGCGCGCCCTGATCGGCTCGCTGATGCTGTCGCTCGGCGCCTGTCCGGTGGGTGTCTTCCTGATGCTGCGGCGCATGAGCCTTTCCGGCGACGCCATGGCGCATGCCATCTTGCCCGGCGCCGCCGCCGGCTTCCTGCTCGACGGCCTGGAACTCCTGCCGATGACCATTGGCGGGCTGATTGCCGGCATCATCGTGGCGCTCGGCGCCGGGGCGGTCTCACGCTTCACCATCCAGCGCGAGGACGCCTCGATGGCCGCCTTCTATCTTATTTCGCTGGCCATCGGCGTGCTGATGGTGTCGGTTCGCGGCTCCAGCGTCGATCTGATGCATGTCCTGTTCGGCACCGTGCTGGCGCTCAACAATGAGGCGCTGACACTGATCGGCGGCATTGTCGCGGTGACCCTGGTCAGCCTCGCCGTCTTCTGGCGGGCGCTGGTCGCGGAATGCCTCGACCCGCTGTTCCTGCGCTCGGTCAGCCGATTGGGCAGCCCGGTGCATTTCATCTTCCTCGGCCTTGTCGTGCTCAACCTCGTCGGCGGCTTCCAGGCGCTTGGCACCTTGCTGTCGGTCGGGTTGATGATGCTGCCGGCCGCCGCCGCCCGCTTCTGGACCGTGCGCGTCGAACCCATGTGCGTGCTGGCGGTGCTGATCGGCTTTGCCTCCTGCATCGCAGGACTGCTGTTGTCCTACCACGCGTCGCTGCCTTCCGGCCCCGCCATCATCCTGTCGGCTGGTGTCGTCTATTTTGCCTCGATCCTGTTCGGTACGCGCGGCATCCTGCGTGCCCGCATCATCCATCACCGTCACAGAACGGCCTGATCCCGCCTCCCCCACCCCGTTCCCCAAGCAAGGAGACCCGCCCAATGCTGAAATCGATCCGAGCCGCCCTGGCGATGAGCGTTATAACATTAACCGCCTTCGGCACGTCATCGGCTTTCGCCGCCCCCCTGAAAGTGGTCGCCAGCTTCACCGTCATTGCCGATTTCGCCAGGAATGTCGGCGGCGACCGCGTCAACATCACCACCATCGTCGGGCCGGATGGCGATGCCCATGTCTACGAGCCAAGCCCGGCCGATGCCGTGGCCATGGCCGGAGCGGATCTTGTCCTGGTCAACGGCCTGCATTTCGAAGGCTTCCTGCAGCGCCTGGTCGATGCCAGCGCTACGAAGGCCTCGATCGTCACCTTGACCAAGGGCGTGGCGCCGATCGACTTCAAACCCGAGTTCGCCGACGCCGATGCAGCCGAGGGCGCTGACACCAGCGCCGGCAAGACGGTGACCGACCCGCATGCCTTCCAGTCGATCGCCAACGCCAAGATCTATGTAAGGAACATCGCCGAAGCCTTCTGCGCCGCCGACAGCGACGGATGCGTCGGCTACCAGACCAATGCCGCCGCCTACGCCAAGAAGCTCGATGCGCTCGAGGCCGAAGTGAAGACGGCGATCCAGTCGATTCCGGAAAAGAAGCGTGTGGTCATCACCTCGCATGACGCCTTCGGCTATTTCGAGAAAGCGTACGGCCTCACCTTCCTCGCTCCGCAAGGCATTTCGACGGACTCGGAACCTTCCGCCGCTGATGTTGCCAAGCTCGTCAACCAGGTCAAGCAGGACAAGGCGGCAGCGATCTTCGTCGAGAACATCACCAACCCGCGGCTGATCGAGCAGATCGCCAGCGAGACCGGCATCAAGGTCGGCGGCACGCTCTATTCCGACGCCCTGTCGCAGCCCGATGGCCCGGCCTCGACCTATGTCGACATGATGCACAACAACATCGCCAAGATCAAAGGCGCGATCCTCGGCAGCTGACGACCACTTCACACTCGGGAAGGCGGAGCCAGTCTCCGCCTTTTTTAGACATTGTGTTTGCGACAGGCTCATGAGACTGGGCATGGCGATCAAATGTAATGATCTTTGATCATCAGACCAGCACACCGCCGCCGTCCACCACGATGGTCTGGCCCGTGGAATAGCGGTTGGCCATCAGGTAGATGTAGCTCTGCGCGATGTCCTCGGGCTCGCCCACGCGCCCAACTGGAAGCGCCGCGCCATTTGCGATATACATTGCGTTGCGCTCGGCTTCTGGAATGCTTGCCCACAGCGGCGTGCGGACCAAGCCCGGGCTTACAAGATTGACGCGGATCGGCGCCAGTTCCACGGCCAGCGCGCGCGTGAGGGCCTCCATCGCGCCACAGATGCTCGCACCCGCGGTCCAACCCGTGTGCGGTCGCAGGCTGGCCACGCCGCCAGTCAACACCACCGAGCCACCGGCGCGCAGATTGGGCGCCGCGTGCTTGACGGCGGTAATGGCGCCGAAGACGCGCACGTCGAATGCCTTGCGCATCACGTCGATGCCTGTCTCTGCCAGGAAACCGATTTGCAGCGGATCACCGGCGCTGTAAATCAGGTGGTCGAAGTATCCAAGCTGTTCGAACAGCCGACGCACCGCGGCTTCATCGTTGAAATCAACCACATGACCTTCTGCTCCATCACCGAGCACGGTCAACGCGTCCCGCACGCTCTGGCTGCGCGAAGAAGCGACCACCACCGAGGCGCCAGCTGCAAGAGCCGCTTGCGCAGTGGCCAATCCAATACCTGAAGTGCCGCCAAGTAGGACGACGCGCTGATTATAGAGACCGGCGATGCCGGCGGTTGCGATGGTCATGAGGAGCCTCGTGTGAGTTGTGAACGAAACAAATATCATTCCTCAATCTCGTTTGATAAATAGGCTGGTTCTTCGAATACTTCTTAGCAAGGCTTATGAATGGACCGCTTCACCAGCATGGCAATGTTTGTGCGAGTCGTTGAGCGCGGCAGCTTCACGGCCGCCGCCGAAGGTAGCGGCATGACCGCCACCATGGTCGGCAATCATGTGCGCGAACTCGAGCAACATCTGAAGGGAAGACTGATCAACCGTACGACAAGGCGCCAGAGCCTGACCGAGCTCGGCAAACGCTACCATGCCAAGTGCCTTGAAATCCTTTCACTGATCGATTTGGCCGAACTGGATGCACGGGAGATGCAAACCAGCCCGCGCGGTCGCCTGCGCGTGAGTTGCCCAGTCATCTATGGTACGAGCGCACTGGTGCCGGTGCTCGCAACTTACCTCGACCGCTACCCAGACGTGCGGATTGAGTTGTCGTTCAATGACCGCTTCGTCGACCTCGCTGAAGAGGGCTTCGATGCTGCGATTCGCGTCGGCGTGTTACCCGATTCAAGCCTGATTGCTCGGCCGCTGCGGCCCTCAACGCGCATAGCCTGCGCATCACCGGCCTACCTGGCACGGCATGGCCATCCACAGGTGCCTACGGACCTGGCGCAGCACAACTGCCTGGCCTTCATGTCCGCCGGCGAGCCCGAACGCCACTGGCGTTTTCAGCGGCCCGACGACAAGGGGGCCGAACACGTCACCGTACGCGGCCGGCTCGATATGAATGGCGGCATTGCATTGCGGCAAGCCGCGCTCGCGGGACTGGGCGTAATCCTGCAGCCTGAGGTAATGTTGAAGGAAGACCTCGAGGCCGGCCGGCTTGTACGCCTGTTTCCTGACTGGCCCGCGTCCACCTGGCCAGTGCAGGTGGTGTATTTACCGA
>JBDSLV010000263.1:0-4503 GCA_039916205.1 Mesorhizobium sp. | reverse complement strand
GCAGAGGAAGCGGAAGCCGCTTCGTGCACGCCGGAAATGTCTTTTCGCTCGTAAAACGAACCCTGTTTGAGGCAAACTCCAAAGCGTGTCGCTTCGGAAGGGAGAGCCTCACATCGGTTCTGACTGGCCGGCTTCTACCCGCAACCCCGCGAACCGTCAACCCCGCAGCACCAAATATTGCACTGAAGCCGGGGCTTGGCTGCCATGCGAAAACCGCATGTAATTTTCTTTCGCCGTTTTGCAAGCGCAAGGAAGAAAGTGACCGGCTTTTGGCTGTTGCAAGGCCATGCTTCATGCGAAAAGGCCGCATGAGCGGCACAACCCTCGCCCGCTCGCCCCATTTTGCCCAAGAGGAATCAGCTCGTGAACGACAATGAGGAGCGCCCGGTCACCATCATCACCGGCCGGGTATGGAAGAAGAAAGGCGGCAAGCCGGAAGGCGTACACGTCATGCTGGTCGCGCCCGACGACGATTCGGCGGTACGCCGCGCACTCGAATCGCTGGCGGCAGAAGGCTACGCCGAGGCTGAACTAGACCAGATCGGCGACATGGACGGCGAACCCGATGACGAACCGCATCTATCGGCATTTCAGGGCGCCCTCGAAGGTGAAGTTTCGATCGTGACTTTTGATGTTGCTATCTGAAGCGGGGCTATCTGAAACCGGGCCTATCCGAAACCGGCCACTCTGAGATCGAATCGAGGCAATGGCGATGGCGACGTCAAAAGCGACCGGACCTTTATCGAGAGCCTGGGCCGACCGGGCGGTGGCCGCTATCGAAGCCGACCAGCGCCGCTCGGCCGACACGCATCTGTGGAAGCTCGATCTGCCGGCGCTGACCGGCATAGACCTCTATCTCAAGGACGAGTCCACGCATCCGACCGGCAGCCTGAAGCACCGGCTGGCACGGTCGCTGTTTCTCTACGCGCTGTGCAACGGGCATATTCGTGAAGGCACCGCCGTGGTGGAAGCGTCATCCGGTTCGACCGCGGTGTCGGAAGCCTATTTCGCCCGCATGATCGGCGTGCCGTTTTACGCGGTGATGCCGCGTTCGACGTCACGCGAAAAGATCGCGGCGATCGAGCACTATGGCGGCAATTGCCACTTCATCGACGACGGCAGGCGCATCTATGCCGAGTCGGCTGAACTGACTGAACGGCTCGGCGGCCATTTCATGGATCAGTTCACCCATGCCGAGCGTGCCACCGACTGGCGCGGCAACAACAACATCGCCGAATCGATCTTCGGCCAGATGCGCGATGAGCGGCATCCTATCCCCACGTGGATAGTCATGAGCGCCGGCACCGGCGGCACGTCAGCCACGATCGGCCGCTTCCTCCGCTACAAACGGCATGTGACGCGGCTGTCGGTCGCCGACGTCGAGCGCTCCGCCTTCTTCGACGGCTTTGCCACGCATGACAGTAACCGCCGCTGCGAACAGCCATCACGGATAGAAGGCATCGGCCGGCCGCGTGTCGAGCCCTCCTTTGTGCCAGGCGTCATCGACCACATGCTGCGGGTGCCGGACGCGGTCTCGCTGGCGGCTATGCGGGTTCTGTCGCGCCGCCTTGGCCGCCGCGTCGGCGGCTCGACGGGCACCAACTTCATCGCGATGTGTTTTCAGGCGGCGCGAATGATCGAGGCCGGCAAGGCGGGGTCGCTGGTCACGCTCATCTGTGATTCCGGCGAACGCTACGCCAACACCTATTACTCAGACGAATGGCTGCTTGCGATTGGCCTTGCCCCCTCGCCCTTCGAGCCGCCGATCGAGGCCTTTCTGAACGGCGAAGGGCTGACGCTGAAGTTCGAGGAAAGCTGGGGTTGAGATACCGCAAGCCCGCCGCTTGTCGGAGACCGTTCTTCTGCTAAGAAATGCGCGCAATTCAACAGACGGAGCGTCCGTGTCCCAGCCCATCAGAATAGGCATTGTCGGCGTCGGCAAGATCGTTCGCGACCAGCATCTGCCGGCCCTGGCGAAGGATCCCGACTTCCAGCTGATCGCGGCTGCAAGCCGGCATGGCAAGGTCGACGACATCCCGAACTTCCCTGATGTCGAGGCGATGCTTGGCGCTGTTCCGGAGCTTGAGGCGGTTTCGCTCTGCATGCCGCCGCAGTTCCGCTATGATGCAGCGCGCATGGCGCTGGAAGCGAAGAAACATGTCTTCCTGGAAAAGCCGCCTGGTGCCACGGTCAGCGAAGTCGAGGATCTGAAGGTGCTGGCGGCAAAGCAGGGCGTTTGCCTGTTCGCCAGCTGGCATTCGCGTTATGCGCCGGCGGTAGAAGCCGCGCGCGGCTTTCTCGCGTCGACCAAGATCAGATCAGCCGCGATCAACTGGAAAGAAGACGTGCGCCGCTGGCACCCGAACCAGGACTGGATCTGGCAACCGGGCGGGTTTGGCGTCTTCGATCCCGGGATCAACGCGCTGTCGATCGCAACCTATATCCTGCCGGCCATGCATATCACTTCGGCAACGCTCGATTTTCCCAAAAATCGCGCCGCCCCTATCGCCGCGCAGGTTGCCTTCCGCGCCGCGAATGGATTGCCGGTGATGATGGACCTCGACTGGCGCCAGACCGGGCCGCAGAGCTGGGACATTCTTGCCGATACGGATGCCGGGCAAATGGTGCTTTCGGGCGGCGGCACGAAACTCGCGATCGACGGGCGCATCGTGCATGAAGAGCCTGAGGCGGAATACCCGATGCTCTACAGGCGTTTCGCAGAAATCGTCCGTGCCGGCATCTCGGATGTCGATCTGGCGCCGCTTCAGCATGTCGCCGACGCCTTCATGCTCGGCAAGCGCAATGTGGTCGAGGCCTTCCTGGACTGAGCTGCATCTGAAAAGCGGGCGCTGCCTTGTGGTTGGCGGCGCCCGCTCCAATCATCTGTCAGGCCTTGGTGCGACAGATTCCGCCAAAGCCTGCATCAATCCTTGGCGTGGCAACCGGCGCGCTTGACCATGTCGGCCACGATCAGTGGAGTCGCCGGCGTTTGCGACCAGCTGGCCTGGCTTGGGGCTCCTTTTTCCAGGGCTGTTCGCACCGATGCCGCATCCAGCCTGAATGCACCCTTGCAGGACACACCGCCGGCCGCGCCTTTGCCGATCGTGTCGACAATGACGCCGGCCGTTTCGCCGACCCCTGCGACATAGGCCACCAGCAATTGTCTGGCGATCGCACTTGAGTCGGCTTTTGCGATCATCTCCATAACTTGTCCGACCGAGATCTGGCCTTTCGCGGTCGATGGCGCGGCGGATACCGGGAATGGCAGAATGAGGGCGGACATGGCGCAGATGGCGGCAAAGGCGATCTTGCGGTCAAAGGAAGGCATAGGTTTCTCCTGTCTGGGTGTCATCTTGACAAGAAACATCATTGCGCATAAATTTATTATTGTAAAACGATAATTCTTAAAACCAAACCGAGGCACACCGTGACCGACTCCCTTGCCAAGACCCCTGCCCTTGATCCTGCTCGTCAAGCCAGATTGGATCGAATCCGTTTCTTCAGCGTCATGCTGGGGCGGTGTTGCGTCGCGTTGACGGCACTGCTGACGATTGCGTTGCTGCTCTATTGGTTCATGGCATCGCCCGCGTCGGTGGCAACCGACGCGCAGATCCCACCGGAGTGGCTGGCCAATCTTGGCATTGGCCGCAGAGTGGCGGGCTTTGCGATTTCCTTCGTTCCGCTCGCCTGCCTGATTTTGGCGCTGATGGCGGCCAGACGTTGCTTCAACGCCTTTGTGGATGGCATCTTCTTCAGTCCGGACGTGACCAGAAACCTTCGCAACTGTGCCCTCAGCCTGCTTGCGTCCGCTCTGCTGAAACCCTTTTCATCCGCGGCATTGTCAGTGCTTTTGACCTGGGATGCCCCTAGCGGCCAGCATCGTCTCACCTTTGGCCTTGGCAGCGACACCATGTTGGCGCTGCTCGCGGCCGGTATCATCGTGGTGATTGCATGGGTGATGGCGGAAGCGTCCTCGCTCGCCGAAGAAAATGCACAGTTCGTCTGAGGATCAGCTCATGCCGATACGGGTCAGCCTCAACGTCGTCCTCGCCGAGCGAAATGTGAAGTCGAAGGATCTGGCCGAATATATCGGCATCACCGAGGCCAACCTTTCCCTGTTGAAGCAAGGAAAGGTCAAGGGCATCCGCTTCGATACGCTGGAGCGCATCTGCGAATATCTCGGCTGCGAGCCGGGCGACCTGCTTCGGTTCGAGAAGCCGAGCGAATAACGCCAAAGAAACAAAAAAGCCGCCGGGTTGCCCCGACGGCCTCGTTGCCTGAGATTTTTACCGACGCGCTTACTGCGCGGCGGTGATCATGTCGGTCAGCATCGGCTCGGCGACTTCCACGCCAGACGCCTTGCGGCGCTCGTCGATGATCAGTTCGTCGCGCGAGGTGGCGATGCGCCGGATCTGGCTCATCGTGCCGCCGGTACCGGCCGGGATAAGCCGGCCGACGATGACGTTTTCCTTCAAGCCCTGCAGCATGTCGGTCTTGCCGGCA
>JBDSLV010000262.1:0-3641 GCA_039916205.1 Mesorhizobium sp. | reverse complement strand
AAAAATGCCTGCTCGAAGCCTGCCTCGAACTGATGGCTTCGGGTGCGGTCATCGCCATCCAGGACATGGGCGCCGCCGGCCTCACCTGCTCGGCGGTCGAGATGGGCGCCAAGGGCGATCTCGGCATCGAACTCGATCTCGACAAGGTGCCGGTGCGCGAGGAGCGCATGAGCGCCTATGAGATGATGCTGTCGGAAAGCCAGGAGCGCATGCTGATGGTGCTGCGCCCTGAAAAGGAAAAGGAAGCCGAGGCGATCTTCCACAAATGGGGGCTCGACTTCGCCATTGTCGGCAAGACCACCGACGATCTGCGCTTCCGCGTCCTGCATCAGGGCGAAGAGGTCGCCAACCTGCCGATCAAGGACCTTGGCGATAAGGCGCCGGAATATGATCGCCCATGGGTCGAACCGAAGAAGCCGGCGCCGCTGGCCGCGAACGACGTGCCGCAAGCCGATGTCGCCGATGCGCTGCTGAAGCTGCTTGGCGGGCCGGATTTGTCCTCACGCCGCTGGGTGTGGGAACAGTATGACACGCTGATCCAGGGCAATTCGCTGCAGCTTCCGGGCGGTGATGCCGGCGTGGTCCGCGTCGAAGGCCACGCCACCAAGGCGCTCGCCTTCTCATCCGACGTGACGCCGCGCTATTGCGAGGCCGATCCTTTCGAAGGCGGCAAGCAGGCGGTGGCTGAATGCTGGCGCAACCTGACCGCCACTGGCGCGCTGCCGCTGGCTGCCACTGACAACCTCAATTTCGGCAATCCGGAACGGCCTGAAATCATGGGCCAACTGGTTGGCGCGGTGAAAGGCATTGGCGAGGCCTGCCGCGCGCTCGGCTTCCCGATCGTCTCGGGCAATGTCTCGCTATACAACGAAACCAACGGCCAAGGCATCCTGCCAACACCGACCATCGGCGGCGTTGGGCTGATTGCCGACTGGGCGAAAATGGTGCGCGTCGGCTTTGCCGCCGAAGGTCAGATGATCCTGCTGGTTGGCGGACCCGCCTCGTGGGGAACGCATCTCGGCCAGTCGGTCTATTTCAGAGACATCCATGGCCGCACCGACGGTCCGCCGCCGCCTGTCGACCTCGACCATGAAAAGCGTGTCGGCGACCATGTCCGCGCGCTGATCGCGTCGGGTATCGTCACCGCGGCACACGACGTCTCCGACGGCGGCATTGCCGTGGCGCTGGCCGAGATGGCGATGGCCTCCGGCATTGGCGCGACTGTTCCAGGACTTGTCGGTACTGACCCGATCCCGGTCTGGTTCGGCGAAGATCAGGGGCGCTACCTCCTGACGCTGTCGATCGACCCTCACGGCGACGAATGGGACGCCATCCGCAAACAGCAAGGCGAGCTTGGCATTTTCGCGCCGTGGATCGGCTCGACCGGCGGCGGCACGCTCAAACTCGGTGAAGCGCGCGCGATCCCGGTCAGTGAACTCAGCGCAGCGCATGAAGGCTGGTTCCCGCGGTTCATGGATCAGGCCAGTTGACGAAGCTGGCCGCCCGGGCGCTGCTTGCAGTCGTCTTCTGGCCGTCGCTGTTCTTCTTCTGGTTCCTCGGCCCATTCGTCTTCTTCCTGCTGTCGACGACCTCGAGCGAGGTTTGCACACGGCTGGAAACGCGCGCCGAGTTTCTGGCGGCTGCCAACGGCACGCTGCCGATGCTGGCCTTGCAGGATATTATCTACGCGGTTCCAATCGTGTGCCTGGTGCTGTGGAGCCGTCTTTCGCCTGAGCCGGCTCGATCAAGGCATATTGTTACCTGCATCAAACTCTTCGCTGCCTCCGCCGTCATTGGAGCGCTGTGGGAATACGGCTCGTCGCTTGTCTGCGATGGCTACGGTCAGGCATTTTTCTCGCCGCTCTGGCAGATGACGAGCTATCTCCCCATTGTCACCCTGGCGCTCAACATTCCGCTTTATGTGTTGGCCTTCAGTCTCGGCCGAGCCTTCTCGACGCGCGAGGAGGTTCCAGACGACGAAGCGACCCAGCCGGACCAAGGTCTATCCTGAAGTCTCCGAGCCGTCCTGGCCCAGACTGGACAGAACAGCTTCAATCTAAACCAGAAAGGCTTTAGGCTCTGCCGACTCTCATCGCAGGGGCCACGCCGCCCAAAACAGGATTTTTGCCATGGCCATGGATGCCCACGACATCGAAAAACTGATCAAGGACGGCATTCCAGACGCCAGGGTAACGATCCGCGACCTGGCCGGCGACGGTGATCATTACGCGGCCGAGGTGGTGGCCGAAAGCTTTCGTGGCAAGAGCCGCGTCCAGCAGCACCAGATGGTCTATGATTCACTGAAGGGCAATATGGGCGGCGTGCTGCACGCGCTTGCCCTGCAGACCAGCGTTCCCGATTAGGACATTTTCGCTCCCAACTCAGAGACGATCAAGATCAACAGCGACACGCCGATCGCCAGGCCCGGCCTATGCCTCGTTCGCGGATCGCTATGTGTCGAATCCTATCGCCGGCCGCTCAATAGACTTGCCGGCGCAGGCTGGGTGTTCGAGCGATTCGTCGAACCTCTTCCCGAGCCCGAGACGGCAGCGGCCGATCCAAGGCATTTTGCCGAGTTGAGCATGTCGCCGGCGTTCATCCGAGTGCGCGCCCGCAAATAGCCTGAGCACCCGGTGCCGCTTGGCCCAAGTCGGCCCATCCTTTGCGCCATTTCGGCGATGGCATGGCTAATGTCTTGTTTCAGGCAATCTATGGGTTTATTTGAAGTGCATGTTTCGAGCCTGACTCCCACAGGCGGGAAAGGATTATCCATGAGCGGTATCAACGACTACATCGACAACGAAGTGAAGGGCAACGACGTCGTGCTTTTCATGAAAGGCACGCCCGGCTTCCCACAGTGCGGGTTTTCCGGACAAGTCGTACAGATTCTCGACTATATCGGCGCCGACTATAAGGGCGTGAATGTCCTCGACTCGGCTGAGCTGCGCCAGGGCATCAAGGAATACTCCAACTGGCCGACGATCCCGCAGCTCTACGTCAAGGGCGAGTTCGTTGGCGGCTGCGACATCATTCGCGAGATGTTCCAGGCGGGCGAGTTGCAGACCTTCCTCGTCGAAAAAGGCGTGACCGTCAAAGGCGCTGCCTGATTTCTGTTTTGTAGCCCCGGCCTCCGGGACCAAGACGAGCCAATGCGCCGGCCCGCCGGCGCATTTTCGTTTGAAAGATCGGACTTGCCGTGGACCAGCAAAAACAGGCGACGCAATCGGCAGTCAAATTGCCCATTCCGCGCTGGGAGTTCATCGCGCTTTGCGCCGCGCTGATGGCGCTGAACTCGCTGGCCATCGACATCATGCTGCCGGCGCTGCAACAGATCGGCGCTTCGCTGGGCGTCGAGAATGAAAACCACCGCCAATATGTGATCGTCGCCTATATGCTCGGCTTCGGCGGCGGACAGCTGTTCTTCGGTCCGATCTCGGATCGCTATGGACGCCGCGCGCCGCTCGTCTTCGGCCTGATCGTCTATGTTGCCGCCGCGGCCGCCGCTGCCATATCGCCGACTTTTGCCATATTGCTTACCTGCCGCCTCGTGCAGGGCTTCGGCGCAGCCGCCACCCGCGTGATCGCCGTCTCGATCGTGCGCGATACATTCGAAGGCCGTCGCATGGCCGAGGTGATGTCGC
>JBDSLV010000261.1:0-7628 GCA_039916205.1 Mesorhizobium sp. | reverse complement strand
TTCGGTCGTGCTGCTGCGCTGGCTGGAACGCCGTTACGGCAAGATCGAGAGGTAGACCTTGAAGCCCTTGCCCGAAATCAAGGTCCATCCAAAGCGGCCACCGCTCGATGACAGCCCCCTGGAGCGGCGCGTCGGCCTGATCATTCTGGCCACCGACCACACAAGCGAGCCGGATTTCCACCGCATGGTGGCGAGCGAGCGGATCGGCGTCTATGTCGCGCGCATTCCCTACAAGAACCCGACGACGCCTGAGAACCTGCGCAAGATGCAGCCGGCGCTGACGGCGGGCGCGGCGCTGATCCTGCCTGACGAGCCGCTCGACGCCATCTGCTATTCCTGCACCTCGGCCTCGGTGGTGATTGGCGATGCCGAGATCGAGGCGGCGGTCGCGGCAGCCAAGCCCGGCGTGCCCGTGGTGACGCCGCCGATGGCCGGCGTGCGCGGGCTCAATGCATTCGGCGTGCGCAGGATCAGCATCCTCACCCCCTACACGGTCGAAACCTCCAGGCCGATGGCCGCCTATTTCGCGGCGCAAGGTTTCGAGATCGTCAGCTTCACCTGCCTCGGTTTCGAGGATGATCGCGAGATGGCGCGCATCGCTCCGGGCGCACTTGTCGATCTGGCGCGGGAGGCGACAGATCCCACCGCCGAGGCGTTGTTTGTGTCCTGCACGGCACTGCGTGCCGCGCTTGCCGTCAGCGGCATGGAGGCAGCAATTGGCCGTCCTGTGGTGACCAGCAACCAGGCAAGCGCTTGGAATTGCCTGCGGCTCTGCGGCGATGAAACCGCCCGTCCCGAATTCGGTCGTCTGATGACGCTGCCCATGTCGCGCGGCTGACCCATGGCGATTGTCACCCTCCAGGATATCCGCGCCGCGCGCGACCGCATCGCCGACAGGATCGAGCCGACGGCGACCGTGATTTCCCAGAGTCTTTCCGGGCGGTTGGGCCATCCGGTTTACCTGAAGCTCGAGCATCGCCAGACGACCGGCAGCTTCAAGCTGCGCGGCGCCTCCAATGCGATTGCTTCGCTCGATGCTCAGGAGAAAGCGCTTGGCGTGGTGGCGGCGTCGACCGGCAATCACGGCCGTGCGCTCGCCCATGCCGCCAGGCTCGAAGGCATGCGCGCGGTGATCTGCATGTCGCGGCTGGTGCCTGAAAACAAGCTCGCGGAAATCCGCCGGCTCGGGGCCGAGGTTCGCATCGTCGGCAACAGCCAGGACGACGCGCAAGAGGAAGTCGAGCGGCTGGTGGCACAGGAGGGATTGGTGATGCTGCCGCCCTTCGACCATCCCGCCGTGATCGCCGGGCAGGGCACACTCGGGCTGGAGATGATCGAGGACGTTGCCGATGCCACGCTGGTGCTGGTGCCGCTGTCCGGTGGCGGCTTGGCGTCGGGCATTGCCGCCGCGATCAAGGGCGTCAGCCCCGGCACAAAGATCATCGGTGTCTCGATGGCGCGCGGCGCGGCCATGAAGGCCAGCCTCGATGCGGGCCGTCCGATGCTGGTGGAGGAACTGCCAACGCTGGCGGATTCACTCGGCGGCGGCATCGGGCTAGACAACCGGCTGACCTTCGCCATGTGCCGCGACCTGCTCGACGATGTCATTCTACTCAGCGAGGACGAGATCGCCGCCGGCATCCGCCACGCCTACGAGCAGGAGCGCGAGATTGTCGAGGGCGCCGGTGCGGTCGGCATTGCCGCGCTGCTCGCCGGCAAGGTCAAGGCCGACGGGCCGGTCGTTGCCCTGCTTTCCGGCCGCAATATCGATATGGGCCAGCACCGCAGGATCGTTTGCGGCGAGGTATTCGCGGAGCGCGCCGCATGAGCCGGATGATCATCCTCACCGAAGCGGACCTGCGCAAGATCGTGACGCTTGATCTCGATGCCGTCGCCTGCGTTGAAAATGCTTTCCGCGCGCTCGCCACCTTGCCTGTGGCGATGCCGCCGATCCTGCGGCTCGACATTCCCGAGCATCGCGGCGAGGTCGACGTGAAGACCGCCTATGTGCCCGGTGTCGATGGCTTTGCCATCAAGATCAGCCCTGGCTTTTTCGACAATCCCAAGCTTGGCCTGCCAAGCGTCAACGGCATGATGGTGCTGCTGTCGGCCACGACCGGTCTGGTCGAGGCGCTGCTGCTCGACAATGGCTATCTCACCGATGTCCGCACGGCGGCGGCCGGCGCTGTTGCGGCCAGGCATTTGTCGCGGGAAGATTCCTCCGTGGCGACGATCTTTGGCGCCGGCGTCCAGGCCGGGCTGCAGCTCGAAGCGCTGATGCTGGTGCGGCCGATCGCCGAGGCACGCATCTGCGCCCGCGATGCCGTCAAGGCGGAAAAGATGGCCGGCACTTTAAGGGAAAAGCTCGGCATTCTGGTGCGTGCGGAGCCGGATGCGTCAAGAGCGGTTGCCGGCGCCGATATCATCGTTAGCACGACACCGTCGACCGAGCCGCTGGTGAAGGCAGGCTTCGTTTCCGCCGGCCAGCACATCACCGCCATGGGATCGGATGCCGAGCACAAGAACGAGATCGCGCCGGCCATTCTGCGCATGGCGGACCTGTATGTCGCCGACAGCGCGCGCCAGGCGCGGCGGCTGGGCGAACTGCACCATGCCATCGCGGCTGGCGTGATGGCAGCCGAAGCTGACGTGACGGAGCTTGGCCAGATCATCGCCGGCGAACGGCCAGGCAGGCGCTCGGCCAGCGACATCACCCTTGCCGACCTCACGGGTACCGGCGTGCAGGACACGGCGATCGCCACACTTGCCCGCGATCGTGCGCGAGCCGCGAAAGCCGGAACGATTTTCGAAAGCTGATGCTGGCCACGGGAGCAGGCTCCAGGCCCAACAAACGAGGAACCAAGAACAATGCAGCCGAACTTGAAATTCTCGCGCGGCGAATACGCGGACCGCCTCGCCAAGACCCGGCAAGCCATGGCGGCCAAGGGCGTCGACCTGCTTGTCGTCAGCGACCCTTCCAACATGGCCTGGCTGACCGGCTATGACGGTTGGTCGTTCTATGTCCACCAGGCCGTCATCGTACCGCCTTCGGGCGAGCCGGTCTGGTACGGGCGTGGCCAGGATGCCAACGGCGCCCGGCGCACCGCCTATCTCGCGCATGACAACATCGTCGGCTA
The DNA here is from genome assembly GCA_039916205.1 of Mesorhizobium sp. Classification (GTDB taxonomy): domain Bacteria; phylum Pseudomonadota; class Alphaproteobacteria; order Rhizobiales; family Rhizobiaceae; genus Mesorhizobium. Next base: position 4,491 of record JBDSLV010000261.1, on the reverse strand, counting down.
CGCCGACCACTATGTGCAGTCGACCGAGCGCCACCCGATGGATTTCCTGTCGAGCGTGCTGACCGATCGCGGCTGGGGCAAACTCACCGTCGGCGTCGAGATGGACAATTACTGGTTCTCGGCCGCCGCCTTCGCTGCCTTGCAGAAGCATCTGCCCAATGCCCGCTTTGTCGATGCCACCGCGCTGGTCAATTGGCAGCGCGCGGTGAAGAGCCCGACCGAGATCGACTATATGCGCAAGGCTGCCCGGATCGTCGAGGCGATGCACCAGCGCATCGTCGACAAGATCGAAGTCGGCATGCGCAAATGCGATCTCGTCGCCGAGATCTACGATGCCGGTACGCGCGGCGTCGACGGTATCGGCGGCGACTATCCGGCGATCGTGCCGTTGCTTCCGTCGGGCGCCGATGCCTCGGCGCCGCATCTGACCTGGGACGACCAGCCGATGAAGTCGGGCGAGGGGACGTTCTTCGAGATCGCTGGCTGCTTCAACAGGTACCATTGCCCGCTGTCGCGCACCGTCTTCCTCGGCAAGCCGACGCAGGAATTTCTCGATGCCGAGAAGGCGACGCTCGAAGGCATGGATGCGGGCCTGGCGGCGGCAAAGCCCGGCAATACATGCGAGGACATCGCCAACGCCTTCTTCGCCGTCCTGAAGAAATACGGCATCGTCAAGGATAACCGCACCGGCTACTCCATCGGTCTGTCCTATCCGCCGGACTGGGGCGAACGCACCATGAGCCTGCGCCCCGGCGACCGCACCGAACTCAAGCCCGGCATGACCTTCCATTTCATGACCGGCCTGTGGCTGGAGACGATGGGGCTGGAAATCACCGAATCCATCCTGATCACCGAAACGGGCGTGGAATGCCTGGCCAATGTGCCGCGCAAGCTGGTGGTGAAGGATTGAAGCCGATGTCCAGTCCGCGCCCATCGCCGATCACGCCTACCGTCGATTTCGACCGCGACGGTATCCAGCACGGTTTCCTGCGCTTGCCCTACAGCCGCGACGACTCGGCGTGGGGCTCGGTGATGATCCCCATCTGCGTCATCCGCAACGGCCAAGGACCGGTGGCGCTGCTGACCGGCGGAAACCATGGCGACGAGTATGAGGGGCCGCTGGCGCTCTACGATCTGGCGCGCACGCTTGATCCGGGTCAGGTCAGCGGCACGGTCGTCATCGTACCGGCGATGAATTATCCCGCGTTCCGCGCCGGCACGCGAACGTCGCCGATCGACAAGGGCAACATGAACCGCAGCTTTCCCGGCCGCTCCGACGGCACGGTGACGGAGAAGATCGCCGATTATTTCCAGCGCGACCTGTTGCCTCGCGCCGACATCGTGTTCGACTTTCATTCCGGCGGCAAGACGCTTGATTTCGTGCCCTTTTGTGCCGCTCACACGGTGCAGGACAAGGCCTTGGAGCAGAAGGCGTTTGCTGCGGTCGCGGCATTCTCCGCACCGTTCTCGATGCGCATGATCGAAATCGACGCCATCGGCATGTACGACACGGCGGCGGAGGAAATGGGCAAGGTGTTCGTCAGCACCGAGCTTGGCGGCGGCGGCACCTCGCGCGCGCAAACCGTGCGGATCGCAAGGCGCGGCGTGCTCAATGTGCTGCGCCATTCTGGTATCGTTGCTGGGGCGGTCGAGAAGGGCAGAACCCAGTGGCTCGACATGCCGTCGGGCGACTGTTTCTCCTTCGCCGAGGAGGACGGCATGATCGAGACAATGGCCGATCTGGGCGAGCCTGTCGAAAAGGGCGCGGTGCTGGCGCGCATCCATTCCACCGGCCGCACCGGCATGGCGCCGCAGGAGATCCGCGCGAAGATGTCGGGACTGCTGGCGGCACGGCATTTTCCCGGCCTGGTCAAGGCCGGCGACTGCGCGGCGGTTGTTGCCGTCGAGGTGGATTAAAAGGCCTTCAGCGAAGGGCCTGCGCAGCTAGCCGAGCAGCCCCTGGATGGTGGCGGCGACCGCCGCCGGGGCGTAGGGCTTTGGCAGGAAGACGCCGCCGCTGGGCATCGCCTCCTGCGCCGGCTGGCGCTTGCCGGAGGTGATGATGATCTTGACCGGCGGCCAGCGGTCGCGCACGGCGGCGGAGAGCCGCAGTCCGTCCATGGAGCCCGGCATGTCGATGTCGGTGAACAGGAGGCTGATATCCTGGCGTGCCTCCAGAAGCGCTATCGCCTGGTCCGCATTGCTGGCTTCGAGCACGTTGTATCCCGCCTCGCGCAACTCGTCGGCGATGGCGAACAACAGGAAGGCCTCGTCTTCGACGACAAGGACCGTGGCGGGAGGCTGGGTGCTCATGACAGGCCTTATGTAGTCAGTAGCGCGCGGTCGGCAACTGGGGTGCCGGTGCGTTCAACACACATTCGACGCCGTCGGGATGATAATCGATCTGTACCGACCCGCCGAAATCGGTGCCGAAGACGCGCTCGATCAGGAAACGGCCAAAGCCGCGTCGTGTCGGCGGGGTGACCGCTGGGCCGCCGTGTTCGCGCCAGCGCCAGATCAGCCTGGTCTGGCCATCGGCCTCGGATGATGGCCGCAGCGACCATTCGATCGACACCTTGCCATCGGGCACCGACAGCGCGCCGTATTTCAGCGCATTGGTGGCCAGTTCGTTGACAGCCAGAGCCAGCGTCAGCGCCATCTTCGGGTTGATCGGCAGGGCCGGTCCGGAGACGGAGATCTGTTCGGCCGGAAAGGCGGCGATGGTGTTGTCGATCACCTGGCGCATCGAAGCGCTGGTCCAGCGGGTCTTGTTGAGAATATCGTGCGCGTTGGCCAGCGCGCGCAGACGCTCGTTGAAGGTGGCGCTTGCCGTGGCGATGTCGGTGTTGCGCAGCGTCTGCGAGGCGATGGCCGCGACCATGGCGAGGATGTTCTTGATGCGGTGCTCAAGCTCGTGCGTCAGCAGTTCCTGCCTGGTCTGCGCCTCGCGCCGGTCGGTAACATCCTGCATGACGCCAAACATCTTGACGGGCTTGCCGGTCTCGTCATGGACGAAGTCGATATGGCGCGACAGCCAGCGCATCTCGCCCGTGTCGGGCCGCCGGATGCGGTATTCGACATTCGGCACCGCCGTGCCCTGTTCTCGGGTCTCGGGATTGGAGCGGATGTCCTTGTCTTCGGGGATGACGATGTTTTCGAGCAGGCTGATATGGCAGCTCTCGCGCGGGCTGAGCCCCCACAGGTCCCAGAAATTTTCCGAGCCGACAACGGTTCCGCTGGCGATGTCGAGTTCAAGCGCGGCAATGCCGGCGGCGGACTGCGACAGCTGCAGGCGGCGCTCGCTTTCAAGCAGGGCCTGTGTCGCTTGCTTCTGGTCGTTGATGTCGGTGTTGGTGCCGATCCAGCGCACGATCTCGCCTTCGGCATCGCGGATGGGCACGGCGCGGGCTATGAACCAGCGATAGACGCCGTCACGGCGTCGCAGCCGGAATTCAGTCTCGTAAAAGACGCCGGCGGCGAGGGCGCTCTGCCATTTTTCGGCGGCTGAACCGATATCGTCGGGATGGACGATAGCGGTCCAGCCCTGGCCGTCGAGTTCGCCCGACATCTTGCCCGAATAGTCGTAGACGCGCGGGTTGAACCAGTCGAGCAGGCCTTCCGGCGAGGCGGTCCAGACATGGTTTGGCATTGCCTCGGCGAAGGTACGAAACTGGGCCTCGCTTTGGCGCAGCGCGGTTTCAGCAACGAGGCGGTCGGTAACGTCGACGCCTTGCACGAAGATGCCGATGACCTCGCCGCCGGGGCTGCTCACCGGTTGATAGACGAGATCGATGAAGCGGTCCTCCTTCGCGGCACCCGGCGTGCGTTGCAGCTCGGCCTTGAGGGCGTAGCCGATGAAGGCCTCGCCGCTTCCAAACACCTGGTCAAGCAGTTCGAAGAAGCCTTGTCCTGCTATTTCCGGCAGGGCCTCGCGGATCGGCTTGCCGATGATGTCGCGATGGCCGACAAGCTGCATGTAGGCGGCGTTGCTCAGTTCGACGACATGTTGGGGGCCGGACAGCATGGCCATGAAGCCTGGCGCCTGATCGAACATCTGGCGTTGACGGTCGCGCTCGCCAACGCGCCAGCGCTCGGCGGTGACTTTTTCGGTCGTTTCAATGACGATGGCGATGACGCCGGCCGGTTTGCCGCCCTCATCCAGCACCGGCGAATAGTCGAGGTCGAGCCACACCTGCTCGGGCCTGCCGGTGCGGTTGAGCGTCAGCACCTGTTCGCGGTAGGCGAGCGTGCCGCCGCCATGCAAGCAAACCTTCATGATGTTGTCGTTGAAGTCGGCGACTTCCGGCCAGCCTTCACGCACCTTGGAGCCCAGCAACCGCGGATGGCGACCACCAGCGAACTGCGAATAACCATCGTTATAGATCATCACGCCGTCCTCGCCCCACAGCATGACGATCGGGACTTTCGAGCGCAGGATCAACGACACCGCCGTCTTCAGGCTTTGCGGCCAGACCACGATCGGCCCGATCG
>JBDSLV010000260.1:0-11259 GCA_039916205.1 Mesorhizobium sp. | reverse complement strand
AATGCCTTGCCGGACCGTTTCCGGTGAGCCAACCACGGCGCAGGACAATGCCTGGCCGAGCATGGTCTTTGCCATCGGGTCGAGGTCGTGCTCGTAGTTTTCGACAGGCGGCGGCAGCCGGCCCGGCCGGCCTGTGCGCAGATTGACGAAGGCCTGCTGAAGCGAGGTGAACAGCAGCCGCGCCTCGGCATCGGTCGGGGCGGCAAAGACGTTGAGGCCGAGCATGACATGCGGCTTGTCGAGATGGTCCGACGGCTGGAAGCGTGAGCGGTAGATGTCCAGCGCATGGTCGAGTTCAGCTGGCGCGAAATGCGAGGCAAACGCATAGGGCAGGCCGAGCATGGCGGCGAGCTGTGCGCCATATAGGCTTGAGCCGAGAATCCAGATCGGCACGGTCTGGCCTTCGCCGGGCACGGCGCGGATGCGCTGGCCCTCTTCAGCCGGTTGGAAATAACCCATCAGTTCGACGACATCCTGCGGGAAGTTGTCGACGCCGGCCTCGAGGTTGCGGCGCAGCGCCCGTGCCGTGCCCATGTCCGTGCCGGGCGCGCGGCCAAGGCCGAGATCGATGCGGCCGGGGTGCAGGGCGGCCAGCGTGCCGAACTGCTCGGCGATGACCAGCGGCGAATGGTTGGGCAGCATGATGCCGCCGGCGCCGACGCGGATAGTCTTGGTGCCGCTGGCGACATGGGCGATGACGACCGCCGTGGCGGCGCTGGCAATGCCCGGCATGTTGTGGTGCTCGGCCAGCCAGTAGCGCTGGTAGCCCAGCCGCTCGGCATGACGGGCAAGGTCGAGCGAATTGGCCAGCGACTGCGATGCATCGCTGCCTTCGATGATCGGCGACAGGTCGAGAACGGAAAGAGCGGTCATGGATCAGGCCTCTGTGATGTTCATCTGCCGCACCTTGGCCTCGAAGGCCGCGCGGTCGGGAATGATGATGCCGAGCTGGCTCTCCAGCGTGTCGGCGAGTTCGCTGGCTGTCGCCATCTCCCTCTGCTCGCTGCGGCCGCCGCGATGGTGGATCGACAAGCGGTTGCCGCGCAGCGCGTAGCGCCGGTCGGGCATGGCGCGCGCGGCGATAACCGAGGTGAGGAAATGCGATGTCGGATTGGTCGACAGGAAGTAGTTGGTGATGGAATAGTCGACCTCGTATTGCGGCTGCAGGTCGAAACGGTAGAGCGAGCGCCAGTCGCCGCCGATCGCGGCCTGCAGGCGGAAATGATCGTCCGCTTCGACGATGCGGAACGTCTCATGCGGGGTTTTTTGCTCGACGGCGGGCTCAAGCAGCAGCGGCCCTGTCAGGGTCAGGCCGCCGAAGCCGACATCGGCGATATGGGTCCGGCCGTCGAGCTCGACACGCAGCAGCATGTGGCCGCGCGCGGTGACAGCGCCTTCGGGCTGGCCCCATAGAACCCGCGCGGCGAGGCCGCTGACTTCAAAGCCAAGCGCTTTCAAGGCATGCATGAAGATCAGATTGTGTTCGAAGCAATAGCCGCCGCGGTCCCTGGCGACGATCTTGTCTTGCAGGGCGCCAATGTCGAGCCGCACCGGGTGCCCCAGAAACGGGTCGATATTCTCGAACGGGATCGCTTGCGGATGGAGCAGGTGAAGCGCCTTCAATGTGTCCAGCGACGCATCCCTCGGACCCGCATGGCCGATGCGGGCGAGATAGGCGTCGAGATCGAAGAGGGCATCGCTCATGGGAAGGGACCAGCCTGTGACGGGCCGGATATAGGCATTCGGTCGGGGTGCCGCAAACTGAGGCCGCCGGTTTATGCCGGCGCCGTGCCGTCGTCGCCGTCAGGGTCTTCCACGACGGTCGCGGTCTGTTGTGCCGCCAGGAAATTGCCGACATGGCTCAAGCCGTCGAAATGATCGCAGAACACCTTGATGACGACCAGCAACGGCACCGCCATCAGGGCGCCGACGAACCCCCACAGCCATGACCAGAAGGCGATGGCGATGAAGATCGCCACCGCATTGATTTCGAGGCGCCGGCCAACCACCATCGGTGTTACGAACTGGCCTTCGACAATGTCGCACAACAGCACGAAAGCCGGCGCCAGCAAGGCATAGGAGATGGTGTCGAAACTGATTAGTGCCATCACCGCCACCAGCATAATGGTGATCAGTGCCCCGACATAAGGCAGGAAGTTGAGCAGTGCGGCCGCCACGCCCCAGACCAGGGGATTGGGCATGCCGAATGCCCACAAGCCAAGACCGATGACCGTGCCGAGCCCGGCATTGATGATGGTGACAGTGAGCAGATAGTGCGAGATTTCGCGCTCGACATCGTAGACGACGCGCAGCGCCCGCTTCTTCTCGCTGAGGCTGGCAAAGGACTGGATGATCTTTTCGTAGAACATGGTGCCGGAGGCGAGCAGGAACAGCGACAGCACGAAGATGATGGTGAAGCTTGTGCCCGCCGCCAGGATGTTGCTGGCCGCCGAGGACAGGATGCCGGACTGCGCCGCGACGACCTTTTGCACACCCGGCTCCTGCGAGGTCTCGGTCAGCGTCTCCAGCTGATGCGAGATCTGCATGATCTTCTCGAACGGACGGCGCAGTTGCGCCAGCCGCTCACCCAGCTGTTGGCCAATCGAGGAGGTGTTGTTGATGAGGTCTATGACCGGGCCGCTGAGCAGATAGCCGGCGCTGGCAAAGACAAAGATCGACAACAGCACAAGGAGCGTTGCCGACACCACTTCGGGAATGCCGCGTTTGCGCAGGAAGCGAACGATGGGGGTCAACGTCAGCGCCAGCAGGAACGCCAGCATCACAGGCATGAAGAAGGCGCGGGCGAAGTAGAGCGCGTAGACGGTCATGAACAGGAAGATGCCGACGAGCAGCGAGCGCATCAGATGCGTGTCGGCGCGCGTCACCGCGCGCGTCTCATCCGCCTCGGCAACATCCGCACCCAAGACGGCGGGTTCGGCTTTCATGACAGTCCCTCAGCGGCGCACCGCAATTGGCGCGGCCTGACCATCGAAACGCCCAGGTGCGATCAAGGTTCCGTTAGCCGGCAAGGGCGTGGGTCCGCTACGCGGCCCTACAATGACTTCAAGCTAGCGCCGGTATGGCGTCCGCCGTTTCCTTGCGCACGATCGGCGCCACCTTGGTGCCATAGAGCTCGATCGCCTTCATGATCTTGGCATGCGGCATGGTGCCGATCGCCATCTGCAGCAGGAAGCGGTCATTGCGGAAGATCTTGTGCTGGGCGACGATCTTTTCCGCGACCTGCTCGGGATTGCCGACGAACAGCGCGCCGTCCGGACTGCGCGCCTGGTCAAAATGCGCCCGCGATGTCGGACCCCAGCCGCGTTCGCGGCCTATGCGGTTCATCACTTCGGCTTGCGGTCCGTAAAAGTCGTCAGCCGCCTTTTCGGTCGTCTCGGCGATGAAGCCGTGCACGTTGATGCTGGTGGCGAGGTTGGCCGGATCGCTGCCGGCCCGCTTGGCGGCCTCGCGGTAGAGGTCAAACAGCGGCGCGAAACGTGCGGGCTCACCGCCAATGATGGCAAGCGCCAGCGGCAGGCCGAGCGCGCCGGCACGTGCGGCGGACTGCGGCGTGCCGCCAATAGCGATCCACACCGGCAGTCGGTCCTGGAACGGCCGGGGATAGACGCCGCGATCGTTGATCGGCGCGCGCAGATTGCCGGACCATGTGACCTTCACGCTGTCGCGGATGGCGAGCAGAAGGTCGAGCTTCTCGGCAAACAGCTCGTCATAGTCCTCCAGATTGTAACCAAAAAGCGGGAAGGACTCGATGAACGAGCCGCGCCCGGCCATGATCTCGGCGCGTCCGCCCGACAGGAGGTCGAGCGTGGCAAACTGCTGGAACACCCGCACCGGGTCGTCGGAGGACAAGACAGTGACAGCGCTCGTCAGCTTGATGCGCTTCGAGCGCTCGGCGGCGGCAGCCAGCGCCACAACCGGCGCGGAGGCGGCGTAGTCGGGGCGGTGATGTTCACCAAGGCCGAAGACATCGAGGCCGACCTGATCGGCGAGTTCGACCTCCTCGATCAGGTTGCGCAGCCGCTCGTGCGGGCCGATGGCGCCGGGACCCGGCTGTGGGCTGACGTCGGCGAAAGTGTAGAGACCGAGTTCCATTGAATGTCATCCTGGTGTGTTGGTTGTTGCGGTAGAGGTAGCGACGCGCCCTCCACGCCGCCAGAGGACCGGGTGTGAACAGTGCATGTCGATTTCGTCTGGAAAAGGCGTCTCTTGGGCGCAACATCCCGGAATTTCATAGCTGGCATGACGTTTTGGCGCTTGAACTCTCGCTATTCGCGCGTATGTAAGCGTCGCGAATTGACTTCAGGGAAGTGGACTTGGCTATTTATAGGGAAAAAGACGTTTTCGAGCGGCGCAATGCCGCGAACGAGGCAAAGAAGGCGCTTCTGGAGCGCTTCAAGGCAAAGCCGGCGGCAGACGATCCCGCAGTGCTGGCACGCCAGGCCGAACGCAAGGCAATCCTCGAGGCCCGCGAGATACGCGAGACCGAGAAGGCCAGGCTGAAGCAGGAAAAGCAGGCACGCGAAGCGGTCGACAAGGCCGAGCGCGAGGCTGCTGCTGAAGCAGCGCGCATCGCCGCCGACGAGGCAGCGCAGGCTGACGCGAAAGTTCGGGAAGCCGAAGAGAACGAGCGCATTGCTCGTTTGCTGGCTGACGAAGCCGAGCGCAAGGCCAAGCGTGATGCACGCTATGCCGCGCGCAAGCAGCGCACCGGCAGGACGCCTCCAGGCTTCTCCGCCCGCTAAACCCGGGCGGGCCAAGCCGGCGCGCTAAGCTACCGAATAGCAAGGAACAGGGTCGCCCCACAGCGGCCCTGAAGGCGTTTGCCGCAGGTATCAGGCAGCGAATTTCAGCCCCATGATCCCGCCTACGATAAGCGCGATGCACGCCAGCCGGATGGCTGTGACCGGCTCTCCCAGCAGCCAGATGCCGAGTAGCGCCGTGCCGACCGTGCCAATGCCGGTCCACACCGCATAGGCGGTGCCGACAGGCAGCGCCTTCAGCGCCAGGCCAAGCAAGGTGAGGCTGACGACCATCGAGGCAACGGTCAGCAGCGTCGGCATCAGCTTGGTGAAGCCATCCGTGTACTTAAGGCCGATCGCCCAGCCGATTTCGAACAGGCCGGCAAAGAAGAGAAGAATCCACGACATCAGGAACGCTCCATCGGGAGCATCGGGCCGAAAAGTGGAATTCGGACAAACCGATGCTCAATCAAGGATTGGCGGGTCGTCCCGACGGGTTTTTGAGGCGCGGGGCCGTCCCCGCCATACGGATATAGGCACTCTGCGCGCCCGATCAATGAAAACGCCGGCAGCATTCTCATGCCGCCGGTCGAAATCATGCGCCGAAACGGATTGCCCGGTGCTTACTTGTCCTTGAGCTTCATAGCCTTGACCGGCGGCGCCTTCAGGGCCGGGGCCGCTACGGGCTTCTTGGCATCCTTCTTCGGCTTGCGGGCTTCCTTGCCTGCCTTCATCGCGCCTTTAGCCATGATTCGTTCCTCCAATTGCGGGAAGTGAAGTGAAACAAGAGAAACGCCTTACCGCAAGAGGCTAGCGCCTGCCGCTGCCATCAGCCGGCGGCTTTCAACCGGTTTCTAATTTACTCGTAAACCATGGCGGTCCGTGTCATGCTCGTCTTCGCACTGCAGCATCGCCAGGCTTTTCGCCAGGCGGTGAACAGGCAGGCCGGTCAGGACGACAATGCGAATCCACATCGGCTGCGAGATGAGCTTCGATTTTCCGCAGGAAACGCCGCTCATCGCCATGCTCAATGTCCACTATTCCCGTGCCTCCGATCTCGAACGGCCGGATTTCCTGATTTCCAACCCGCCGGTGCCGATCGAGAGCTACCGCGACAGTTTCGGCAATTGGTGCAACCGCTTCGTCGCTCCGGCCGGCCGCTTCACCTTCGGCACCGATGCGGTGATACGCGACCCCGGCACTTTCGAGATGGGCGACCTCATGGCCTGGCAGCACGAGGTGCGCGACCTGCCCTCTGATACGCTCCTGTTCCTGTTGCCCAGCCGCTTTTGCGAGAGCGACCTGCTGGCCAGCGACGCCTGGCGGTTGTTTGGCCATACACCACTCGGCATCCCGCGTGTGCAGGCTGTCTGCGACTTCGTCCACAACCACATCGTCTTCAACTATGGCAACGCGCGGCCGACCCGGACCGCCGCGGAAGCCTATCGCGAGCAGAGCGGCGTCTGCCGCGACTTCGCCCACCTGGCTGTCACTTTCTGCCGGGCGCTCAACATCCCGACGCGCTACTGCACCGGCTATATCAGTGACATCGGCATGCCGAAGCCATGGTCGAGCATGGATTTCTGCGCCTGGATCGAGGTCTATCTCGGTGGCCGCTGGCATGCTTTCGACCCACGCAACAATGCGCCCCGCATCGGCCGCATCCTGATCGCTTCCGGCCGCGACGCCGCCGACGTGCCGCTGACGCATATTTTCGGGCCTGGTACGCTCGCCGGCTTCAAGGTGTGGACCGAAGAGATCGTGGCCTAACCGCCGCTTGCCCATCCGCTTGAACGCCCCGGCGGTTCGCGCGTTATGCTTGAACAACAGATAGAACCCCATCGTGATTCCATCGTGATGGAACAGGCTCTAGACTGAGCGGATTGAACGGGGGCAGCACACCATGGCCGGGCATGGCGGGTCGAAAAGGGTCATCTACGCCGCACTTGCCGGCAACCTCGCCATCGCGCTGACCAAATTCGCCGCTGCCTTCTTCACCGGCAGTTCAGCGATGCTGTCCGAGGGAGTGCATTCGCTGGTCGACACCGGCAATGGTGGACTGCTGCTCTACGGCATGCACCGTGCCGCCCGCCCGGCGGACCGCACCCATCCGCTCGGCCATGGCCGCGAGCTCTATTTCTGGTCCTTCATTGTCGCCTTGCTGGTCTTTGCGCTTGGCGCCGGCGTGTCGTTTTATGAGGGCGTCATACACATCATGGCACCCGAACCCGTCGCCAATGCCAAGGTCAACTACATCGTGCTCGGCCTGTCCTTTCTGTTCGAAGGCAGTTCCTGGCTGGTGGCGCTGAAGGAGTTCCGCCAGCAGAAGGGCAAACAGGGCTGGCTCGAGGCGGTACAGCGCAGCAAGGACCCAAGCGTCTATACGGTGCTGTTCGAGGACAGCGCCGCGCTGCTCGGCCTTGTCGTCGCCTTTGCTGGCATCCTGGCGGCCGAAGTGCTGGAGATACCAGAACTCGACGGCGCTGCCTCGATCGGCATCGCGCTGATCCTCGGCGCGACAGCGATCTTCCTGGCGCGTGAAAGCAAGGGCCTGCTTCTGGGCGAGCCGGCCTCGCCCGAAGTGCAGAAGAAGGTGCTGGCCATCGTCCAGCAGGACCCGGCCGTGCAGCGCGCCAATGGTGTTTTGACGGTCCATATGGGCCCAGCGGAGATTGTCGCCGGCCTCAGCATCGAATTCGAGGATCATCTGACGGCGCCCGAAATCGAAGCCTGTGTCGAGCGCCTCGAGACGAAGCTGAAGACAGAAATGCCCGAGATCACGCGGCTGTTCGTCAAGCCGCAGACGACAGGGACCTGGGAACGGCGCCGCAAGGTTATTGAGGCCGCTTCCGGAGACGAACCCGGCTGACCGGCTGATCGCAACCAAGGAGGAGCAGGAAAATGAAAATCGACGGCGGCTGCCATTGTGGCGCCATCACCTACGAAGCGGAGGTCGATCCCCAGAAGACCTCGATCTGCCACTGCACCGATTGCCAGCAACTGACCGGCACCGCGTTCCGCGTCACCGTTCCCGCGCCTCAGGATCACTATCGGATCACCCGTGGTGCGCCGAAAATTTACATCAAGACCGGAGCGAGCGGCGCCAAGCGCGCCCAGGCCTTTTGCGCCGACTGCGGCTCGCATCTCTACGCGACATCGGTTGGCGATGGCCCGAAGGTCTATGGGGTCAGGGCGGGAACCGCGCGGCAGCGCGAGGATCTGGTGCCGAGGCAGCAGAAGTGGCACCGCTCGGCGTTGCACTGGCTGCCGGAATTCGAAGGCGTGGCGATCGTCGAGGAGCAGTAGCGCTCCTCCCGCGCCTCAGTCGTCGCCCTCGACAACCCGCAGCCTGAGCTGCCCGGTTTTTGAGTCGGCGACGCGTGCGCCGGCTTCGGTCCTGGCGATCGGTGCCGGCGAAGCCGGGCCGGCCTCGCCCTCGGGCTGTACGCCGAATTCCAGCGCTTCGATCTTCTGGCCGCGCTTTGTTACTTTCGATGTCGAGACAAGGATATCATCGATATCCTTGGCCGACTGGCCGAAATGGACCTGCAGCTTGCGCACACGCTCGTCCACGCGCTGGACATCCTCCATCAGCCGGATGACCTCGCCCTGGATCAGATGCGCCTGTTCGCGCATCCTGGCATCCTTGAGGATCGCCTGGATGACCTGGATCGACAGCATCAGCAGCGATGGCGAGACGATGATGACACGGGCGCGATGCGCCTTCTGGACGACCGCCTCGAAATTCTCGTGGATCTCGGCGAACACCGATTCCGACGGCACGAACATGAAGGCGGTATCCTGCGTCTCGCCCTGGATCAGGTATTTCTCGGCGATAGCGCGGACATGGATCTCGATGTCGCGGCGGAAGGCTTGCGAAGCGGCCTTCTGCAGCTCGGCGCCATCGGCGGCGCGGATGGCATTCCACGCCTCCAGCGGAAATTTGGCATCGATGGCGAGCGACGGCGCGCCATTCGGCATCTTCACCAGGCAATCGGGCCGGCTGCCGTTCGACAGGGTCGCCTGGAATTCGTAAGCGCCATGCGGCAGGCCGTCGGCGACGATCGCCTCCATCCGCGATTGGCCAAAGGCGCCGCGCGTCTGCTTGTTGGAGAGGATTGCCTGCAGTTGCACGACCTGACCGGCCAGCGACTGGATGTTGCCTTGCGCCGTATCGATGATCGCCAGCCGCTCCTGCAATTTGGCCAGGCTCTCATGCGTCGATTTGGTCTGCTCGGTCATCGTCTGGCCGATGCGGCCGGTCATGGCGTCGAGCCGCTGGCCGATCGACTGCGTCAGTTCCGCCTGCCGTGCCCCGAACACTTCGGCGATGGCGCCCATGCGGCCCTGCATCTCCGACTGGCTTTGCAGGATACCGGCCATCCGCGCCTCGGCGTCGCGGGCATGGTCGGCGGCTTCGGCGGCAGCGATGGTACGCGCCTTGGCCGATCGCCACAGCGCGACGACCAGCAGCAGGAACAGCCCGATGAACAGCAACGCGCCAAACACCAGTGCATGGCCGAGGGTGATCGTGGTGGCGCCGAGCCGTGCGACAGGCTCCGAAAGGATGGACGTCAGATCATTCATGTGGACAGCATAGCCGATTCGGCCGGCTGGCACAGATCAAAACGTGAACGAGGGATAAGCGCCCCGGTTGACGCTTTTCGTCGGAGGTCTTAGGTGGAACGCCATGCCGATCAAGCCGCTCATCATCCTTCCCGACCCGATCCTGCGCCAGGTTTCCAAGCCCGTGGAGCGCGTCGACGCGCCTTTGCGCAAATTAGCCGGCGAGATGCTGGAGACCATGTATGACGCACCCGGCATAGGGCTGGCGGCAATCCAGATTGGTGAGCCGCTGCGCATGCTGGTGATCGACCTTGCCAAGGAAGACGAGACGCCGGCGCCGCATGTCTTCATCAACCCTGAAGTCCTTTCAAGCGCCGACCAGCGGTCCGTCTACGAGGAAGGCTGCCTGTCGATCCCGGACTATTACGCCGAGGTCGAGCGCCCGGCCTCCGTGAGGGTAAAATATCTCGACCGCGACGGCCAGTTGCAGGAGATGGAGGCCGAAGGGCTGATGGCGACGTGCCTGCAGCACGAGATCGATCATCTCAACGGCGTCCTGTTCATCGACCATATCTCGAAGCTGAAGCGCGACATGGTGGTGAAGAAGTTCAAGAAGCTCGCCAAGGACAAGCCGCCAGGCAAGCTGGTGGGATAGGGGCCGGCAATGCCCCTTCGCGTCATCTTCATGGGCACACCGGAGTTTTCGGTGCCGACGCTGCGCGCGATTGCCGAGGCCGGTCACGAGATTGCAGCCGTCTATACGCAGCCACCGCGCGCGGCGGGGCGGCGCGGGCTGGAACTCACGCCTTCACCGGTGCAGCGCGAGGCCGAGCGGCTGGGCATCGAGACGCGCGCCCCGGTGTCGCTGAAGGACGAGGCCGAGCAAGCTGCGTTTCGCGCTCTCCAGGCTGATATCGCCGTGGTCGTCGCTTATGGCTTGCTCCTGCCGGCTGCCGTTCTGGAAGCCCCACGGCTCGGCTGCATCAACGGCCATGCCTCGCTGTTGCCGCGCTGGCGCGGTGCCGCACCGATCCAGCGGGCAATCATGAACGGAGACGCTGAGACCGGCATGATGGTGATGCGCATGGAAGCGGGCCTGGACACCGGTCCGGTGGGAATGGTTGAAAAATGCGCCATCGAACCCGATATGACAGCCGGCGATCTGCATGATCGGCTGATGGGCGTTGGT
The DNA here is from genome assembly GCA_039916205.1 of Mesorhizobium sp. Lineage (GTDB taxonomy): Bacteria > Pseudomonadota > Alphaproteobacteria > Rhizobiales > Rhizobiaceae > Mesorhizobium. The sequence continues at coordinate 744 of JBDSLV010000260.1, read as the reverse complement.
GCCGCGCTGATTGTGGACGCGCTGACGCGGTTGGAAAGGAACACCCTGACATTTACGCGCCAAGCAGTGGACGGGGTGACCTACGCCAAAAAGATCGATAAATCCGAGACGCGCGTGGACTGGACGCGGCCGGCGGTTGAGGTCCACAATCACATTCGTGGCCTGTCGCCCTTTCCCGGCGCCTGGTCCGAAACTGAAATTGGCGGCCGCATGGAGCGGCTGAAACTGCTTCGCTCGACGCTTTCGCAAGGCCTGTCACCTTCGGAGGATTTGGGCGAGTCGGGAGGAATTCTCGATGATCGGCTGACGGTAGCCTGCGGAGCGGGCGCGGTCAGACTGGTCGAAGTTCAACGGGCGGGCGGAAAGCCTGCCGCCGCGCAGGAATTCTTGCGCGGGGCCAAGATCGAAAAAGGAATGAAATTCTCATGAGCATGATGTCGATACGCGCGGCAACGCCGCGGGATCGCGAGGCCATACGCCTTGTCGAGGAACACGCATTTGGCCAGCAGGCGGAGGCCGGGCTGGTCGACGCGCTGGTTACCGGCGGCGACGCCGTCGTCGAACTGGTGGCGGAAGAGGACGGCCAGGTGGTTGGCCATATCCTGTTTTCGCGGCTATTCGTGCAAAATGGCGGCAAGAGCTTCGCAGCCGTGGCGCTGGCGCCGCTGGCGGTCGAGCCGTCGTTCCATGGCAGCGGCATTGGTGGTGCGCTGATCCGCGAAGGCCATATCCGGCTGAAAGACG
>JBDSLV010000259.1:0-4393 GCA_039916205.1 Mesorhizobium sp. | reverse complement strand
GCGCTATCTCTCGGCAATACTGAGCGGCCGCGAAGCCCGCTACATCGGCCACAATCCGGCCGGCGGTGCGATGGTGATCGTGCTGATTGCGGCGATAGGTTCGACCGCACTGACCGGCTGGCTAATGACGACGGACGCCTATTTCGGCGTGTCGTGGGTCGAAGCTGCGCACAGCCTGGCGGCGCACGGCCTACTGCTGCTCGTCTTTCTCCATCTTGGCGGGGTCGCGCTGGCAAGCTTTCGCCATCGTGAAAACCTGATCTGGGCGATGATCACGGGCCGAAAACGCAAGGCCGAACCGGCTGACGTCGCCTGACGACCTGTCAATGGATTGAAGTGGTCCCCTATGGGCACATTCGCCTAGGTCAGGTGCGGAGACGCCCTCATGGGCAACAAGGCTTTGACAAGATCATGGCTGATTAGAGTTACCTCCAAACTGGATTGCTCAGATGAACCCTACTTATTCAGTCTCCCAGAAGGCCATCCACTGGGCCGTGTTCGTTCTGGTCGTCGGACTCTATGGCCTGACGTATGTCGCAGACATTTTTCCGCGGGGCGATCCCGGCCGCGATTTCGTCTGGTGGTTCCACATTTCGTTTGGCCTGCTGCTTTTTGCGCTTGTCATTGTGCGCGTGTGCCTGCGCTTGGTGTGGGGCGCGCCGGAGCTGCCCATGGACGCGTCGGATCTGCCCATGGAAGTGAAACAGGTCGAGCGGTGGGCGGCCAAGGCCACACATCTTCTGCTTTACGCACTGCTGGTGGCCATTCCGGTTCTCGGCGTCCTCTTGACCTGGTACAGGGGCGACGCCCTAAGTTTCTTCGGCTTGTTCACCATCCCGTCTCCATATCTACCGGATCGCGCCACGGCTGGATTCATCAGAGAATTGCATAGCCTCTGCGCCATTCTCATACTTATCGTTGCAGGGATGCACGCTGCCGCCGCCCTCTTGCATCATTTCGTTCGCAAGGACGACGTGCTCCGGCAAATGTTACCGGGAAAAATGGGCTTGCGAAAGTGACCCCGAAGGACTGCGCGGGTGGAAGTGGGCATTAAGGTGCATGCAACGATAGTTAGGCGTGTTGCGATAGTAGGCTTGGTCGGGCTTGTCCTGGCTTGGCCCCTCGCCGTGCGCGCGGACGTGGATGATGATGGCGATCATGATCGGGCGCGAGACCTTTACGAGCATGGCGAAATAAAGGGCCTGTCCAACATCATGAAACTGGTCCGCGCTCAGGTTCCCGGCGAGATCGTGGCAGTCGATTTTATCCGAATACACGATCGATGGGTTTATCGCTTCCAGATCGTTGCCTCGGACGGCCGCCGCAAGATTGTTGATGTGGACGCCAGCGCGGGTGCCGTCATGCATGGCGAGCATGGTGATTGATGAAGATCCTTCTCGCCGAGGATGAGCCCCGCATCGCGACCGACATCGTGGCAGTCCTTAAAGCCGCCGGTATGGCCGTCGACACCGTGCGCGATGGCGAAGCCGCCTGGTTTGCGGGCGACGTCGAGAACTATGATGCGGCGATTCTGGATCTTGGGTTGCCAAAGCTCGACGGCCTTACGGTGCTGAAGCGCTGGCGGGCCAATGCGCGCCGCTTTCCTGTACTTGTCTTGACCGCCAGGGGCCTTTGGACCGAACGTGTCGAATGCATCAATGCGGGTGCGGATGATTACCTTCCCAAGCCGTTCGAAATGGATGAGCTGCTGGCGCGGTTGCGCGCGATTTTGCGCCGCTCGACAGGCCAAGCGGCGCCGGTGATGAAATCCGGGCCGCTGCTCCTCGACACGCGCCAGATGCGCATCTCGCTGCGTGGAGTTGCCGTAGCGTTATCACCTCTAGAATACCGGCTCATGGCATTCTTGATGCATCATGCCGGGCGAGTGGTGGCGCCAACCGAACTCGCGGAGCATCTCTACGAATCCGGGAATGACCGCGATCCTAACACAATCGAGGTCATCGTCGCGCGTCTGCGCCGCAAGCTCGGCGCCGATGTCATCGAAACGCGTCGCGGATTTGGATATTTCGTGCCCGACGAGACCAGCTGATGGGGAATTCAATCCGCTTCAGGCTCTGGTCGGCGGCGACAATCTCGATCCTCGTTGCTCTTGCAGTTGCAGGAGTCGGGCTGCGTTATCTGTTCGAACTAAATGTCGAGCGGCGTATCGTCACCGAACTGACGGTCGATATCAACGAACTGATCGGTGCTACGAGCTTCGCTTCCGACGGCCGGCTGTCGGTAGAGCCGGGTCTGACCGACCCGCGCTTCACAAGACCTCTGTCCGGATACTACTGGCAGGTCGAGGATATCGTCACCCGCAACCTCGTTCGCTCCCGGTCATTGTGGGATGCTACACTTGCATTGCCTGACGTGGGAAGCAGCGGCGAACTGAGAAAAATCCAGGAGCTGAAGGGACCTGACGGAGAACTCACAATTGCCGTCGAGCGTACGATAACCGATGCCGACGGCCGGTCCTTTCGCGCCATTGTGGCGGAGGACCATCGTAGCGTGGAAGTCTCGGTACGCGACTATGTCCGCGATCTGACACCCGCGCTAATCCTGCTCGCCGGCGCCCTCATGGTGGCATTTTTCATCCAGATCACTGTTGGCCTTGCTCCGCTGGGAAACCTCAGGGTCGCCGTTGGCGATGTGCTCGCTCACCGCACGGCGCGACTTGATGTGATGGCGCCAAGCGAGGTGCAGCCGCTCGCCGATGAAATCAATCGCCTGCTCGAGGTGCAAGAGAAAGCCCTGGCCCGCGCCCGGTCGCGTGCCACCGACCTGGCACATGGCCTCAAGACGCCGCTGCAGGTGCTGTCGGCCGACATTCGCGCCTTGCGCAAAAAGGGGGAGACTAAGCTCGCCGACGAAATCGAGAAGAGTGCTGGAGCAATCCGACGCCATGTCGAGCGGGAACTTGCGCGCGCCCGTCTCGCGCCCGGGGTTTCCAGCGAGGCGTCGTGCCGAGTCTGGGAAGCGGCAGCTGGCGTTATCGCCGTCGTCAGCCGTACCCCAAGCGGCAAGCAGCTCTCGTTTCGGATCGACGTCCCAGCGGATTTCATGGCGCCAGTTGACGAGGGCGATCTTTCTGAAATCCTCGGCAATCTGGTCGAGAACGCGGCGCGCTTCGCCAAATCATCGGTCAACATCAGTGCATCCGCCACGGCGCGCGAGGTGACCATCGTCGTCGCCGATGACGGCCCAGGCATTCCCGACTCGGATCGGGCATCCGCCCTGTCGCGAGGCGTCCAGCTCGACAGCAAGGGCGGCAGCAGCGGCCTGGGCCTGGCCATCGTTTCAGACATTGTCGAAGCCTATGACGGACGCCTGACCATGACCAATGCGAATCCGGGCTTGGTCGTGACCATCGACCTGCCGCAACACGGCTGAAGCTCAGGCAAAGCCGGGGAAGTAGTCGACCTTTATTTTCGAACGGCGAATACCCATGGCCAGCAGCTTCGGGCGCAGCGCCTTGACCATGGCCTGGGGGCCGGAAATGTAGAAGGTCCGCTCCATATAGTCAGGGATGGCCAGCTGAACCAGACGCTCGTCAATGTATCCCGGATATTGGCCGCGCTTGGCTCCATTGGCCACGGCATGGACCGTCCTGATGCCCAGCTCGCGTCTAGCGGCACCGAGCACTTCGCGATAGGCGATGTCCTCTTGGCTTTCAGTTCCATAGAGGAGGAGGATCGGCCGCTTTTCCTTTTGGTCAATGAGATATTGCAGCATCGAGCGGAAAGGCGTGATGCCGATGCCGCCGGCCAGGAAGGCAACCTTGGTTTCGAGATCGGCAGGCAAGGTGAAGTCGCCGGCCAGTTGAGAAGCGTGGATGGTGCTGCCTGGTTTCATCCTGCCCAGCGCCTGTTTGAAGGCACTTGAGGTCGGATAGAACTTGACGCCAAGCCGGACGGTTGCCTCGGTGGGCGCCGAGGCGACCGTAAAAAAGCGGCGGTTGCCGCGATTGTCGGACCGGTCGAGGCCAAGCGTCCATTCAAGATACTGACCAGCTTGGAAGGCAAGTTTTCGCGGCGACCTGAAGATGAAGTCGTAGCTGTCTACGGCCGATTGTTCGATGCGCTCCAATGTCAGCACGAAGCGTCCCTTGGGGCTTACGGCGTAGGCAAAGATGTTGCCGACCAAGAGTGCCAGTTCAGGCGTGAAATAGAATGAGCCGACATGGATGTTCGGGGCAAAAAGAAAGCCTGCGATGGCGGCAAAGACGATGCGCGGCCACCGCGTCGTCGGCGCCGTCAGCGGCTCGGTCAGCATCACAAAGGCAAAGAACAGCAGCGGAGATGAGCCCAGAGTCTCCGTCAGCGCCGTGCCGTATTGCGAAGGTTCGGTCGTGGCCAGGATTGTCGCCAGCGCGATGGCAACGAAGGTTGCG
>JBDSLV010000258.1:0-6838 GCA_039916205.1 Mesorhizobium sp. | reverse complement strand
AGTCGTCATGCTGCCCGACGTTCATGTCGGCCGGAACGCAAAGTTGAAGCGCGTGGTGATTGACCACGGTGTAAGGATACCGGAAGGACTGGTGGTCGGCGAAGACCCGGTTCTCGACGCCAAGCGTTTCCGTGTGTCCGAAAAAGGCATCTGCCTGGTCACGCAGGACATGATTGACAAATTGGGATTGTAGAGCAGCAACGGGTTCCGCTCGGAATTGTGTGAAAACAAAGAGTTAGAGCAATTCCAGGAAAAGTGTGTAGCGGTTTTCCCGGGGAAGGCGCCCGCTTTTCCCTAGGGAGTTGCGTAGAAACAAAGAGTTATAACCGCATGCAGGTTCTGTCGGTCACGCCTGAGATTTTCCCGCTGATCAAGACTGGCGGGCTTGCCGACGTGACCGGCGCCCTGCCCATAGCGCTGGCCGCCAAGGGCGTCAGCGTGCGCACGCTCATTCCCGGTTTTCCGACCGTGATGGCTGCCTTCAAGAAAAAGAAGGCCGTCTACCAGTACCCCCTGCTGCAAGGCGGCAAGGCTTCGGTCCACGCGGTCCAAATCGCCGGGCTCGATCTGTTCGTGCTGGACGCGCCGCATCTGTTTGATCGTCCCGGCGGCCCCTATGGCGATGCCACCGGGGGCGACTGGCCGGACAACTGGAAGCGCTTCGCGGCGCTCAGTCAGGTTGGCGGCGATATCGCCGGCGGCGCCATATCGGGCTACCAGCCCGACATCGTCCATGCCCATGACTGGCAGTCGGCGATGACACTGGCCTACATGCGCTACGGTAAGGCAGTCGGTGTCCCGTCGATGATCACCGTCCACAATCTGGCCTTCCAGGGCCAGTTCGGCGCCGGTATCTTTGGCGAGCTCGGCCTGCCGGCGGTAGCGATGGCGCTCGACGGCGTTGAATATTATGGCGGCGTTGGCTTTCTCAAGGCCGGCCTGCAGGCGGCCTGGGCGATCACCACGGTCAGCCCGACCTATGCGCAGGAAATCCGTTCGCCGGAATTCGGCATGGGTCTCGACGGCCTCATCAACATGCGCTCCTCGGATCTCTACGGCATCGTCAACGGCATCGACACTGCCATCTGGGACCCCGCAACCGACAAGCATCTGGTGTCCACCTATACCGCGAAAACGCTCGAGAGCCGCGCACCCAACAAAGCCGCGGTCGAAGAACGTTTCGGGCTGGACCGCGACGACAGCCCGATCGTCTGCGTGGTCAGCCGGCTGACCTGGCAAAAGGGCATGGACATATTCGCGACGGTGGTCGACGGCATTGTCGCGGCTGGTGCGCGGCTGGCGATCCTTGGCTCGGGCGATGCCGGCCTTGAAGGCGCGTTGCTGGCCGCTGCCGCCCGCCATCGTGGCCGTATCGGCGTTGTCGTCGGCTACGACGAGGGGCTTTCCCACACCATGCAAGGCGGCTGCGACGCCATCATCATCCCGTCGCGCTTCGAACCTTGTGGCCTGACGCAGCTCTACGGGTTGCGCTATGGCTGCGTGCCAGTCGTTGCCCGCACAGGCGGGTTGGCGGACACGGTGATCGATGCCAACGAGGCCGCTGTTTCGGCGGGCGTGGCAACCGGCTTCCAGTTCGCGCCCGCCAATCCCGGCGCTTTGCTGCACGCCATCCGCCGTCTCGTGGATGCGCACGCCAATCCGGCAATATGGACGTCGATCCAGCGCCAAGGCATGCAGGCCGAAGTGTCGTGGGATCGAAGCGCTGAGAAATACGTTGAACTTTACCGCCTGCTGATTTCGAAAAGGGTTGCCTGACGCATGATACGCACCGTCGCCACCAAACCTTACTTCGACCAGAAGCCCGGCACCTCCGGGCTGCGCAAGAAGGTGCCGGTGTTCCAGCAGGAGCACTATGCGGAGAATTTCATCCAGTCGATCTTCGACGCCCTGGACGGCTTCCAGGGCAAGACGCTGGTCATTGGCGGCGATGGCCGTTTCTACAATCGCGAAGTCATCCAGAAAGCCATCGCCATGGCGGCCGCCAACGGCTTCGGCAAGGTGATGGTCGGGCAGGGCGGCATCTTGTCGACGCCGGCCGCCTCGCATGTCATCCGCAAATACAAGACCTTCGGCGGCATCATCCTGTCGGCCAGCCACAATCCGGGTGGTCCGCATGAAGATTTCGGCATCAAGTACAATGCCGGCAATGGCGGCCCGGCACCGGAAAAACTGACGGACGCGATCTTCGAAAAGACCAAGACGATTTCGAGCTTCAAGATCGCCGACATCGAGACGATCGACATCGACAAGGTTGGTACTGTCAAGGCTGGTGGCATGGCGGTCGAGATCATCGATCCGGTGACTGACTATGCCGAGTTGATGGAGAGCCTGTTCGATTTCGACGCCATCCGGGCCAATTTCAAATATGGCTTCCGCATGCGGTTTGACGCCATGCACGCGGTGACCGGTCCCTACGCCAAGGAAATTCTCGAGAACCGGCTTGGCGCTCCGAACGGCACCTGCCGCAACTTCAAACCCTTGCCGGATTTCGGCGGCCATCACCCTGACCCCAACCTGGTTCATGCCAAGCATCTCTATGATGAGATGATGGGGCCGGACGCGCCGGATTTCGGCGCGGCATCCGACGGCGACGGCGACCGCAATCTCATCATCGGCAAGGGCATTTTCGTCACCCCATCCGATTCGGTGGCTATGCTCGCCGCCAACGCCCATCTGGCGCCCGGCTACAAAGCCGGCCTCAAGGGCATCGCCCGCTCGATGCCGACCAGCGGCGCGGCAGATCGTGTCGCCGAAAAGCTCGGCATTGGCATCTATGAGACGCCGACCGGCTGGAAGTTCTTCGGCAATCTGCTTGACGCCGACATGGCGACGATCTGCGGTGAGGAAAGTGCCGGCACCGGCTCCAATCATGTCCGCGAAAAAGATGGCCTGTGGGCCGTGCTTTTGTGGCTCAACATTCTGGCCGCGCGCGGCGAGGGCTGCAAGCAGATCGTTACCGAGCACTGGGCGGCTTACGGGCGCAATTACTATTCCCGCCATGACTACGAGGAAGTCGAGTCCGAGCGTGCCAACGCGTTGGTTGACGAACTGCGTGCCAAGCTTGGCTCGCTGCCCGGCACCAGCGTGCGCGGCATGAAGATCGCCAGCGCCGATGATTTCGCCTACCACGATCCGGTCGATGGCTCGACCAGCGAGCATCAGGGCATCCGGGTGCTGTTCGAGGGGGGCTCGCGTGTCGTCTTCCGGCTCTCCGGCACCGGCACATCGGGCGCTACGCTGCGCGTTTACATCGAGCGCTACGAGCCGGACAAGAACCGGCATGACCTCGATACGCAGGCCGCACTTGCCGATCTGATAGCCGCGGCTGATGATATCGCCGCGATTCACCGCCATACCGGCCGCCCAAAACCGAGCGTCATCACCTGAGCAGCCAACCGTGATCCGAAAGAGCGCAAACCGGTTTTCGGACAAGATCATGGCCAAACAGGAAGCTGGAGCCCAGACCGGCGAAGCGCAGCGATTTGGAGCGTTTGTCGCAGAAGGCGGGATCCGTTTTGCCGTGTGGTCGCAAACCGCCACCAGGCTCTGGGTTTCGATCTTCGACGCGACAGGAAATCGCGAAGTCGACCGGCTTCAACTCGAGCCGCAAGGCGAAGGCGTCCACACCCGGTTCGTGCCCGGTCTCGCAGCAGGCACCCGATATGGGTTTCGCGCCGACGGCAACTATGCGCCTGACAGGGGCCTCTGGTTCGATCCCGACAAACTGCTGGCCGATCCCTATGCACTAGAGATCGACAGGCCATATCGCTATGACTGGCGGCTTGCCGCGCGAAGAGGCGAGGGGGCGGATACGGCACCACTGATACCCAAGGCAATCGCCACCGCGTTGCCGAAGCGCGTGCCATCTGAGCCTCCATTGTTCCAGCCCGGCGGCCTGATCTACGAGGTGCCGGTGCGCGCCTTCACCATGCTTCACCCTGATATACCGGAGACGCAGCGCGGCACGATCGCGGCCCTTGCTCACCCTGTGATCATCGAGCATCTGCGAAAGCTTGGCGTCAGCGCGGTCGAACTGATGCCGGTAACGGCCTCGATCGACGAGCGTCATCTGCCGCCGCTTGGGCTTCGCAATGCCTGGGGCTACAATCCCGTGACCTTCATGGCGCTTGATCCGCGCCTCGCACCAGGCGGCATCATGGAGTTGCGGGATACGGTCGCCGCGCTGCGGCGAGCCGGCATTGGCGTCATCCTCGACCTAGTCTTCAATCACACCGGCGAGAGTGACAGGCTTGGGCCGACTTTGTCGCTGCGCGGCCTCGACAACCAAGCCTATTATAGGCACACGCCGGACGGAAGGCTGGTCAATGACACCGGCACCGGCAACACCATTGCCTGCGACCACCCCATCGCTCGGGAAATGGTTCTCGACACGCTGCGCCACTTCGTCGGTTTTGCAGGCGTTGATGGGTTCCGCTTTGATCTTGCGCCCATTCTTGGTCGGGTGGGCGGCACATTCAGCACCGATGCGCCGCTGCTGACGGCGATGCGCGAGGACGCGCTGCTGGCGGATCGTATTCTGATCGCCGAGCCCTGGGATATCGGCGCGGGTGGCTATCAGCTTGGCAATTTCCCGCCACCTTTCCTGGAGTGGAACGACAAATACCGGGATGACGTCAGGCGGTTCTGGCGGGGTGACGCCGGCATGATCGGGGCGCTGGCGACACGGCTTGCCGGCTCATCCGATGTCTTTGCCGAAGGCGGGCAGCCGGCGAGCCGCACCGTCAATTTTATCGCTGCGCACGATGGGATGACGCTGGCTGATATCGTTGCCTATGAGCACAAGCACAACGAGGCCAATGGCGAGCAGAACCGCGACGGTCACGACGAGAACCTGTCGTGGAACAACGGCATCGAAGGCGATACAGGCGATGTGGCTGTTTCTAAGGCACGATTGAGCGACCAGCATGCTCTGCTGGCAACGTTGTTTGCCTCGCGCGGCACGATCATGCTGACCGCCGGCGACGAATTCGGCCGCACCCAAAATGGCAACAACAACGCCTATGCGCAGGACAACGAGACGACCTGGCTTGACTGGAGTGGACGCGATCAGGCGCTGGAAAGTTATGCGGGCCTGCTCGCCGCGATGCGTCGTGCTCTGCCAGCGCTTTCCGACACGCGGTTCCTGACCGGCCAGCCGCTGCCTGGCTCCGAGATGCCGGATGTTGTCTGGCTGACCGAGGCGGGCGCGCCACTTGATGAAACCGGTTGGCAAGATCCCGGCCGGCATCGCCTGGTCATGCTGCTTGATGATGTCGGCGATGACGAAACGCGCCTTGCGGTTATCATCAACGGCGATCGCCGCGCCTGTATGGTCACGCTGCCGGAGCGTCCGGGATTCTTCTGGGCACCGGCCTTAACAACGCTGACCGATGCCGCTGACATGTCGCGGCCGCTGCCAGGGCGCTCGGTAACCTTCATGAGCGAACGCAAAGGCGAGCAGGTGCTGACCAGGGAAAATCGCAATGGCGGCGAGTGAGAATGCCCAGTGGTGGCGCGGCTGCGTCATCTATCAGATTTATCCGCGCTCCTTTCAGGACACGACGGGTGACGGCAGCGGCGACTTGCGGGGCATCACATCGAGGCTCGCCCATGTCGCATCGCTGGGTGTTGACGCCGTCTGGTTGTCGCCTTTCTTCAAGTCGCCAATGGCTGACATGGGTTACGACGTTTCCGATTATTGCGCCGTCGACCCGATGTTCGGCTCGCTGGAAGATTTCGATGCGCTGATCGCCGAGGCGCACCGGCTTGGCCTGAAGATCATCATCGATCAGGTCCTGTCGCATTCTTCTGATCGCCATGACTGGTTTGTCGAAAGTCGTGGCAGCCGCGATAACCCAAAGGCCGATTGGTACGTCTGGGCCGACTCCAGGCCTGACGGCACGGCGCCCAGCAACTGGCTGTCGGTCTTCGGCGGCCCGGCCTGGGAGTGGGATTCGACCCGCAAGCAATATTACATGCACAATTTCCTGGCCTCGCAGCCGGACTTGAATTTCCACAATCCCGAGGTTCAGGATGCGCTTCTGGAAACGGTTCGGTTCTGGCTGGAACGCGGCGTTGATGGCTTCCGGCTCGATACGGTCAACTACTATGTTCACGACCGCTGGCTGCGCAGCAATCCGCCCCTGGCGTCGAGCGTGGCCGGCACCAACACCGAGACCAATCCCTACCTCTACCAGGAGCATCTGTTCGACAAAACGCAGCCGGAAAATCTGGCTTTCCTCAGGCGCTTCAGGGCGCTGCTCGATGAGTATGAAGACCGCGCGGCTGTCGGAGAGGTGGGTGACGAAGGCCGCTCGCTTCAGACGCTCGCCGCCTACACCTCCGGCGGCGACAAGCTCAACATGTGCTACACGTTCGACCTGCTCGGTCCGCAATTCTCGGCGGCGCATGTGCGCGGCTGTGTCGAAGCCTTCGAGGCCGCGGTCGCCGACGGCTGGGTCTGCTGGGCGTTCTCCAACCATGACGTCGTGCGCCATGTCTCGCGCTGGACAAGGCCGGGTGGTGATCCGGACGCGGTAGCAAAATTCTCAATCGCACTCTTGTCCTGCCTGCGCGGCTCGATCTGCCTTTACCAGGGCGAGGAACTTGGGCTGCCGGAGGCCGAGATCGCTTTCGAGGACTTGCGCGACCCCTATGGCATCCGCTTCTGGCCCGGTTTCAAGGGCAGGGACGGTTGCCGTACTCCGATGGTTTGGGAGGCTGGTGCCGACAATGCCGGTTTCTCCCCAGGCAAGCCCTGGCTTCCGGTGCCGGATGGCCATCGCAGCCGCGCTACCGATATCCAGAATGGCGAGGC
>JBDSLV010000257.1:0-3958 GCA_039916205.1 Mesorhizobium sp. | reverse complement strand
ACGAGAGCGCTTCTCAGTTCAGCCGGGAGTATGCCCGCCAGTTCGGGTCGCCGCCCGCGCGCGACGCCGCCCGGCTTTTGGCGGCGGGCGAGGCTGCCGTGGAGGTCGTCTAGATCTTGCGCTTGCGGCCCGTATCGCGCCGCTTCTCGCCGACGCCGACGGTCAGCGCCATGGCCAGCGCCATCGTCGCCGACAGCGAACGGAAGCCGGCGAAATCCGCCTCGGCGACCTCGAACCAGACCTTTGCGAACTGGGCGAGCGGCGAGAACGAACTGTCGGTAATGGCCACGATCGGCACGCCTTGCTCGGAAATGGCGCGCGCCTCCTCGATGGTGGCCGGCGCGTAGGGCGAGAAGCTGATGGCGATGACGGCATCCGCCGGCGTGGCGAAACCGATCATCTCGGCGTTCAGCCCGGCAGCCGATTCAATGAGCTGGTTGCGGATCTTGAGCTTGCCCAGCGCATAGGCAATGTAGGACGCCACCGGGTAAGAGCGTCGCTTGGCCAGCACATAGATCGTCTCGGCCTTGGCCAGAAGGGCGATCGCATCTTCCAGATGCGCTTCGTCCAGCGTGCGCGAAATGTCGTTGAGCGACGTGCTGGCGGCGGCGACGAAACCATCGAAGATCGCCCGGTGGCCGGCGCCGCCTTCGGCCTTTGCGCGCAAGGCGAGCAGCCGTTCGTCATAGGAGGAATTTCGTTCGCGCAGCCTTTCGCGAAACACCTGCTGCAGGCTGGTGAAGCCGTCGAAGCCAAGCTGCTGGGCAAAGCGGATCAAAGTCGAGGGCTGGACGCCGGCCGAGGCGGCGATGCTGGCAGCAGTGCCGAAGGCGATGTCATCAGGGTTGTCCAACGCATAGGCGGCAATCTGGGCGATGCGTTTCGGCAGGCTTTCACGGCGATCGAGGATCGTGGCGCGCAATGTCTCGAAGTCGCGAGGTACCTGTTCGTCCATCGTTGCTCTGCCCAGGCTCATCTATGGATGTCCTCTCCTGCCCTATCATAACGGGCTTGCGCAAGAACGCCATAAAAAATGAGGCAGACATTCCATTCTGAGGAAAAATGGATTAATTCATCCACGCAAGCATTTTGGCAGCGGAGACAATTGAAATGGTCGGCGTCGGTCTTATCGGTACGGGTTTCATGGGCAAGTGCCATGCCATTGCATGGAATGCGGTCGGCACCGTGTTTCCCGATGTGAACAAGCCGAGGCTGGTCCATCTCGGTGAGGTCAACGACGATCTCGCCAGGCGCAAGGCGAGCGAATTCGGCTTCGCCAAGGGCTCCGGCGACTGGCGCGCCGTCGTCAACGATCCCGAAGTCGACATCGTCTCGCTGACCACGCCCAACCAGTTCCACCCGGAAATGGCCATCGCCATTCTGCAAGCCGGCAAGCATCTGTGGTGCGAGAAGCCGATGGCGCCGAGCTTTGCCGAAGCCGAGGCCATGGCGGCCGCGGCGAAGACATCCGGCAAGGTCGCCGCACTCGGCTACAACTACATCCAGAGCCCGGCTATCCGTCACATCGGCGCTCTGCTCGATGAAAAGATCATCGGCGAGGTCAACCATCTGCGCATCGAGATGGATGAGGATTTCATGGCCGATCCCGAAGCGCTGTTCTTCTGGAAGCACGAGGCCGCTTCCGGCTATGGCGCGCTCGACGATTTCGCCGTGCATCCGCTATCGCTGGTCTCGGTGCTGTTCGGCCGCGTCGCCAGCGTCATCTGCGACATGGCCAGGCCCTAGGCGGACCGCAAGCTCGCGGCTGGTGGCCGCCGCGCGGTCGAGACCTACGACATCGCCAGTGTGCTGATGCATCTCGAAAACGGCATTGCCGGCACCTTGCTGGTCAACCGCTCGGCCTGGGGCCGCAAGGGCCGCATCGCCATCCAGATTTTCGGCTCGAAGGGCTCGATCCTGTTCGACCAGGAGCGGATGAACGAATTCCAGCTCTATCTCACGGCGGACCGTCCGACCGAGCAGGGCTACCGCACCATCCTGGTGGCGCCGCACCACAAGCCTTACGACGCTTTCCTTCCGGCGCCCGGCCACGGGCTCGGCTTCAACGATCTCAAGATCATCGAATGCCGCGAACTGCTGATGCGGCTGGCCGGCAAGCCGGCGCGGATTCTCGACTTCGCGGAAGGGCTGGAGATCGAGCGCACGGTGCATGCGATGGCGCGTTCGTTCGACCAGAAGCGCTGGGTTGATGTGAGATAGGCTCTATCCGCCGCTGGCCAGCGCGTTCGCTTCCCACCCATTCACCCACATCTGTCGCAACCGGTCACCTTCGCCCTTGAACCACAGGCCCGCCGCCCGGCAATCCTCGGTCCGGTCGCTGCGGAAATTGCGGATCGCCTGGCGCAACTCGCACCAGGCGACAATGTTGGCGGTCTCGGCGTAATAGATGAGGGCGATAGGGCGGATGATGCGCTGCGTCGGCCGGCCCTGTTCGTCGCGATAGGAGAGATCAAGCTTCTCTTCGTCGCGGATGGCACGGCGCACCAGCGCCAGGTCGATCGCGGCGGCCGATGGTGCCGCGAAACCCCAGGCATGCAAGGCATTGGCCTCGAGTGTCTGGCGCAACGGAGCCGGCACCGCGCCGGCGATCTTGGCGCCGACGCGTTTTGCGGCTTGCTTGAGCTCGCTGTCGCCAGTGCGCTCCAGCAACGCCAGCGACAGAACGATCGCCTCCATCTCCTCGATCGAAAACATCAGCGGCGGCAGATCGAAGCCGGGGCGCAGGATATAGCCGATGCCGCGTCCGCCCTCGATCGGCACCCGCATCGCCTGAAGTGCGGCAATGTCACGATAGATCGAACGTGTCGTCACCTCCAGCCGCTCGGCGATCATCGCCGCCGTCACCGGCCGCTTGGCCAGCCGCAGGATCTGGATGATCTCGAACAGGCGCGAGGCCTTGCGCATTTTTCCTCGGTGTCCTGATCGCTACTGACAATACCCTGTCAATTGGGCTGACCTATAGGACCGCCTATCGATCTGAAAATCAACAACTTCCGTAGCGGCCTGCCCGCGATGAACGATAGGCAACTGACACGTGGATTACGCACAAAATCTTTGGATTTTCTTTCTGCTGCTTCTGGGCATCATCATCGTGCCCGGCATGGACATGCTGTTCGTGCTTGCCAACGCATTGACCGGCGGCATCAACCGAGGACTTGCCGCGACCGGCGGCGTCATGCTGGGCGGTGTGGTGCATACGCTGAACGGCGCGATCGGTGTCGGCCTGCTGGTGCATTTCGTGCCCATCCTGTTCAAGCCGCTGCTGATCATCGGTGCCGCCTACATGGCCTATATCGGCATCACGCTGATGCGCAGCTCCATCACGGTCGGCACTGATGGACCGGCCGGGAGCCGCTCGGCATGGAAGGCGTTTCGGCAGGGAGCCGTGACCTGCCTGATCAACCCCAAAGCCTATCTGTTCGTGCTTGCGGTCTATCCGCAATTCCTCAAGCCGGCCTACGGCCCGATCTGGGCCCAGGCGACGATCATGGGCTTGCTGACTGTCCTCACGCAGTTTGCCATCTATGGCGGGCTCGCGATATCAGCCGGCCGCAGCCGCAACCTTCTGATTGCCAATCCGCGTGCGACCGCAATTGTTGGCCGCGCCGCCGGATTGCTGCTGTTTGCCATCTCCGTCTTCACCGCCTGGGAGGGCTTGAAGGCGGCGTAAGACCGGTCCGAAACCCGGATGCCGCCGCCTTCAATGCCGCAATCGCCGGCCGCCTCAGGCGGCGCCCTGGCGGTTCTCCATCATCGCCCGGCGCGCTGAGCGGCGCCATTCGACCGCGCCGGCAAGCCCGTGCAGCACGGTCTCGGTGGTCGCCCAGTCGATGCAGCCGTCGGTGATGCTCTGGCCGTAGGTCAGTGGCTTGCCGGGGATGACGTCCTGCCGGCCGGCGACGAGGTTGCTCTCGATCATGACGCCGATGATGCGGCG
>JBDSLV010000256.1:0-5236 GCA_039916205.1 Mesorhizobium sp. | reverse complement strand
GGTCGTGTTCGGCCGCTGGGATCCATGGCGCTCGGCCGGTGCGGCACTGCTGTTCGCCTTTGTCGATGCGCTGCAATTGCGCATGCAGGCGAGCGGGCTCGGGCACATTCCCTATGAAGCGTTCCTGATGCTGCCCTTCATCTTCACCATCGTGGCGATGGCCGTCATGTCGCGCAATGCCGTGGCGCCGTCGGCGCTGCTGAAGCCGTTCCGGCGAGAGGAGCGGTAGGCGAGTAGGACTTGGCGTCCTTTCCCCTCCCCCGATCGACGGGGTAGGGGTAAAGGCGCCAAGCTGGCCCTGCAAAACCTCACATCGCGGTAAATCCATTGTCCACGAACAGGTGCGTTCCGTTGACGAAGCTGGACTCGTCGCTGGCGAGATAAAGCGCCGCCCTCGCCACCTCTTCCGGCTCGCCGATGCGGCCCTGCTGCGCGGCAAGGGCGGCGTCGGAGACATCGACGCCGAGCTTGCCGAGATCAGCGACCTCGCGCAGGCCGTGCGGTGTGCGGATGAAGCCGGGGCAGACCGCGTTGCAACGGATGTTGCGGTCGCGGAACTCGACGGCGATGGCTCGGGCGAACATGTGGCAGGCGCCCTTGGTGGTGTCGTAAAGCACCTCCATCGGTGTTGCCGCCACCGCCGAGATCGACGAGGTGCAGACGATCGAACCGCCGCCGGCCGCGATCATGCCCGGCAGCACGGCGCGCGTCATCAGGAACATCGAGCGCACATTGACCGCGTGCAGCCAGTCCCATTCCTGGACCGTCGTTTCCAGGAACGGTTTTATGACAATAGTGCCGGCATGATTGAAAAGAACCGTGGCCGGGCCGAGTTTTTCAGTCGCCCCTTTTACCGCCGCCTCGACCTGCGCCTCGTCGGATACGTCGGCCACCCAATGTTCGGCGATGTGCCCCCGCGCGCGTATCGCCGCTGCCGTGGCGGCAGCCGCTTCGCCGTTGCGGTCGATGATCGCCACCTTTGCGCCTTCGACGGCGAACAGCTCAGACGCCGCTCCGCCCATTCCCGTCGCGCCGCCCGAAATGATGGCGACCTTGCCAGCCAGTCTTGTGCCCATGTTCTGCTCCCATGCCCGTTTGATGATTTTGCATCGCCGCTTATGTGGCGATGCTATCCCTCATCAGCCGGGCGGCCAATGCGCGAAGTGGGTGCAGTCAGACATGGATATAGGTCCATTCCAGTGTGCCGCCTCAAACCGGCATGGCATGTCGATTGACGTCCATCTGCGCTCGGTCAGCAATTGCATCCCAATTATTGACTAAATCAGAAAAAATTATTCTGCATATGGGCGAAAAATAGCAATCGACAAAGTCTACTGATTTTATAGATTAACGGCCAAGACGGAGGTCGATATGTCCTATATCCAGAACACCCGGAGCGACAGCAGCGGCCAGAGACTGGCCAATGCGCAGACCTTTCGGCCGGCCTATGCCGGCGCATTCGCCTATCTCGTCTTTGCCCTCGCGTTTGTGTTCACCGGGGCAGTTGTTCTGGGTCTTATCCCCTGAGCATTCAGATCGACTGGGGCTAGGCGCCTTTCAGGCAATCGGAGTTGAATGAACCGGATCCCGGTGCGCTTTCGCGCGACCAGAGGTCCGAACGCCGCATCAATGATTCCAGAGATGGAGGAGATGGCAATGCCGATCGAGTTTACCCACGTTCCGGGCAAAACGCATCCCGCCGATGCCACCGTGCCCTTCTTCTATGATTTCGCCGAGACGGCGACCAAACTCGGGCTGATCGAGGACGGCGGGTTCCAGAAGATCGTCGTCGACGATTCTGCCGGCCTGCTCACCAACATGGATCTCGCCACGCAGGTGCTGGACCGCACCGCGTCGCTGGAGGTCGTGCTCACCCATTGGGCTGGTGTCATCGAGCCAACGGTCGCCGCGCGGCAACTGGCGGCCATCGACGCGAAAAGCGGCGGCAGGCTGGCGCTCCGGATGCTCAGCGAGCCGTTGAGCGACGATGATGCCGAGACGCGCCCGGTTGGGCATACCGTCATCTGGCAGCGCATCGACGAATATCTGGTGCTGTTGAAACGGCTGTGGTCGAACGAACGGCCCTTCGACCATGAAGGGGCGTTCTACAGCATCAAGGGCGGCTATATCGAGCGCAAGGGGCCGCACGGCGCCGACCTGACCATTCGCCTTGGCGGACAGTCGGGAACAGCGCTCAAGGTTGCCGGGCGGCATGCCGATGTCTTCGAACTGGCGCCGGGCTCGATCGATGAAATCAGGCAGTTGATGGATCGCGTGCGTGGGGCGGCGGCGGAACATGGCCGGGCCGCCAAGCTGCGCTTCGCGCTTCCGGTACGCATCCATCGGGGCGCCTCGTCGGCCAGCCACAAAGCTGTCGATCTCGCCGGGCCGCCGGCGCAGGTTGCGCTGTCGCTGCTGGCCTATGCCGGGCTCGGGATCCACGAGTTCATGATGGTCGGGATCGACAGGCCGCGCGAGATCGCAACAACCGGCCGCGAGACGATCGCCTTGCTGCGCAACTCGCTGGCACGGCGCGAGGCTGAAGAGACCAGGCCTGGTGCGTTCGTCTCCCGCGTTGGCCAGGAGACCCGGGCCGCCAGGTGAAGCGGCGGCCGTCGGTCCCCGGTTGGGCTCCGCCCTAACGCGACGACACCAGGTGTTGAGCGTCGTGCAGCCGCCGGTAGACGCCGTCGGCACGAATGAGCTCGTGATGAGACCCCTGCTCGACGATGCCGGACTCCGAGACAACGACGATGCGGTCGGCGCCGCGGATGGTGGCCAGCCGGTGCGCGATGATCAGCGTGGTTCGGCCTTCGGCGAGCTCTGATAGCGCCCGCTGGATTTCACGCTCGGTCTCAGTGTCGAGTGCCGATGTTGCCTCGTCCAGGATCAGGATCGGCGGGTTTTTCAGGAACATGCGAGCGATCGCCAGCCTTTGCTTCTGGCCGCCCGACAGTTTTACGCCGCGTTCGCCGATAATCGTGTCGTAGCCGGCCGGCAGCCCATCGATCATGACATCGAGCTGCGCCCTTCGGGCGGCGTCGGCTATGGCAGCGTCCGAGGCGCCGAGACGGCCATAGGCGATGTTCTCGCGCACCGAGCCGCCAAACAGGAACACATCCTGCTGGACAATGCCGATCTGGCCTCGCAACGAGGCCAGCGTCATGTCGCGGATGTCGATGCCATCGATGCGGATCGCACCGGAATCAACCTCGTAAAAGCGCGGCAGCAACGAGCAGATGGTGGTCTTGCCGGCGCCTGACGGACCGACAAACGCGATGGTTTCACCGGCACGAATGGTCAGGTTGACACCGCTGAGCACCGGCTTGCCGTCGCCGTAGCCGAAACTGACATCGCGATACTCTATCTCGCCCTTGAGGCCGCTGACGGTTTTGGCGTCCGGGCGGTCGGCGATATCGGGTTCGGTGTCGAGAAGCTCGGTGTAGCGCCTGAAGCCGGCGATGCCCTTGGGATAGGTCTCGATCACCGAATTGATCTTCTCGATTGGACGTACGAAGACGCCGACCAAAAGCAGGAAGCCGACAAAACCGCCATTGCTCAGCCCTCCCGTTATGACGAGATAGCTGCCGGCGATCATGACCACCAGCTGGATCAGCCGGATGCCCATGTAGCTCAGCGAGTTCGAAGCCGCCATGATGCGGTAGGCGTCGAGCTTGGTCTGGCGGTAGCGCTGATTGTCATGCGCGAACAGCGCCCGCTCATGATCCTCATTGGCGAAAGCCTGGACGACGCGCATGCCGCCGACATTCTCCTCGATGCGGACGTTGAAGTCGCCGACTCGGCCGTAGAGCGCCTGCCAGGTGCGTTCCATGCGGTCGCCGTAGCGGATGGTTACCCAGGCGACGACAGGCACGATCACCGCCGTGATCAGCGCCAGATGGGCGTTGACCACGAACATCAGGGCGAAGGCGCCAAGGAAGGTCATGACGGCGATGAACAGGTCCTCGGGGCCGTGATGAGCGATCTCGCCGATCTCCTCGAGGTCCTTGGTGACGCGGCCGACGAGATGCCCGGTCTTGTGATTGTCGTAAAAGCGGAACGACAGTTTCTGCAGATGGTCGAAGCTCTTGCGCCGCATCTCGGTCTCGATATTGATGCCGAGCATGTGCCCCCAATAGGTCACGACCGCCATCAGCACGGTGTTGAGCAGGTAGATGACAAGCAGCCCGATGGCGGCAGCGATGATCAGCGTCCAGTCCTGCTCTGGCAGAAGCCTGTCGACGAAGGAACGCACCGCCATCGGAAAGCCAAGCTCAAGCAGGCCGGCAATCACCGCGCATGAGAAATCAAGCGCGAACAGCCCCTTCCAGGGCGCGTAGTAGGCAAGGAAACGTTTGATCATCCGGGCGAACCGCAATCTGTCTTGGTTTTCGGGCGAGGGATGCGAGCGCCGCCCGCCATCGATGTCGTTCCCTACAAGCGCTGGTGGCCAGGCAGCAATATGCCAGCGCGGGCTTCATTGCCTGCCTCTCTGCGTCAACATCATGAAACCGGCCACTGACGAGGGCGGCGCGCGGATTGGCGCGTGTCATCCTTGTCTTGAATTTCGGCTCAAAAACGCGCCTTGGCCATTTTTGTTGACTCACAATATCATCTTCAATGTTGACTAGTAAAGTCATGTTTTATAGTCAACCGGCAGCGCCGGCGTGAATCGGATTTTGCGCAACACGCGCCGATGCAGAGAGGCCAAGACCCGTGGCTGGAGTTCAGACCGCTTTCCATATGATGCCCGCCGATGCGCGGTGACCGACGAAATCATGCAGGGCGATGTGCTTAAAGGCATTTTTGGCGTGGAGATGGCTGTTTGCACACCCCGCTACCGGCCAACCCATCAGCCATGTCCAATGACGAGATCCGCATATCGTCATTGGCAATAGGGAGCGGCTGGCCCTGTGAGAATAAGGAAGAAACCCTTGTCTGGAAATAACCTGTCGAGAATTGGTCTGTTCGTGGCGCTGGTCGTATCCGCCATACTGTCGGCCGGCAGTGCGCCGGCTCAGGAACAATCGGGTGGCAGCGCGCCCGCGATAGAGGCACCGGCGCCTGCCCCTGTTGCACCGGCACCCGCCGCTGCCGCACCGGCGCCTGTGACAGGGGCTTCACCGGTTTCGCCCGAGCCCCAGGCCGGCAGCCAGCCGAACAACAGCATGCCGGTCGAAGCCGGGCCTTCCATAGCGGGATCGCTGACGCTGCCGCACGACCTGTCGCCATGGGG
>JBDSLV010000255.1:0-5057 GCA_039916205.1 Mesorhizobium sp. | reverse complement strand
TCGGCTTGAGGCCGGCCATTGCAGTCATTCGCGTCCCTCCCAGTTGCTGCGGAACGAGGTCAGCATGCCGGTCAGCCGGCGCGCTTCGTCCTCGCTCACCTTGCCCAGCAACTCGCCTATCCAGCTTTCATGCGCGGCCGCGATGATGCCGAAGCTTTTCGATCCCTCTTCGGTCAGTCGCACCATCGAGGTGCGGCGATCGCCATTGCGCCGTGCGCGGGCGACAAGTCCCTCCGACACGAGCCGGTCGACGATGCCTGTGACATTGCCGTTGGAGACCAGCAGGAAGCGTGACAGGTCGCTCATCAGCATGCCTTCCGGCGCGCGGTAGAGCGCCGCCATCACGTCGAAGCGCGGCAGCGTGGTGTTGAATTCTTTCTTCAGGCGTTCGCGCAGCTCGGCCTCGATCGTGCGCGATGCGCGCAACAGCCTAATCCACAGACGCAGCCGGTCCTTGCCGGGTCCCGACGGCGCGGGCAGGGGGCCGGCTACCATGTCTCACCTCCAGAAATGGACAAGCTCTGCCCGGTGATCGATGCCGCGGCATCGCCGCACAGCCACAGCACGGCGGCGGCAACTTCTTGTGGCTGGATGAAACGCCCTTGCGGATTGACCGAGGCTAGGCTCGACCGTGCCTGCTCGGCCGAGCGGCCGGTTTTTTCGATAATGCGTTGAATGGACTCTTCCAGCATCTCGGTCTCGACAAAGCCCGGGCACAACGCGTTGACGGTGACGCCGGATTTGGCGGTTTCGGCGGCGAGTGCGCGCATCAGGCCGACGACGCCATGCTTGGCCGCGACGTAAGGCGCGACGTAAGCATAGCCCTTCAGGCCGGCGGTCGAAGCGATGAAGACGATCCGGCCCGTCTTCCGCGCGGCCATGCCGGCCAGCGCCGGCTTCACCGTCAGGAAGGCGCCCGTCAGGTTGACGTCGAGCGTCCGCTGCCAATCATCGAGCGTGGTCTTGTGCGCCGGGGTGCTGCCGGCCATGCCGGCATTGGCGACGACGATGTCAATGGGGCCGCACGCCGCTTCCGCCTGCGTATAGAGCGACGCCATCGAGGCCTCGTCCGTCACATCGGCAACGATGCCGAAAACCCGGCTGCTTTGCGCCGCAACCTCGGCGAGTGCGCTTTCACGCCGGCCACAAATGGTGACGTCGATGCCGGCACCAGCCAATGCCAGCGCGATTGCCTTGCCAACACCCGAGCCACCGCCGGTGACCAGCGCGTGTTTGCCGGCGATCGCTGTTGCCGCCGTCATACTTTAAGCCCCGCTGCCGCGTCCCGCTCGGCCAGGCGGTAGAGCTGGTCTCGCCCGGGCAGATAGGGATCAGGCCATTTGACGCCACGGTCGCCGAGTGTCACGGCGGCATGCAGCGTCCAGTAAGGGTCGGCCAGATGCGGCCGCGCCAGCGCCACCAGATCGGCGCGGCCGGCCATCAGGATCGAATTGACATGGTCGGGCTCATAGATGTTGCCGACCGCCATCGTCGCCATGCCAACTTCGTTGCGGATGCGGTCGGAAAACGGCGTCTGGAACATGCGGCCATAGACCGGCTTTGCCGATGCAGAAGTCTGGCCGGCCGAGACGTCGCAAATATCGACGCCGGCCTCGTGCAGGAGCCGGGCGATCTCCACCGCGTCGGCGGGTGTCACGCCTTCGATGCCGACCCAGTCATTGGCCGAAATGCGCATCGAGATCGGCTTTTCTGCCGGCCATGCGGCGCGCACGGCGTGGAAGATTTCAAGGGGGTAGCGCATGCGGTTTTCCAGCGAGCCGCCGCATTCGTCCGTGCGCCGGTTGGTGACCGGGGTGATGAAGGACGACAGCAGGTAGCCGTGCGCGGCATGGATCTCGAGCATGTCGAAGCCGCAACGGTCAGCCATTTCAGTGGAAGCCACGAACTCGTCGCGAACCCTGTCCATATCGGCGCGGTCCATCGCCTTCGGCACCTGATTTTCAGGCGACCAGGCCACGGCCGAAGCCGACATGATCGGCCAGTTGCCAGATGTCAGCGGTACGTCGGTGCCTTCCCAGCCGAGGCGGGTCGAGCCCTTGGCGCCGGAATGACCGATCTGCGCGCAAATCCTGGCTTCGGTCTCGCCATGGACGAAATCGACCAGCCGCTTCCAGGCCACCTCGTGTTCCGGTGCGTAGAATCCGGGACAGCCTGGCGTGATGCGGCCCTCGGGGCTGACGCAGGTCATCTCGATATAGACCAGCCCAGCGCCGCCCTTGGCTCGCTCGGCATAATGAGTGAAATGCCAATCGGTCGGACAGCCGTCGATGGCCTTGTACTGCGCCATCGGCGAGACGACGATGCGGTTGCGCAGCTCCATGTCGCGCAGCTTGAACGGTGCGAACATCGGCGCGCGGCGCAAGCTGTTGCCGCCAGCGCCAGCCTGGCGCTGGAACCATTCTTCAGCGCCGCCCAGCCATTCGGCGTCGCGCAGCCGCAGGTTTTCATGGCTTATACGCTGCGAGCGGGTGAGCAGCGAATAATTGAACTGCACTGGATCGAGACCAAGGTAGCGCTCGACCTCCTCGAACCATTCGAGCGAATTGCGCGCTGCGGATTGTAGCTTCAGCACCTCGGTGCGGCGGGCGTCCTCGTATTTGCGGAACGCTGCTTCGAGATCAGGCTCCGACTCGACATATTCGGCCAGCGCCACAGCGCTTTCCAACGCCAGCTTGGTGCCCGAGCCGATCGAGAAATGCGCCGACGCGGCCGCATCGCCCATCAGCGCCAGATTCTTGTAGGACCAGCGCTCGCATAGCACCCGGGGGAAGTTGATCCAGGCCGAACCTCTTATGTGATTGGCATTGGTCATCAGCGCATGGCCGCCAAGATGCTTGGCGAAGATGCGCTCGCAGACGGCAATGGATTCCTGCTGCGACATCGAGCCGAAGCCAAATGCCTCCCAGGTCTGCTCGCTGCATTCGACGATGAAGGTCGCGGTCTCGCTGTCGAACTGATAGGCGTGCGCCCACACCCAGCCATGCTCGGTCTTCTCGAAGATAAATGTGAAGGCGTCGTCGAATTTCTGTTCCGTGCCCAGCCAGACAAACTTGCATTTGCGCGTGTCGATGTCGGGCTTGAACACGTCGACGAAAGTGTTGCGCGCCCTGGAATTCAGTCCGTCGGCGGCAACAACCAGATCATGCGTTTCCATATAGGTTTTCGGGTCGGCGATATCGGTCTCGAACATCAGCTTGACGCCGAGTTCCCGCGCACGGCGCTGCAGCAGCACCAGCAGGCGCTTGCGGCCGATGCCGCAGAAGCCGTGGCCGGTCGAGACCGTGCGTACACCGTCATGGATGACGGCGATATCGTCCCAGTAGGCAAAATGTTTCTTGATCCAGACGGCGCTGACCGGGTCGTTCCGGCTCAGATTGTCGAGCGTTTCGGCCGACAGCACCACCCCCCAGCCGAACGTGTCGTCGGCACGGTTGCGCTCGAACACCGTCACGTCATGCGCGGCATCCCGAAGCTTCATCGAGATGGCGAAGTAGAGGCCGGCTGGTCCGCCGCCGAGAACCGCAACCTTCATCTGTGCGATCTCCTCTTCGCTTTGCTGTCGCCAGTATCGCGCCTGGAAAAAATTATTTCAAGCTTAAAGTTTTATATCGAAATGATTAGGTGTGGGCGCGCCTGCGTGACATCCGGCAAGCGCGCCTTTCTATCACTTCTCGGGGTTCTTCGGGCTCCAAAGCACGGTCTCGGCACCCTTTTCATAAGCCATGCCGGAGGGATAGCTGATTGCTTCCAGCTGCAGGCCCCATGGCGCCTGGAAATAGAGGATGGTCTGGCCGCCGGCGGGTCCTTCGGAAACCGGTATCGGCCCCATGCGCGTCTTGACGCCCTTGGCGTCGAGATAGGCTTTGGCAGCCGCGACATCGTCGACATAGAAGGCAATGTGGAAGCCGCCGATGTCGCTGTTGCGCGGCGTCACGTCCTTCTGGTCGGGTGCGGTGTATTTGAACAGCTCGATGTTCGAACCATAGCCGCAGCGGACCATGGTGATCTCTTGGATCACTGCCTTCGGATCGACCCCCAGGACGTCCTGCATGAACGTGCCCTTGTCGTCGGCGAACGGGCCGAACGACATCGCCTTCTTGCAGCCAACCACTTCGGTGAAGAAGTCGACCGCCTGCTTCATGTCGGGAACCGTGATGCCGGTGTGGTCATGCCCGCGCATGCCGGGGATAGAGCTGGCGCTTGCCAAGCCGGTGCTGCCCAGGATCGCGGTGGCGATCAGTGCGTTTCGGATAATGGTCCTCATGCTATTCCTCCTCCATTCGCGGGACTTGCTCATTTGCCGCTCGCACGTCCGAGGCCCGCTTTTCGGCGTGCTTATGCATTCATGTCGGCGCCTTGGCGGTCGAAGGGATATCCAGCCAGCCGGCATCGATTTCAGGCAGCGGAATGGCCGATATGAGGTCGCGCGTGTAGCTCTGCCGTGGGTTCTCGAACAAGGTGTCGGTGGCACTCGCCTCGACGATCACGCCTTCCCGCATCACGATCACTTGCCGGCACAGCCGCCGGATCACCGACAGGTCATGGCTGATGAAGGCAACGGTCAGGCCCATCTCGGCCGCTAGTTTCTCGAGCAGAGTGAGGATCTGCGCCTGGGTCGAGACATCAAGGCCGGAGACGATCTCGTCGGCCAGCACGAATTTCGGCGACAGCGCCAGTGCCCGGGCAATGCCGACGCGCTGGCGCTGGCCGCCCGACAGTTCGTGGCGATAGCGGCGGGCGAAGTTTTCCGGCAGGCCGACACGGCGCAACGCTTCCATCACCCGGTCGGTCAGATTGTCGCCGAGGCCGTTCTGCTTCAGCGGCGCGGCGATGATGCTGAAGATCGTGTGGCGCGGGTTGAGCGACGACATCGGGTCCTGGAAGATCATCTGCAGGTCACGGCGCAACGGCCGCAGTTCTGTCTCCGGCAGATGGGTGATATCGCGGCCGTCGAAGATCACGCTGCCGGCGCTGGGCTCAAGCAGCCGTACGAGGGCGCGGCCAAGCGTCGACTTGCCGGACCCTGATTCACCGAC
>JBDSLV010000254.1:0-3803 GCA_039916205.1 Mesorhizobium sp. | reverse complement strand
TGATCAGCGGCAGGATATCCTTGGCGTCGAGGGCCAGCGGCTTCTCGACCAGGACGTGTTTTCCCGCTTGAACCGCCTTCGCCGCCCATTCGACATGCTGCGAGGTTGGCAGCGGGATGTAGACGCCATCGACTTCGCTGGAGGTAAGCAGTTCCTCATAGGAGCCGAAGGCATGGCGCGCGCCGAAGCGGTCGGCCAATGCGCGGGCTTTCGACAGGCCCCGGCTGGCGATCGCCGACAGCACGCCATTCTCCGCTTCGACCATCGCCGGCAACAGATGTTCCCGGCCGATCTTTGCCGTCGACAACACACCCCATCGGAACATCTGGCTTCTCCATCTCGATTACAGGCAACGAGGTTTGCCCGAAATCGCTGGAAAAGCCAATGCGGGAGCATGGCGGCAGTGGCCGAGCGTTGGCGTGGCGTCCCTTAGCAGAACTTGGGTTCCTCGCCCCCCTCTTCCCCGTGAGCGTCATGTCGAAATCGACGATGTTGGAATAGATCGGCGTGCCACGTCCATGCGGTAGCGTGAGCGGAGGACTTTGCCGGTGATTGCCGGGCCGGCTTCCGTCCGCTCAAGCACTCACCTTGAAGAAATCAACGAAGGCGCGCAGTGCCGGCCGCATCTGGCGGCGGCTTGGATAATAGACGAAGAACCCGTCGAAGGACGGACACCAGTCATCCAGCACGCGGACCAGCCTGCCATCCCCAATTGCCGTGGCGACAT
This sequence comes from Mesorhizobium sp., assembly GCA_039916205.1. Lineage (GTDB taxonomy): Bacteria > Pseudomonadota > Alphaproteobacteria > Rhizobiales > Rhizobiaceae > Mesorhizobium. The sequence continues at coordinate 3,076 of JBDSLV010000254.1, read as the reverse complement.
AGTCCTCGAACAGGAAGGCGACCCCGGCGCCATCGAGCGCGGCATTGGCGACTAGATGATCTTCGTCGAGGATCAGCGGCCCGTGCACCGGCAGTTCAATCTCCTCGCCGTCCTTCTCGAACTCCCAGTGATAGAGAACCCCACTGGAGAACCGGAAGCGGATGCAGCGATGCTGAAGTAGATCTCGTGGGTGGCGAGGCCTGGGCATGGCGCTGAAATAGGATGGTGTGGCGACAACGGCGCCGCGTATGTCTGGGCCGATGCGCACCGCGATCATGTCGCGCTGCAGGCTTTCGCCCAGCCGGACGCCGGCGTCGAAGCCGCCTTCGACGACATCGGTGAAGCGATCCTCGATGACGATCTCGAGCACGATATCGGGATAGGCGGAGGCAAAGGCGCCGAGCCGCGGCCTCAGCGCCAGATGGGCCGCGGTGCGTGGCACGGTCAGCCGCAGGTTGCCGGCTGGCCGGTCGCGCGACTCGATTGCTGCTTCCAGCGCGAGGTCGATCTCGGACAGGGCCGGCCGCAGCCGCTCCAGCAGTTGCGCGCCCTCCTCGGTCGGCGCAACGCTGCGCGTGTTGCGCGACAACAGACGCACGCCGAGACGCGCCTCCAAGCTGGAGACCGCGTGACTCACCGCCGAAGGCGCGATGCCGAGTTCTCTGGCCGCGCCGCGAAAGCTGCCGCTCTGCGCAACGGCGGCGAGCACGGCGAGTTGTGGGAGATGGCTTCGGGTCATTGATCTATCTTTTGGAACAGGCCGTGCGAATAAGAGACGATTATCGAACATGGGGCAAGCGACTATCTCTGTCGCATCACAACAAGGAGACGCGTGATGTTGACCCGCAAGCTTGGACCTGAATTGAATGTCTACCCCGTCGGCCTCGGCTGCATGGGGATGAGTTTCGCCTATGGCGGTCAGGCCGAGGCCGACGCGATCGCCACCCTGCACCGCGCCGTGGAGATTGGCGTCAACTTCTTCGACACGGCTGAAGTCTACGGCCCCTACGACAACGAAATCCTGCTCGGCAAGGCGCTGAAGCCGGTGCGCGACAAGGTGACGATCGCCACAAAATTCGGCTTCAAGATTCTGGAAGAAGGCACCGGCATCGAGCGCATGGTTGGCGTCGACAGCCGCCCCGAGCACGTCAAAGCGGTGGCAGAGGCCTCGCTCAAGCGGCTGGATACCGATGTCATCGATCTCTACTACCAGCATCGTGTCGACCCGAACGTGCCGATCGAGGACACGGTCGGCGCCATGGCCGAACTGGTGCGAGAAGGCAAGGTGCGGGCGCTGGGTCTCTCCGAGGCGAGTGCCGCCACCATTCGGCGGGCCCACGCGGTTCATCCGATATCCGCCGTCCAGAGCGAGTATTCGCTGTGGAGCCGCGACCCGGAGAACGAGGTGTTGGCCGTCTGCCGCGAGCTTGGCATTGGCTTCGTGCCTTACAGTCCGCTCGGCCGTGGCCTTTTGACTGGCACGATCGCCAAGCCCGAGGCGCTGGATGACGGCGACTGGCGCCGCGGCTTGCCACGCTTCCAGGCTGACGCCATGGCCGCCAACGCCAAGGTGATCGCCACGCTGGAGACGCTCGCCACCGAAAAGGGCGTCACCTCCGCCCAGCTGGCGCTGGCCTGGGTGCTGCATCAGGGCGACTTCATTGTTCCGATCCCGGGCGCCCGCAAGATCCGCCACCTGGAACAGAACGCGGCGGCGGCCAGGATTGTGCTAAGCGCGGCCGAAGTCGCTTCCATCGGCGACGCGCTGTCGCCCGACAAGGTTGTCGGCAAGCGCTACAATCAGGGCGAGCTGGCTTTGGTCAACGGCTGAACATCGAGAACCCAAAATCAGAAGGGGCGCTTCGGCGCCCCTTCTTCATGTGCCGGCTTGCCAAGGTAAAACCGATATTTCCGGCCAGTTGGCCTTCGCGCGGCTACCCTTGGCTTCATGGGTCCGCTGATTGTCCATCACCTTGTTGGGCGTGATACGGAACGAGAAAATCTCATCCAGGCCGAATGGCGCCACGAGATCGGGCTGACCATCGGCATCAAAGCGAAGACCGACCGCGTGCGTTTTCGAGGCGAAATAACCGACCGATTCGCTGGCGTTGGTATAGCGCGGGCACGGCTGCCCGAATTTCTGCGGATACCAGAGGTGACCGCGGGCCTGGTTGCGGATTTCGACCGGAAGCGGCAGGCCGGCGAAGACCGGAACGGCCTCGGCAATCACCCGGTCCTCGGCCTCGTAGGACAGGTCCGAGTCGTCGAAGTAGAACAGGTCGACATCCTTGATACCGTAGCCGGATGGCTTGCCGGTCAGATGGTTCCAGACGCTGTTGTAGAGCGCCCCGGAAACCACCAGCCAATCCGGCAAGGCAAGACGCCGCGCACCGGCCAGCGCTTCATGGACCAGCGGATCTGCCAACACGATGTCGAGAAACGCCGCACGCTGCGTTTCGAAGCAAAGCCCGGAGTAGCGCAGATGGTCCATCCCCCTTTGGAGGGCGATTCGCCACCTGCTCGCAATCCGTAATTTTTATGCTTTAACCGCGCAGCACGCCGCCGGTCTGCTTGCCGACGTTCTCGGTAATGCGCTTGGCCAAGGCTTCGAAATCCTCGTCGGTCAGCGTCTTCTCGACCGGCTGGATCGACACTTCGATGGCGATCGACTTCTTGCCCTCACCAAGCGACGCACCCTCGAAAATGTCGAAGACCGAGACGGCTGATATCAGCTTCGTGTCGGCGGCAAGGGCGGCGCGCACCAGCGTGCCGGCCTCGACCGTCTTTTCGACAACAAAGGCAAAGTCGCGCTTCACCGCCTGGAACGCGGAGAGTTCGAGCTTCGGCTTGGTCTTCGTCGGCTTGGCCTTGGCTTCCGGCACAGCATCGACAAACACCTCGAAGCCGCAGAGCGGCCCGGAGACATCCAGCCCTTCCAGCGTCTTCGGGTGGAATTCGCCGAACGTGCCGAGGATGACTTTCGGGCCGAGCTTGATCGTGCCGGAGCGGCCGGGATGATACCAGCCCGGTCCGCCCGCTTCGATCTGCAGCCGGTCGACCGGTGCGCCGCAGGCTT
>JBDSLV010000253.1:0-4316 GCA_039916205.1 Mesorhizobium sp. | reverse complement strand
CGCAATCATGAGCGATGTGCGCGTACGCAAGAAAATTGCCGTTGTCGCCGACCGTGGTCTCGCCACGGCTGCTGTCGGTGCCGAGGTGCATGGTCACCCCTTCGCGCAACGTGCAGTTTTCGCCGATGACCAAGGTGGTGCGGCCGCCCTTGTGTTTGGTATTCTGCGGCGGCGCCCCCAATGTCGTCATCGGGTAGACCTTTGTCGACGCGCCGATCGTGGTCGCGCCCATCACCGAGACATGGCTGACCAGCTCGACGCGGTCGCCAATCACAGCCTCTGCGCCGACATGACAAAACGGCCCTATGCGGGCACCCTCGCCAATCTGCGCGCCTGCCTCGACAATCGAGGAAGGGTGGATGAATGTCTGAATCTTCATAAGCATTCGATCGTCAGTCGCTCGTCACCATCATCGCCGAAATATCGGCCTCGGCAGCCTTGGCGCCGTCGACCAGAGCTTCACAGGCGAATTTGAGCAAGTTGCCGCGTTTCTTGATTTTCTTCACATAAATTTTCAACTGGTCGCCAGGAACGACCGGTTTTCGGAATTTGGCATTGTCGATGGTCAGGAAATAGACCAGCGACGGCTTTTCGGTACCAAGACTGCGGATGCAGATGGCGCCGGCTGTCTGCGCCATGGCCTCGACGATCAGCACGCCGGGCATCACCGGCTGATCCGGGAAATGGCCCTGAAAATGCGGCTCGTTTATGGTGACGTTCTTGATGCCGATCGCGGAGTCGTCACCGTCGATGTCGATAATGCGATCGATCATCAAAAACGGATAGCGGTGCGGCAGGAGCTTCATCAGGCCCATTATGTCGACCGCTTCAAGCGTCGTCGTCGCCGCAATCATGTCAGCCATTGCCTCCCTCGCCCTGTTTCCGGGTCCTGGCGAGCTTGCGCAACATGGCTATCTCCCGCATGGCTTCCGCCATCGGCTGCGCCGGATAACCGCCCCAGATTTCGCCCGCGGGGACATTGCTCATAAATCCACTTCTGGCGGCAAGCTTGGCCCCTGCCCCGATGGTCAGGTGATCCGCAAGACCGACACCGCCACCCATGGTCACGTTGTCGCCGACGGTCACCGACCCTGAAATACCCGAAAGCCCAGCCACGATGCAATTGCGACCGATACGGACGTTATGGGCGATCTGCACGAGATTGTCGATCTTGGTCCCCTGACCGATAACGGTATCGGACATGGCGCCGCGATCGACAGTGCTGTTCGAACCGATCTCGACATCATCCTGGATGATGACGCGGCCGATCTGAGGCACACGTTCGGGTCCCTTAGCGCCGGCAACGAAACCAAAGCCGTCCTGGCCGATCCTGGCGCCGCCGTGAATGATGACGCGGTTGCCGATCAGCGCGTACTGGATACTGGTGCCCGGCCCGATATAACCATCGCGGCCGATCTGGCAGAGCCGCCCGATGACGGCGTTGGGAGCAACGACCGTTCCGCTGCCGATCGAAGCGCCCGGTCCAATGACCGCGCCGGCTTCGATGATGGCGCCTGCCTCGACGTGAGCCGTCGCATCGATATGAGCATGTGGCGAGACGCCGGTTTCGCCAGTCATTGGCCCTGGTGTTGCTGCTGCAGGAAAGAGCAGCCGCCCAATCAGTGCGAAAGCCTGTTGCGGGCGCGGATGAACCAGAACCGCAACGCCAGCCGGTGCCTTGCCGGCGAATTCGGCGGGACACAGCACCGCCGCCGCCCGCAGCGACGGCATCAGCGCGAAATTGCGCCTGCCATCGACAAAGACAAGCGCATTCTCGCCGCCTTCGCTGGCTGGCGCCAAGGCGTCAATAAACACATGGGATTGGCCGGAATCGACAAGCACCGAGCCGGTCAGATTCGCGACTTCGCCCGCCGTATACCGGCGTGAGGGCGCGAAGAACACCGGATCGGTCATTCCAGAAGCTATATCCAGCTAGGTCGGAACATCTTCTTCCGGACCGAAAGGTCCGGAAGCGTTGTAAACCGCCGATCAGAAGCGGGTCGATATGCCGAAGTTGAATTCCTGCACGTCGTCAGACGCTTCTTTCCTGACCGGGATCGCATAGTCAATACGGATCGGGCCGAACGGCGAGGCCCACATCAAGCCCATACCGACCGAGGCACGCAATTTCATGCCAGTCGATGTCGGGTCAACACCTGACACTTTGTTGCCGTAGAGCGTCGCAGCATCGGCAAATACCGCGCCACGCAGGCCGAAGCTCTCCGGAATGACCGGCAACGGAAACTGCGCTTCCGCCGAAGCATTGAAGTAGGTGGTGCCGCCAAGATGGTCGCCACTGCCGCCCAGTGCGACTGGTCCAATACCGCCATAAGCGAAGCCGCGGATCATGCGGTCCGTGCTCTGGAAGTGATCGAAGACACGCAGATCACCGCCACCATACCCTTGGACGACGCCTGCCCCACCTGACACGAGACCAACCAGATCCAGTTGTTCAGACAGCGTCTGGTAGACGCTGGCCCGACCGGTGACTTTCACGTATTTCGCATCACCACCGAGGCCGGCGAATTCAGCCGTTGTCGTGGCGTAGATACCCTCATGCGGGTTCTTCATGTCGTCGATGGTGTTGTAGACCAGCCCAAGGCTGACCGACGACTTGATCCACGGGCTTTGCGCAATACCATCCAGAATGGCGGTGGAAACGTTGCACTTAAGCGGATCATAGACCCCAGAGGTCATGCAACCATCGTCCAGCTTATACTTCTCTTGCGAGATATTGTACGCCAGCTGCGTTGAAATGTTCTCTGTGATCGGCAGACCGAAGCGTACCGTCGCGCCTATCGTCTCACTGTCGTAATTGGTGTAGTTGCGCGTCTGGTTGAACACGTCGAATCCAGCCGCGATACGACGTCCGAGGAAATAGGGCTCGGTGAAGGAAAGGCTGTAGTCGCGCGAATTCTTACCGCCACCCGCCGAAAGCTTGATGAACTGACCGCGGCCGAGGAAGTTGCGCTCGGAGACCGAGCCTTCAACCGACGGGCCTGCCGTGTCGCCACCAGTCGAATAGCCGGCGCCAACCGAGAATTCACCGGTCGACTTCTCGACCACATCGACAACAAGCACGACCTGATCCGGCTGGGAGCCAGGGACCGTCGAGATATCGACTTTGTCAAAGTAGTTAAGGGCTTCAAGCCGCTTCTTCGCGCGCTGGATGAGCACCTGGTTGAAGGCGTCGCCTTCACTGACGTCGAATTCACGACGGATGACATAGTCCCGCGTGCGGTCGTTGCCGCGGATTTCAATACGCTCGATATAGGCCTTCGTGCCCTGGTCGACCGTGTAGACCACCGAAATGGTGTGGTTCTCGAAGTTGCGGTCGCCGCGCGGCGTCACCTGGGCGAAGGCATAGCCAGAGCCCGCGACCTTCTCGGTCAATGCGATGATAGTGTCTTCAACGTTCTTGGCGTTGTAGACGTCACCCTTCTGGGTCTCGACCACCGACTCCAGCGACTTGCTGTCGACTTCCGGGATGGTGCTCTCGACGCTGACGTCGCCGAACGTATAGCGGTCGCCTTCCTGCACGGTGATCGTGACAGTGTACTTGTTCGTGGCGTCATCGAGCTCGCCGACAGCGGAAACCACCTGGAAGTCGGCATAGCCGTGATTGTAGTAGAAGCGGCGCAGCAGCTCCTGATCGGCACGCAGCTTGTCTTCGTCATAGACGTCGTCACGCAGGATGAACGACAGGTAGGACGAGCGCTTGGTGGCGATCACGTCCGACAGGCGGCGGCTTGAATAAGCGCTGTTGCCGACGAAATTGATCGAAGCGATCTGGGTGCGGCCGCCTTCGTTGATGTTGAAGACAACGTTCACGCGGTTGTCGCCCAGTTCCATGATCTGGGTGGTCACAGCGGCGTCGTCGCGGCCAATGCGCTTGTAGGCGGCCTTGACCGCCTCGACGTCGGCATCAACCGCCGCCTGCGAGAATGTCCCGCGCGGCTTCAATTGGACTGCCGCCGCCAGCGCGTTGTCCTTGAGCTTCTTGTTGCCCTGGAACAGCACCTGGTTGACGACCTTGTATTCGGCAACCTTGACGATCAGCGTCGAACCGACCTGATTGATCTGCACATCCGAAAACAGACCAGTGCCAAACAGTGCCTTGACGGCACCATCGACATCGGAGCTGGAGAACGACTTGCCCGGCTTGATGGTGATGTAATTGCGGATGGTTTCGGCGTCGACACGCTGGTTGCCGCTTACCTCCACTCTGGAGACGACAGCCGCCTCGGCCGCCGATGTGGCAACGATTTGCACTGCGAGCGCGCCTGGTACGACCAGAGCCGCAGACATGGCTACCG
>JBDSLV010000252.1:0-7398 GCA_039916205.1 Mesorhizobium sp. | reverse complement strand
TCGTTGCCATCGCCGATGTCCGGCCGGAGCTTTCCGCCGAAATGCGCAAGCTGGCCGGAGAAGCCGAGGCCGAGATCTTTGCCGGGCATGCCGTCGTCGCCACCGAGGGCGGCAAGACGCTTTCGGGCCTCAAGCTGCAGCGCTTCGACATGGCCAACGGTGCGCTGATCGGCGACGCCCGCAGCATCCATGCCGATTGCCTGCTGATGTCGGGTGGCTGGTCGCCGACCATCCATCTGGCCAGCCAGGCCGGCGCCAAGGCGGAATGGAACGCGGACCGGCAAGCCTTCCTGCCGCCGAAGCCGACGCAGAAATGGATCGGCGCCGGCGCTTTCACCGGCAGTTTCTCCACATTGGAAGCCATCGCCGAAGGCCGCGCCGCCGGCCTTTCCGCCGCCGGCGGCCAGGGCACACCGTCGGTATTGCCGACGGTCGAAGCAGCCCCGGGCGATCCCGATCCGGCGCCCGTCTTCGAGATCAGGGCCAAGGGCAAGAGTTTCGTCGACTTCCAGCATGACGTGACGTCGGAGGATGTGCGGCTGGCGCATCGAGAGGGGTTTGTCTCGGTCGAGCACCTCAAGCGCTATACCACGCTTGGCATGGCCACCGACCAGGGCAAGAGCTCGAACGTCCCAGGCTTGGCCATCATGGCCGAGGCTTTGGGCAAGCCGATCCCCGAGGTTGGCACGACGCGGTTCCGCCCGCCCTTCTCGGCGGTGTCGATCGGCTCGCTGGCCGCCGAGCGTTTTGGCGATCTCAGGCCCGAGCGGCTGACGCCGATGCATGACTGGCACATTGCCAATGGCGCGACGGTATATTCGGCCGGCCTCTGGTATCGCCCGATGATCTACGGGCTTTCAGGCGAGACGGTCGAGCAGGCCTATGTCCGCGAAGCCAAGGCAACGCGCGAAAGCGCTGGCATCGTTGACGTCTCCACACTGGGCAAGATCGCTGTAAAGGGTCCGGACGCCGCCGAGTTCCTCGACCGGGTCTACACCAACATGTTTTCGACACTGGCGGTCGGCAAGGCGCGCTACGGGCTGATGCTGCGCGAGGACGGCCTGGCCTTCGACGACGGCACGACATGGCGGCTCGGCGACCAGGACTTCCTGATGACCACCACCACGGCCAATGCCGGCAAGGTGATGCAGCATCTGGAATATTTCCTCGACGTGATCTGGCCGGAGCTGAAAGTCCACGTCACTTCGGTGACCGATGAATGGGCAGGTGCTGCAATCGGCGGGCCGAAAGCAAGGCAGATCCTTGCCGCCTGTGTTACCGGCACGCCGGTCGACAATGTCGCCCTGCCCTTCATGGGCATCGTGCATGGCCAGATATCCGGCGTCCCGGTGATGATTTGCCGGCTCTCCTTCTCGGGAGAAATGGCATTCGAAGTCTATTCCGGCGCCAGCCATGGCACCCATGTCTGGGAGGCGCTGATCGAGGCCGGCAAGCCATTCGGGCTGGTCACATACGGGCTCGAGGCACTGGGCACGATGCGCATCGAAAAAGGCCACGTCACCAGCGCCGAGATCGATGGCCGTACCACGGCGCGCGATCTGCATCTCGACTGGATGCTGTCGAAGAAGAAGCCCTTCATCGGTTCGGCAATGATGGACCGCGAAGGCCTGATCGCGCCTGACCGTCTTGAATTGGTCGGCCTGGTCGCGCTCGACAACCGGCCGCTCAACGGCGGCGCGCATATTGTCGTGGAACTTGACGAAGCCAACCCGCACGGCTCGATCGGCCACATCACCGCCTGCTGTTATTCACCGGCGCTCGGCAAGCATATTGCATTGGCGCTGATCAAGGACGGCAAGGCGCGGCGTGGCACGCGCGCCCATGTCTCCGATCCCTTGCGCAACCGGTTCGGACCGGTCGAGATCGTCTCCAATCATTTCTTCGATCCGGACGGGAGCCGCATGCATGGTTGATCGCCAATCACCGGAACGCTTGTCACCACTAGAGCCGGAGTTTCATCCGGGCTCGCATGGCAATTTCGAGCATGGCGTCGATATCATCCTGACCGAAACGAAGCCGGGCTCGATCGTCCAGCTCGCGGCCTGGCCGGGCGAAGAGAAGAATCTGATGGCGGCCATCCGAACAGTTGCCGGGCTGGCTTTGCCCGACGGGGCCGGTGGCGGCACCAGTGACGGTGTGAAATCGGTGTTCGGCTTCGCGCCGGGAAAGTTCACGGTCGCCCACGAAGCCGAAGGGCTTGCCGCCGCCTTTGCCAAGGTCGTCACCCCAGCCATCGGTACTGTGACCGACCTGTCGCACGGACGAACCGCGATCCGCATTGCCGGGCCGAAGGCCGAATGGGTGATGGCGAAATTCTTCGCCATCGACTTCGCGCTGCCGGCCTTTCCGATCGGCGCCGGCCGCTCGACAACCCACCACGATGTCTTCGCCCAGATCCAGCGCACCGGCTCCGATCAGTTCGACATCTACGTCTTCCGCTCGTTCGCACGGTCGTTCTGGAAGGCGCTCTGTCACGCCAGCGAAGAAGTCGGCTACGAGGTGCAATAGGTCACCTCCCGCAAACCCATACGAACAGGTCATCTGACCAGGTCTGTATCTAATCGCGGTCGGCGTTCTCGATGAAGGCCGCCAAGCCATGCATGATATCGGCCAGTCGGGTTTGCCCGACAATGTGCGCATAGCGCAGTTCCAGGTTGTCCATCACGTCGAGACTATCGAGCATGAGCCGCATTCCTTTTTCTGTCAGGCACAGAATGCGGACACGAGCGTCTTCAGGGTTGCTTTGAACCGTAATGTAGCCCGCCCCTTCCAGCTCTGCAGCCAACCGGCCCATGGCCTGCTTCGTGACACCGGCGCGATCCGCCGCCTCCGTCACGGTGCTGCCGGCCAAATCGATGTTCGAAAGCAATGTGGTGTGGGTCGCGCGCAGATCGCCATAACCCCGTGCCCGCAAGGCCTCGACAACATGTCGGTTCACCAATCGCGACGCGCGCAACAGCAATTGCCGCATGTTCTGGCTTCGCGCCGATTCGACCGTGGCCATTGGGACCACACCATCATCCGAAGACGCTTGATTCATATGGGAACCTTAAGTTACTATCTGTGCTGAACCTAAGGTTACCAACTCGCGATGGAGCTTTGCAAATGTCCGGGTCACAAAAATTCATCGACCCCAACGGCGCACCATGGGTGACCATCGACTTTTTGCCGGGTGTCAGTCTCATGCCCTTGGCGGAGCCTGTGCCTGGAGGCTCAATCCACCGCGCACGTCTTGCTGTTGGCACAACGATCCCGGTCCATACCCACCCAGTTGACGAGTATGTTCTTGTCCTGTCTGGAATTCTCGAGACAGGTGGGCGCCGATGCGAGAGCGGGACGTTTTGGACGACACCCGCAGGCACCCGCCAAGGCCCACACATTGCCGTCACCGATGTCGAGCTGATGACCATCCGGCTTGGGGAGATGGGTCCGTTTGGCGAAGATGCGCGATAGGTGCGAGCAATCTGTTCGGTGGAGCCGATATTACCGATGCGCACGAGTGCCCCCGCGCGCCAGGACGGAAGGAGCGTCCCTGCGCCTTGCTCTTCACGGACGCTCAAATCGCCGACACTTATGGACACTTGAGCACGCTGCCGCTGCGCTTGGTCACTGCCAACCAGCCCCATCCGAAGTCCGCTACTGGCTCTAAAGAATTCCGGCACTAGCGCCCATGATGGGAAAAATCGGTCGCCAAACCGATCGAAGGGGGAGGAAATCCCCGTCGTAAGAGTCGGCATAGTCGTTTGGTTCGAACATCCCCATGACCGCAGAAGCTTCCGCCGGCGCCACCGATCGCGCCGATGTTTCGGCAAGGGCCCTGCTCTTGCTGCCGCTGACGGTCGCCTGCGGTGTCTTCATGACCAGCCTCGACCAGAATGTCGTGGTGACGGCTCTGCCCGGCATCAGCGAAAGCCTTGGCCGGCCGCCGAGCCAGCTTGGCCTGCTTATCACTGTCTATGTCGCCAGCCTGATCATCTCAATGCCGCTCGGAGGCTGGGCCGCCGACCGTTTCGGCCTGCGCAATGTCTACTGCTTCGCCTTGCTCGTCTTCGCCACCGCATCGGCCTTGTGCGGCCTGTCGAGTGATCTCTGGACGCTGGTCGGCGCTCGTGCGCTGCAGGGTTTCGGCGGCGCCTTGATGGGCACGCTCGGCCAGGTCGTCATCCTGCAGACCTTTCCGCGCAGCCGCACCCTCAAAATCAACATGTATATCTCGCTTGCCGGCCAGTCCGGCCCCCTGGTTGGTCCACTCGTCGGTGGCGCGCTCACCACCTACATTTCCTGGCGCTGGATCTTTTTCATCAATGTGCCTTTCGCGCTGGCGGCGGCATTGCTCGCGGCCTCGCTGTTTCCCACGGTGACCAAGCCGGTGCGCACGCCTTTCGACTTTCCGGGCTTCGTCCTGGTTGGCGCCGGCATGGTGCTGCTGGTTTTCGGCATGGATTCGCTGGCCGCGAAAGACGCCGGCGGCGGCATGATCGCCGGTGAACTGGCGCTGGCGATCATCATCCTGGCGGTGGCCTCGTTCTATTGCCTGCGTGCCCGCAACCCGCTGCTCGATCTCAAGCTGTTGCGTATCCGCACCTTCCGTATCAGCTTCCTCACAGGTGGTGGACTGGACACGATCGGCCTCAGTTCCGTTGTGTTCCTGCTGCCGTTGATGTTCCAGCTCGGCTTCGGCATGAGCGCGGTGCAGGCGGGATCGCTGACCTTCGTTGCCGCCGTCGGATCGGTGGCCATGCGTTTCTTCATGCCACGGCTTCTCAACCGCTTCGGCTTCCGCCGCGTGCTGGTCTTCAACACACCTGTTGTCGCCTGCCTGGTTGCCGGCTTTGCCTTGATCCAGGCAACGACGCCGGCCTGGATCGTGCTCACCTACATCTTTGTCTTCGGCATCTTCCGCTCGATCCAGTGGGCGTCGACCGGCAACCTCGCCTACTCCGACATCGCGCCCGAGCAACTCGCACGCTTCAGCGCACTCTATTACATCCTGTGGCAGCTTGGGGTTGCGATCGGCGTTGGCCTCGCCGCTGCCGCCTTGTCATTCCTCGCCGGCGGCGGCCCGGCGGTCGCCAATGATTTCAGGATCATGTTCGTCATCGAAGGCATCATCACGCTATGCGCGCTGATCGCCTATCTCAAACTGACGCCACAGGACGGCGCCCATGTAAGCGGTCATGGCGCGCAGATGAACACCGAGTAGTGCGCCTCGCCCAAAAGCATCGGCGGCGCCTGACCAGGAAGGGTACCGCCCTATTCGCTGAAACTCACCCACTCTTCCAAAGGCACGCGGTCGGTGCGGAAGGTGTTTTCGGGCTTGGACGTGTCCTCATGGCCGAGCGCCATGCCGCAGACGACGATTTCTTCGTCGGGAATGTTGAGCACCGGCCTGATCTGCCGGTGATAGGGCGCGAAGGCTGCCTGCGGACAGGTGTGCAAGCCCCTGCCCCGTGCCGCGACCATGATGTTCTGCAGGAACATGCCGTAGTCGATCCAGGAGCCCTGATTGAGCCGCCGATCGATGGTGAAGATCATGCCGACCGGCGCGTCGAAGAAGACAAAGTTGCGGTCGTGCTGGGCGCGCATCTTGTCGACCTCGCGGCGGCCAATGCCAAGCGCGCCATAGAGACCGAAGCCATTGGCGCGGCGGCGCGTCAGATAGGGCTCGAAGAACTGGGTGGGGTAATAGCGGTACTCGTCCCAGTCGGCCTTTTCAGCGCGGATACCGGAGTTCAGGATGGCGTTCGTGATCTTTTGCTTGCTCTCGCCCTTGGTGACGTAGACCCGCCACGGCTGCATGTTGGTGCCGGACGGCGCACGCGCGGCAACCGCCAGGATGGCGCGAATCGTATCGTCGTCGACCATGTCGGGCAGAAATGCGCGAACCGACCGGCGCGACAGGATCGCCTCGTCGACAATCTCGGCATCGCCCGCAAATCGGGTGTTGTTTTTCAGCATGGGCCGTCCCTTAACCCTCGTCTCGACCGGACGTCCCCAATCGCCGTTCGTGCCCGAGCCTTTGCATGAACCGCCAAAACGGCGCAAGCAAATCTTGTGGTTGCGTGAAAATCCACTTGATTTTTTCACGGGCGTGGCATCTCATGAAATTCAAGCAACATTTTTCATGAGCGCGCCATTGCCCTCGCCTAGCGCAAGACCATTGCAGGAACATTGCGAACGGCTGCTGGCCAGCGATATCAGGGCGCTGCGCAAGGCGCGTGGACTGACGCTTGCCGAAATCGGCCTGAAGCTGGGCCGGTCGGTCGGCTGGGTCAGCCAGGTCGAGCGTGGCCTGTCGATGCCATCGATCAGCGACCTCAGAGCCTTTGCCGAACTGTTCGGCGTGCCGGTCAGCCTGTTCTTCAGCCATGACGTGCCTTCCGAAAGCGAGCGCGGCGTGGTCGTGCGCGCCGGCAGCAGGCGCACGCTTGGTACAAGTGAATCCGGCCTGGTGGAGGAGCTTCTGTCGCCGGATCTCGGCGGTAGCTTCGAGATGCTGCGCTCGGTCTTCGCACCGGGCGCGGAACTGAAGACGGCAGCGCGCCGGCCAACGGAGGAAGCCGGCTACGTCGCGTCCGGCATCTTCGATATCGAGATCTCAGGCGTCTGGCATCGGCTCGGCGAAGGCGATTCGTTTCGCTTCGACGGCAAGCCGTTCCGCTGGCGCAATCCGGGTGCCGAGCCGGCAATTGTCATCTGGGTGGTTTCACCGCCTGTCTATTGAATGCATGTCGCCCAAAGGCGGTTTTGGGATAACGACCTGCATCCAGAAAAATGAAAGCGCAACGCGCTTGAAGGTTGGGAGAAGAACATGGCCGGTTTACCGACCACGGCGCGCGTGGTGATCATCGGAGGCGGCGCCGTCGGCGCCTCCTCGCTCTACCATCTGGCCAAGGCTGGCTGGACCGACTGCGTGCTCCTGGAAAAGAACGAGTTGACCTCAGGCTCGACCTGGCATGCGGCCGGCAACGTGCCGACCTTCTCCTCGTCCTGGTCGCTGATGAACATGCAGCGCTACTCGACCGAGTTGTATCGCGGCCTCGCCGACGCGGTCGATTATCCCATGAACTACCATGTCACTGGCTCGCTGCGGCTCGCACACTCAATGGAGCGCATGCAGGAATTCCAGCGCGCCAAGGGCATGGGCCGCTACCAGGGCATGGACATCGACGTGGTCGGTGTCGACGAGATCAAGCGCCGCTACCCCTTCATCGAGACGCATGACCTCAAAGGCGCGCTCTACGATCCGAGCGATGGCGATATCGATCCGGCGCAGCTGACCCAGGCATTGGCCAAGGGCGCGCGCGACATGGGCGCGAAGATCATCCGCTTCTGCCCGGTATCCGGCGTGCGCCGCGAGAACGACGAATGGGTGGT
>JBDSLV010000251.1:0-13142 GCA_039916205.1 Mesorhizobium sp. | reverse complement strand
AGTTTCAGCCCCGGCTACGGCTTTGACGGCATCGTCGTCGCCTTCATGGCGGCCGCCAATCCCATCCTTGTCGTCGTCGCGGCGCTGTTCTTCGCCGGCCTTCGCTCCGGCGCCCAGTTCATGCAGCGCGCCGTCGGTGTCGACAGCACTGTCGTCGATGCGATCCAGGGACTGATCGTCATGTTCGTTGCCGCCAGCCTGTCGATCCGGTTCTCCGATTCCCGCTGGGGGCGAATGCTGGCGCAGCGGCGCTCGATGGAAGAACTGCTCGCGGCGCGTGGAAAGCAGAATGGGGAGAAGCAGAATGCCTGAGTGGCTGGATATCACCTCGTCCACCGACCTCCTGCAGACCAGCCTGCGGCTGACGGTGCCGATCGCTTTCGCCGCATTGGGCGGTGTCATCGCCGAGCGCGGCGGCATCTACAATGTCGGCCTTGAAGGCATGATGCTGTTCGGCGCCTTTGGCGGCGCGCTCGGCTCGTTCCTCACCGGCAATCCGATGGCCGGCGTGCTTCTCGGCATAGCCTTTGGCGCGTCCGGCGGCGCGGTGCTGGCGATGCTGTCGATCCGGCTCAACGTCAACCAGATCGTCTGCGGCATCGCCATCAATCTGGTCGCCGGCGGGCTGACGGCGTTTCTGGCGCGGCTGGCCTTCGGCATGGACGGAACCACCAAGGCGCTGCCTGGCTTTTCGCCCATCGCCATTCCCGGGTTGTCGTCGATCCCGTTGATCGGGCCGGTTTTCTTCGACCAGGACCCGTTGGTCTACGCACTCTACCTGATCGTGCCGCTGGTCTACTGGCTGTTGTACCGGAGCGCCTGGGGACTTGAAATCAGGGCCACCGGCGAGAACCCGGCAGCCGCGGATTCGGCCGGCGTGCCGGTCTATTGGGTGCGTTTCTTCTGCGTGCTGGCCAGCGGCGGCCTCGCCGGGCTCGGTGGCGCCTATATCGTTTTGTCGCAGGTCTTCGTCTTCACCGAGCATATGAGCGCCGGCAAGGGTTTCATTGCACTGGCGGCGGTGATCCTCGGCCGCTGGGACCCGCTATGGGCGGTCATCGCCTCGCTGTTTTTCGGCTTCTGCGACGCGCTGCAGTTGCGGCTGCAATTCGCCAACCCGACCGTGCCCTACCAGATCTTCATCGCGCTGCCCTACATCGCCTCGATCCTGGCGCTTGTCGGTCTGTACGGACGGGTAAAGCCGCCGGCCGCCGTCGGCCTGCCCTACCGGCGCGAAACCAAGATCTGATGCTTCCCGCCATCCTTCCTGCCTCACGTTTCGGGCAGACGGCATTTCACAACAGACTGGAACCCTTGCCATGACAGACATCGATCCCAAGGCGAAAAACGCCGGACACAGCTACGAGAGCGGCCGCCTCAACCTGCCATTCGTTGGCATCTGCACTTTTGCCAAATCACCCTACGTCGCGGATTGGGACGCGATCAACGCCGACGTCGCCATTCTCGGCGCGCCCTATGATTTCGGCACGCAATGGCGGGCCGGCGCCCGGCTCGGGCCGCGCGCCATCCGTGAGGCGTCGACGCTGTTCTCCTTCGGCCATGGCGGCGCCTACGACCATGAGGACGACGTCACCTACCTGCCGGCGAGCGTGCGCATGGTCGATCTCGGCGACGCCGACATCATCCACACCGACACCATCAACAGTCACGCCAACATCGAATACGGCGTGCGCAAATGCCTGGAGGCCGGGGCGCTGCCGGTGGTGCTGGGCGGCGACCATTCGATCAACATTCCCTGCATCAACGCCTTCGACGGCCATGGCGACATTCACCTGGTGCAGATCGACGCGCATCTCGACTTCGTCGACGAGCGGCACGGCGTTCGTTACGGCCACGGCAACCCGATGCGCCGCGCGGCGGAGAAGCCTTACGTTACCGGCCTGTCGCAGATCGGCATTCGCAACGTATCGTCGACAGCCAAGGAAGGCTACGAGGCAGCGCGCAGCATGGGATCCGACATCCTGTCGGTGCGCCAGTTGCGCAAGCTTGGCGTCGACGGTGTCCTTGCGCGGATACCGGCTGGCAAGCGCTACTACGTGACCATCGACATCGATGGCTTCGACCCGTCGATCGCGCCGGGCACCGGCACACCCTCGCATGGCGGCTTCATCTACTATGAGGTGCTGGAATTGCTCGCCGGCCTTGCTAGGCGCGGCGAAGTGGTTGGCATCGACCTGGTCGAGGTGGCGCCCGACTATGATCATACCGGAACCACCGCCATCCTGGCGGCGCAGATCCTGATGAACTTCATCGGCCGGATTTTTCACGCCCGGACGTTGTAGGCTTCAAGCGAGGTGGCCGGCGGCCGCTATTCGAATGTGTAGGTGAAACCTTCCTTCGAGGCGCCGACCGTCACCTTGGTCATCTTCTCGCCCTCGAGCGACCGGTTCAGCACGCTTCGGCTTAACTCCGGGAGAAGCGTGTTGGTCAAGATCGCATCGATCATGCGGCCACCGGATTCGATCTCGGTGCAGCGCGCCTTGACCAAATCCAGGACACCGTCGCCGATGACCAGTTCCGCATCGTGGGTTGCGCGCAGCCGGCGGGCTATCTTGGTAAACTGGTGCCGGGTGATTGCCTCGATCATCGAATCCGACAGCGGGTAGTAAGGAATGGTCACCACGCGGCCAAGGAAGGCCGCCGGAAAGACCTTCAGCAGCGGACCCCGCAGCGCGGTGTCGAGATCGTCGAGGCCAGCCCGTACCGTGCCGTTGCGCGTCCGGTCCATGATCACCTCGGATCCGACATTGGAGGTTAGCAGGATCAGCGTATTCTTGAAGTCGATGCGACGGCCTTCGCTGTCGTCCATCATTCCCTTGTCAAAGACCTGGAAGAAAATTTCGTGCACATCCGGATGCGCTTTTTCGACTTCATCGAGAAGGATCACGGAGTACGGTTTGCGCCGCACCGCCTCGGTCAGGATTCCACCCTTGCCATAGCCGACATATCCGGGCGGTGCGCCCTTCAGCGTCGACACTGTGTGTGCCTCCTGAAACTCGGACATGTTGATCGAGATCAGGTTCTGCTCGCCGCCATAGAGCGTCTCGGCCAGGGCCAGCGCGGTCTCTGTCTTGCCGACGCCCGACGGGCCGCAAAGCAGAAAGACCCCGACCGGTTTTTCCGGCGCGCCAAGCCCGGCGCGGCTGGTCTGCACGCGCTTGGCAATCATCTCCATCGCATGATCCTGGCCAACCACGCGTTCCGACAAGGTGCCGGCGAGCTTGAGAGCCTTCTCGGTCTGGCTCGACAGCATCCGGCCGGTCGGAATGCCGGTCCAGTCCTGGACCACCGCCGCCACTGCATTGCGGTCGACCGAAGGCAAGATAAGCGGCGTCTCGCCTTGCGCCTCGGCCAATTCGGCCATCAATTCCCGCAGCCGCGCAAGATTGGCGGCGGCCTCGGCTTCGGCAGCTGCCGCATCAGCCACAGGAGCGGCGACAACGTCGCTTGCCAAGGCCTCGTCGTTTGGCGCATCGACGCCGGCTTCCGGCGAAGCTTCTTCCTGCTTGCCGGCCTGGTCGAGCGGAACGCCCTCGCCGCGCAGTTTCGCGCGCAGGTCGAGGACCTCGGCCACCAGTGCCTTTTCGCGATCCCAGCGCGCCTGTGCGGCGGCAAGCGTGGTTTCGGTTTCCGCCAGACCGGCCTCGACCCGAGCCTGCCGGTCGGTGACCTCTATGCCAATCACCGCCTCGCGGCCGATAATGCCCTGTTCGACCTCCAGTGCCTGGCGCCGGCGCAGAATGTCTTCGACCTCGGCCGGTGTGGCGTGCTGTGAAATGGCGACACGGGCGCAAGCGGTGTCGAGCAGGCTCACGGCCTTGTCAGGCAGTTGCCGCGCCGGGATATAGCGATGCGACAGGCCGACGGCGGCCTCGATCGCTTCATCCAGTATCTGCACCTGGTGATGCTGTTCCAGGACGCCGGCAACGCCGCGCAGCATGAGAACGGCGACAGCCTCCGACGGCTCGTCGATCTTCACCACCTGGAAGCGGCGGGTTAGTGCGGGGTCTTTCTCGATATGCTGCTTGTATTCGGCCCAGGTGGTTGCCGCGATCGTGCGAAGTTCGCCGCGCGCCAGCGCCGGCTTCAGAAGATTAGCGGCGTCGCCGGTGCCGGCGGCGCCGCCGGCGCCGATCAAGGTGTGAGCTTCGTCGATGAACAGAATGACCGGAATCTCCGACGATTGAACCTCGTCGATGACCGCCTTCAGCCGTTTCTCGAATTCGCCTTTCACACTGGCGCCCGCCTGCATCAATCCGACATCGAGCATGCGCACGCTGACATCCTGCAGTGTCGGCGGCACGTCGCCCCCGGCGATGCGCAGGGCAAAGCCCTCGACCACGGCGGTCTTGCCGACGCCGGCCTCGCCGGTCAGGATCGGGTTGTTCTGCCGGCGCCGCATCAGGATATCGACGATCTGCCTGATCTCCGGGTCGCGGCCAACGACCGGATCGATCTTGCCGTCGCGCGCGCGCTGGGTCAGGTCGGTGGCGTATTTCGCCAGTGCCGAATCCCCGCCGGGGGACCGCCGTGGCGTTTCAGCGGCGGCAGCCGGCGCATCAGCGGCACCGCCTTCGAGCGAACCCTCCAGCACGTCCGCCAGACGGGAGATGACCCCATCGGCATCAATCTTGTCGAACTCGGCACTGATCTTTGACACCAGGCCTTCCAGAACCGGCGTTTTCAGGCAGGCAAGGATGACATGGGCGCTGCGCACTTCCTCGGCGCCGAATTCAAGCGTCGCCAGGCTCCACGCCTCCTGGATGGCATGGAAGATGTGGTCGGAGAATTCCTCGATCGAGGTCGCGCCATAGGGCAGCTTGTCCAGTGCGCGCGTCATGTCGCCGGTCAGCCGGCCTGCGTCGATGCCAGCATCGGCAAGGATCATCTGGACGTCCGACCGGTCCGAAAGCACCAGCTGTTCAAGGAAGTGGACGAGTTCGACATATGGGTTGCCGCGAAGCTTGGCGGCCCCGGCGGCGGCCGCGAAGGCCCGCTTGCCCGTCGAATTCAGCTTGTCGACCAATTCCTTGCGTTTGAAGCTTTGCGACGATTTCCGCCGCTGCGCACTGGCTGGCTCCATAGGATATTCCCCCAGGTCGGACTGTCTGATTGGCAACCTGCCACATATGCAGCGACTTGACAAAGCGGCTTCGGAAAGATCGTTATGGTTTGTGCAACCTACACAGGCAAAGATGTGGACCTTCCAACATTTTGAATCCAACGCTTTGGCGACGGCAGCGGACTTGCAGCGCTTGGGCAATGCATTTCACGAACCGGCTTCGGCCAGCGCCGCAAGGGTCGGACCCACAAGTTGCGAACCTTCCGTTAAGTTTGAGCAGCAACTGAATTGTGGTAATGTCAGCCCGTGTGATAAACGTTGGTCACGCTCGGTCTCGAGGCCGGTCGCTGGGGGTTTGTGTGATTGATCTCGCACTCTGGCTCAGTCCGATAGACGGTGAAAATCCGTCCGGGGAAGATTTGCGCAATGATCCGCGCTTTCACGAGCTCGAACGCCTGACGGAACCGCAGGTCAAGGTCGTCCATGACGACCGCAACAAGCCCTCCTCACAGATAGACATGCCGACGGATTGGCCAGCAGTTCTAGCCAAGGCCGAGGAATTGCGTACGCACGGCCGCGATCTGCGCCTGCTCGTTCTTGTCACCCGCGCTCTGGCCAACGAAGATGGGCTTGGCGGACTTGCCCAGGGTCTCGGCCTGATCGCCCAGACCTTCGACGCCCATTGGGAAACCATGCATCCGGCATTGCGGCAGGGAGCGTCACCGCGCGAAGCCGCCTTGCGCCGCATCAACGCAATGCTCGACCTGCAGAACGGCCAGGACGGCCTGCTGGCGAACCTGCGGAAGATGGTTTTCTTCTCGCCGCGCGGCATTGGTCCGATTACCGGCCGTGATCTCGAACAGAGCGCCCTTGATGACCGTGTCATGTTGCAGGAGGCAGCATCAGGCTTGAACAATGCCGAGAGGGCGGCGCTGTCGGCGGCGCATGGGCAACTCCTGTCCCGGGTGCGGAGCGGTTGCGCGGCACAGGTTGATCAGGCCGAGGATCAAATGACCTCGCTCATCGCCGAAAACCGCGCCGCGATCGCGGCGCTCGACATGGTCGACACAGCGTTGAACAAACGCCTTGAGAGCACAGGGGCTGCTGTTCCCGACCTGAAGCGGTTCCTGGAGCGCCTTCTGGCGACGCTGGAGCGCGGCTCGGCTGTGCGCATTGCGGCAAACGGCGCGGCGAAGCCCGAGCCTGCGCCGGCATCACTGGAGGCCCCGGCCCGAAACGGCCATAGAGTGGATACGATGGCAAGCCATGCGGAAACGAGCACAGGGCTTCCCGATCGGATTTCCTCGCGCGACGACGTCGTCAAATGCCTCGATCTGGTCGTCGCTTTCTACGATCGCACCGAACCGTCGAGCCCGATCCCGCATCTCGCCCGCCGCGTGCGCCGGATGGTGCACATGGATTTTGTTGAACTGATGGAAGATCTCGCCCCCTCGGGGCTGAAGGAATTCCGGCTTCTTGCCGGCGTTCCCGACGCCAAGAAGGCCGCTCAGAAAGATGAAAGGTAGCAAGCCATGCCAGCCGAAAGCAAAGCGAAGGTCATCGAGCGAAATCGCGCGCCACGCGTGCAGATCGCCTACGACGTTGAAACCTACGGCAGCCCGACGACGATCGAACTGCCGTTCGTGATGGGTGTGCTGGCCGACCTTTCCGGCGCCTCACAGACCAAGGAGGCGTCAAAATCGGTGCTCGACCGTGCCTTCGTCGAGACCGATGCCAACCGGTTCCCCAAATTCATGGAAGCGCTCGGACCACGCGTCAAGGCGCGGGTGAAAAACACGCTGCCCCAGGCCGAAGGCGCCGAACGGGACGAGGAACTGGCGCTGGATCTTACCTTCACCAAGATGGGCGATTTCGCGCCTGACAAGATCGCCGCGCAGGTGCCTCAGCTGGCCGAGATTCTCAAGATGCGCCGCCAGCTCGAAGAACTGCTCGGCTTCATGGATGGCCGTGTCGATGCCGAAAAGCGCATCGCGCAGCTGCTGAACAACGAGCCGCTGCTTGGCAAGATCGCCAGCCAGGCATTGTCCGACGACGACAAGGGTTGAGGGATAAATCATGGCCGAACAGCAAAAGACCGCCGCCGTCGCCGCCGAGGCGGAAGCCATTGATCTCGGCGAATTCAGCGGACTTCTTGAAAAGGATTTCAAGGTCAAGAAGGACGACAGCGAGAAGCTGCAGCAACTGGTGCGCAACCTGGCGCTCGCGGCGCAGTCGCGCTCCGACACCACCACCATCTCGTCCAATGCGATCAAGTCGATCAAGTCGCTGATCGCCGGCATCGACAAGATGCTGTCGGCGCAGGTCAACGAAATCCTGCACGCGCCGGAAGTCCGCGAGATGGAGGGCACATGGCGCGGCCTCTGGTATCTCGTCAACAACACCGAGACGGATCAGAAACTGAAGATCCGGGTGATGAACATCTCCAAGGAGCAGCTGGCCGACACGCTCGAAGACTATGAAGGCCAGATGTGGGATCAAAGCCCGATCTTCAAGAAAGTCTATACCGACGAATATTCGATGCTTGGTGGCGAGCCGATTGGTTGCCTGGTCGGCGCCTACGAGTTCTCGAACCACCCGCGCGACGTCGGCCTGCTGCGCAACATCTCGGGCATCTGCGCCTCGGCCCATACGCCGTTCATCGCCGCCGCCTCGCCGCGTCTGTTCCGCATGGACAGCTGGCAGGAACTGCCCAACCCGCAGGACTTGCAGCAGATCGTCTCGAACCCGGCCTATGCCTCGTGGCAATCGCTGCGCGAGAGCGAGGATGCGCGCTATGTCGGCCTGACCATGCCACGCGTCCTGGCGCGGCTGCCCTATGGCACCGACACCGTTCCGGTGAAGGGCTTCACCTTCGAGGAAGAGGTGCAGGGCGACCACAACAAATATGTCTGGATGAACGCCGCCTTCCCGATGGGCGTCAACATCAACCGCAGCCACAAGCTGTTTGGCTGGGGCACGCAAATCCGCGGCGTCGAGAATGGCGGTACGGTGCTCAATCTGCCGGTGCACAGCTTCCCGACCGACGATGGGTCGATCGCGATGAAATGCCCGACCGAAGTCGCCATCGACGATCGGCGCGAAGCCGAACTGGCGAAGCTCGGCCTGATGCCGATCCTGCACCGGAAAAACACCGATCTCGCGGCCTTCATCGGGGCGCACTCACTGCAGGACGACGAGACGCGCGCCGGCCGGCTGGTCGACCCCGACGCACAGTCGAACGAGCGGTTAAGCGCCAATCTGCCCTATCTGTTCCCGGTCTCGCGCTTTGCGCACTACCTCAAGGCCATTGCGCGCGACAAGGTCGGCTCGTTCAAGGAGCGTTCCGACATGCAGATATGGTTGACCGAGTGGATCAACCGCTACGTGCTGGCCAACCCGGCCTTCGCCGACGACAAGGCGCGAGCCAAGCGTCCACTGGCGGCGGCGGAAGTCCAGGTGGACAGCGTCGAGGGACGGCCCGGCTACTACAATGCCCGCTTCTACCTGCGTCCGCATTACCAGCTGGAAGGCATCAATGCCTCGCTCCGGCTGGTGTCGGAACTGCCGTCCGTGAAGGCTTGATTGCATCCGTAACGTCTTGATTTGTTTCAAAGCGGTGGAGAAAGACAATGCCAACAACTATGAAGATCGATGGTTTTCTGAAGGTTCCGGACATCAAAGGCCCCAGCACCCGCGACGGCCACGAAGACGAGATCGAAATCCATGGCGTCGACTACAAGATGGTCGCCCCCTATGATCCGAACTCGCTCTCACGCCGCGGCCGCGTGTCCATGGGCATGATCAAGTTCACCAAGCACTATGACAAGGCCTCGCCCTATCTGAAGAAGGCCCTGTTCGAGAACAAGGCCCTGGATGAAGTGGTGTTCTCGGCACGCCGGACCATCGATGGCGAAAGCAAGGACTATCTGGTCATTACCCTGACCGACGCCTCGGTCATGGAATACGACATGTCGCAGGCCGAGGACGAGGCCGACCTGATCGAAGAAGCGGTCAGCTTTGCCTACAAGAAGATCAAGTTCGTCTATGACGGCAACGACGAAGCCGAAATGGATGTTTATGTCGGCAAGTGAGGCTCGACGATCCGGCGCGGGCAAGCAACAGGTCACTGGCAGCTTGCGGGCAAAAAGCGAGGCGGTCCAGCCTTCGCTTTGGGACCGGCTCGTCAATGACCTGCCGGGCCTGACTTCGGAAATAGACGGGCTGCGCCATGTCCTGCTGGACGAGCTTGGCGCGGATCGTCTCGACACCCTTGTCGCCGGCAGTTCGCGGCTCATCGACGCTGACACAGAGCTGACGCCTGATCAGAAACGGCGTCTGCACCGGCTGGCGTTTCAGACCCAGCACCGCGTCGAGATCGAAAGCCGTGGCGTGGTCGTGTCGGCTCGCGTGCTTCGCGAAGCCGTGCGGCGCGATATCGAGGCGCTTTTCAACACCGAGCGCTTCGAGGCCACGCCACTTCTTTCCGATGCTGAAAACGAGCAGCTGGCGGACAATCCGCCATCGCTCGCCGACTTCCCGGAGGTTCGCCGAAGCGTGGTCAACTACGGCGTGCCGTCGTTCTCGGGCCGTTCCTCCCGTGACTTTGACCGCGACGTGCTGGCGCGCGAAATCCGTTCGGTGCTTGCCACTTTCGAACCCCGCCTCAAGGAGAGTGCAACGAACGTTACGGTCACCCTTGGCGACAAGACCATGGGCCTGAAGATCGAGATAGACGCCGTGCTGATCATGACGCCCACGCCGGAACGCATGCGGCTGCGCACCACGATCAATCTCGACAACGGCCTGGCACGGACCGAAATTAGGGAAGCCTGAGATGGATCGGGTCTTCGTCGAGTATTACGAAGAGGAACTGACCCATATCCGCGGCCTCGCGGCGGAATTCGCTGACATGCATCCGGCCGTGGCGCGCAATCTGTCGCTCGATACCGTCCCCTGTCCGGATCCTTATGTCGAGCGGCTGCTGGATGGCGTCGCGTTCCTCGCCGCGCGGACCCGGCTGAAAATCGACGCCGAGCGCTCGCGATTTTCGCGCAGCGTGCTCGATGTCCTCTATCCCGATCTGGTAACGCCCGCGCCGGCAACAGCGATGGTGGTGCTGAAGCCTGGCCAGCAGGTGCAGACGATGCTCGCCGGCCATGTCGTCAAGCGCAACACGCGGCTGGTCTCCAGCCTGCAGCCGGGCCTGTCGACGCGCTGCACTTTTTCCACCGCACAGGAAATAACCCTGTGGCCGATCGCAATCACTTCGGTCAGCTATTTTCAGGATCGCAGTGCGTTGGCGGCGGCCGGTATCGCGCCGAACAGCGGCGAGGCGGCGTTGCGTCTCACACTGGCACGGACCGGAAAGGGCAAGCTCAGCGAACTGGCGCTCGACCGGCTCGATCTCTATTTTTCCGGGCGCACCAAGGCGCCGCTTTTGTTCGACGCGATTTTCGGCGCCTGCGCGTCCATTGGCGCCCGGGCCGAAGGCAAGACCAATCCGCTGTCACCCCTGCCAGGGCCTGAAATGATCGGCATCAGCGACGACGAGGCGTTGATGCCGCGGACCCGCCCGACATTCGAGGGGTACCGTCTGCTGCGCGAATATTTCGTGATGCCCGAGCGTTTTCACTATGTGCGCGTCTCCGGCCTGCAGCCAGTGGTGCGCAAATGCGAGGCCGGGCTTGAGGTCATCTTCCTGTTTCGCCGCCCGGTGCAGGAACTCGCCGATCTGACGCCAGCGGATTTCGAACTCTTCGCGACGCCGATCATCAATCTCTTCGAGCGCGAGTGCAATGTCGTCGAGGTCGACCAACGCAAGACGCGGCAAGTGTTGCACGCCGATCGCACGCGGGCGCGGGACTTCGAAATCTACCGGGTCATACGCGTCGAGGACGCTGACAGCGAAGGAACCGACGCCGAGATACCGGAACTCTTCAGCCTGGGGCAGAACCGTGGCAGCGGCTGGGTCTACTCAACCGAACGGCGTCCACGCCGGGCGACGGAGGATGAGCGGCGCGAGGGCCTGACCCGCACCTCTTACACCGGCGACGATGTCTTCCTGGCGGTCTCGCGGCCGCTCGGAGTGCCGGCGAACCGGCCCCTGAAGCGCCTCGACATCATGGCGCTTTGCACCAACCGTGACCTGCCGATCCTCGACGACAGCCCGACCTTGACGCTGGAGGCTGGTGATCCGGTCGAGGCGGTCAGGCTTCTCGGCGCATTGCGCCCGCCGCAGCCGGCCATCCCCGCCGCGCTGCCCGCCGGCGCCGACGATGAATCGCGTGCCGACGATCTCGCCTGGCGGCTGGTGGCGCAGCTGGCGCTCAACTTTCTCAGCCTCGCCAAGGAAGGCCGTGGCGTTGACCCTCTGCATGCACTGCTCGATCTCTATGCCGGCCGCGGCGATCCGAGTCTTGCCCGCAATGTGCATTCGATCGTGCGCATCGACTCGCGTTCGGTGATCGAACGGCTGCAGATCGACGGGCCAATGTGCTTCGGGCGCGGCACCGAAGTGACGCTGCATGTCGACCAGTCGGTGTTGGCCGGGCAAAGCACTTTGCTGCTTTCGGCCTTGCTGGCGCGGCTGTTTGCCCGCCATGCCGGAATAAACGGCTTCGTGCGAACGCGCACGAGGCTGCTGCAGAAGCAGGAGGATGTGCCATGGCCGATGACGCCCGG
Organism: Mesorhizobium sp.; assembly: GCA_039916205.1. Lineage (GTDB taxonomy): Bacteria > Pseudomonadota > Alphaproteobacteria > Rhizobiales > Rhizobiaceae > Mesorhizobium. The sequence continues at coordinate 1,378 of JBDSLV010000251.1, read as the reverse complement.
CAATCGCTACCTGATCTAGACGCGTCCCGCCCGGAACCGGCTGGGGACCTGTCCGAGGCGTTCGATTTTTTCGAACTGCTGCGCCGCCTTGAACAACGAGGTGGCCGGTTCGGCCATTCCGGCCGCCCCGACCGCGAGCCGGCAAGGCTCGGCCAGCATGTACGCCTCGCCTTTTCGGCGCGGGACCTGGTTCAATTCCGCGAAGCCAGCGACAAGGCGCCGGCCCGCGTCACAGCCGCGAATATCGGCCTGCTCGGACCCGAAGGGCCGATGCCGCTGCATCTAACGCGCTGGGTGCTCGACCGCTTGTCGCAGCGCTGGTTCGGCGGCGCCGATGCGCAGCAGACCAGCGACACGACGTTCGTGGATTTCGTCAACGTGCTTCAGCACCGCATGATTGCGCTGTATTACCGGGCCTGGGCGGATGCCCATCCGGCGGTTCAGGTCGAGCGCGCGGTCGGTGGCCGCGTCCGCGCCATGCTTGAAGCCCTGGCGGGGATCGGCCTGCCCGGCACCCAGAACCCGGAACTGGACACCGTGAAGCTGCGCCAGGCGGCGGCGCTCGCGAGCCAGGTCGACGGGCCGGAGCGGCTGACATTGTTCCTGGCCGAGGCGTTCAAGGTACCGGTCCAGCTTAAGGAGTTCGTCGCCGCCTGGATGACAATCCCTGCAGCACTGCAGACCAGCCTGGCCAAAGCCTATGCGGTGCTCGGCCGTGGCGCGACGATCGGCCCGCGCACCTTCAGCCGGCAAAGCAGGATCGAACTTCGCGTCGGTCCGGTGGGGCTTGATGATTTCAAAGCCTTCCTGCCAGGTGGCCCACGTCTGAAGCTGTTCAAGCAGGCGGTTCGCGACATGGTGGGTGAATCCCTGGATGTCGACCTGCGTATCGTGCTGGCGCGTGAAGCGGTGCCGCCACCGCGCCTCGGAACAGTGCAGCTTGCCCGGACCGCATGGCTTGCGCGGCCTGCTGAAAGGGGCGATGCTGACGACTTGCGACTGCGGACCATCGTCGGATGGCGGTCGGAAATGGCGGGGGTCTCGGCATGAGCCTGCTGCTGACACTGGAGCAAGGGCCACGCACCCAGGCGGTGCGTCAGGCCCGGCTGGACGAGGGCGAACTGGTGATCGGCCGCAGCGCGGAAGCGGGCTGGCAGATCGACGATCCCGACATGTTCGTGTCACGCGCCCACTGCAAGATATCGGGCGGACAGGACGGGTATTTCGTCACCGACACGTCGAGCAGCGGACTGTTTATAAACGACGCGGAGAACCCGCTCGGCACCGGCAATTCGATGCGCCTGCAAAACGGCATGCGGCTGCGGCTTGGCGACTATGTGGTGTGGGTCGAACTCCAGGCACAAAAAGCCCAGGCGCC
>JBDSLV010000250.1:0-10621 GCA_039916205.1 Mesorhizobium sp. | reverse complement strand
ATTCTCGCGCAGCAGCCGTTCGGCGGCGGCCCGTGCCTCGTCGGTGATGGTGGCGCCCGCCAGCATGCGCGCGATCTCTTCCTGGCGTGCCGGCCGGTCCATTTCGGCGATGCCTGTCGCGACACGGTCGGTGCCGCCTGATTTTGAAATCAGGAAATGCGTTGCCGCTCGCGCCGCAACTTGCGGCGCATGGGTCACCGACAGAACCTGTACGCGCTTCGACAGACGCGCCAGCCGCTGACCGATGGCGTCGGCGACGGCGCCGCCAACCCCGGTGTCGATTTCATCGAAGACCAGTGTCGGCGCCGAGCCACGGTCGGCGAGCGCCACCTTCAGCGCCAGAAGAAACCGCGAGAGTTCGCCGCCCGAAGCCACCTTCATCATCGGACCGGGCCGTGTGCCTGGGTTGGTGCGCACCCAGAACTCGATCTGGTCGATGCCTTCTTCCATGCGGCTCTCGGCATCGCTCTTCATTTCGACAATGAAGGCAGCCCGCTCGAGCTTCAGCGCCGGCAGTTCGGCCATCACAGCCTTGGTTAGGCCGGCGGCAGCGGCGTGGCGAAGCGAGGATAGCTGCGCGGCGGCGATATCGTAGGCTTCCCGCGCTGCCGCCGCCTGCTTTTGCAGCCCGTGCAAGCGCCCCTCGCCGGCATCGAGATCGGTAAGGTCGGCCGACATCGTGTCGCGCAGCTGCGCCAGGTCATCGACGGCGACGGTGTGCTTGCGCGCGGCGGCGCGCAGCGAAAACAGCCGTTCCTCTGCCTTTTCCAGCCGCTGTGGGTCATATTCGGTGGCGCGAAGCGCTGCCTCGACGCCCGATTGCGCCGCGTCCAGCGACAGCATCGCCTCATCCAGCGACTTGACCACGTCATCAAGCAGACCCGGCGCTTCCGTCACCTTGCGTTGTAGCCGCCGCAACAGGCTCGCCAGCTGCGGCAAGGGCGAGGACGGACCGGAAAGCACATCCTGGGCGTCGTGGATTTCCGAGGCAATCTTTTCCGCCCGCATCATCGTCGCGCGCAATTCGGCAAGGTCGGTCTCTTCGCCCGGCTGCGGATCGAGCTTGGTCAGTTCCGCGACAGCCGCACGCAGATAGTCGGCCTCGCGTGCGGCGGCCGCCACCTTGGCGCTGTGGCGCGAAAACTCCTGCTCGCAGGCCCGCCAGTGCCGCCATGCCTCGCCGGCTGAACGCACGGCGCCGAGATGGCCGCCGAAGGCATCCAGGACCTCGCGATGCGCGCCCGGATCGACAAGCGCGCGTTCGTCATGCTGGCCATGAATCTCGACCAGCGCGCGGCCGAGGTCGCGCATCAAGGTCACGCTGGAAGGCTGGTCGTTGACGAAGACGCGCGTGCGGCCATCCGCCGTCTGCACCCGGCGCAGGATGACATCACCGTCATCCTCGATGTCGTTGTCGGCCAGCAGCGTACGCGCCGGATGGTTGCGTGGCACGTCGAACACGGCGATGACCTGGCCCTGCGCCGCGCCATGACGCACCAGCGTTGCATCGCCGCGCGAACCGAGCGCCAGCGACAACGCGTCAAGCAGGATGGATTTGCCGGCACCGGTTTCGCCTGTCAGCACGGACAGGCCCGGCGAGAAGTCGATATCCAGCTTCTCGATCAGGACGATATCGCGGATCGACAGTCTGGAAAGCATCAGAACCCGGACCTCAGGCAATTCCGGGAAACGTGCGCAGCGGTTTTCCGTCCGGAATTGCGAAAAAACAAAAAGCGAGAGCGGCAAGCGACAAATGGGAGTCGCCGCGCCGCACTATGTTTTTGTTTGGGCACCGGATCAATCCGAAAAGCGCTATTCACGCTTCGGTCCGATGCTTCAGACGCCTCAGGCGCCGGTGATCAGCTTCCCGGCCTTGGAAATCCACGAACCGGCATTCTCGCGCGGCGCAAGCCCGTTGCTTTGCAAGAGCTTGTAGGAGTCCTTGTACCATGAGCTGTCAGGATAGTTGGTGCCGAGCACCGCGGCAGCGGTCTGCGCTTCCGAGGTCAGGCCCATCGCGTAGTAGCTCTCGGTCAGACGCGCGAGGGCTTCCTCGACATGGCGGGTGTTGGAATAGCTCTCCACCACATTGCGGAACCGCTTCACGGCGGCGATGTATTCACGGCGCTCAAGATAATAGCGGCCGATCTGCATCTCCTTGCCTGCCAGCTGATCGTTGGCGAAGCGCATCTTTTCCTTGGCGTCGTCGACATATTCCGACGTCGGCCAGCGCGTCACCAGGTCCTGCATCGTCTGGATGGTCTGACGCGCTTCCTTCTGGTCCTGCGTCACGTCCTTGATCTGGCGATAATAGCTCAAGCCGATGATGTACTGCGCATAAGCGGCGTCATCTGTCGACGGATAGAGCGTCAGGTAGCGCTTGGCCGATCCGATCGCCTCGTCGTAGTTGCCCTGGCGATAGTCGGCGAAGGCGCCCATCACCATCGATTTGCGGGCGAATTCCGAATAGGGGTGCTGGCGGTCGACAGCGTCAAACTTGCGGCTCGCCTCTTGCAGGCGGCCGGCGTTCAGGTTGGCGAGGCCTTGATTGTAGAGCACATCGGCCGGCTCGGTCTGGTCGACATAGGTCGACAGGTCGATATCTTTCTCCGACGACATACAAGCCGACAGGAAGAGCGATGGAACAACCACCGAAAGCGCCAGGAAAACTGCCCGATGCGGCGCTTTCAATTGACCAACTCGCTTGAAGAACATGATTGGATTCCGCCCTTTCGGCGCTATTTTAACGCGCGTTGCATGTCGTTGTCCCAAACCGGCACCCACTTTGAGCGACATGCACCAGTCAACGGCAGCAGCCATAAACCATAACCGCCTTGCCCGGCAACGCTATCTCCGGCCAATCGCACATTTTTGTGGCGGGCCGGTGGCACCTGCATGCTAACACAATTTCTCTGACCGGCGATGCATTCCTGCAACACCAGACATCTGCAATGAAGCCCTAAAAACGTTAAGAATCAAATCATCCAAGGCGCATAGAGCGGCGCGTTGACGGCATTCATTTCGGCCGCGCGGCCGCGATCACGGCGCGTCGTCTCGACGATCTCGAACGCCGAGCGATCGGACAAAAGCCGCCGCAATGCCGCCGCATTCAGCCTGTGGCCGCCACGATAGGAACGGAAGCAGCCGATGAACCGCGCGCCGGCCAAGGCAAGGTCACCCATCGCGTCGAGCGTCTTGTGGCGCACGAACTCGTTGGGATAGCGCAGGCCACCCATGTTGATGACACGGTTGTCATCGCCGATGACCACGGAGTTCTCCAGCGACGAACCGAGCGCATAGCCGGCTGCCCAAAGCCGCTCGACATCCTTCATGAAGCCGAAAGTGCGCGCGCGTGCGATGTCATGACGGAAAACATCGGGATTGAGATCCGAAGCGAAAAGCTGGCGGCCGATGGCCGGGCTCTCGAAGTCGATCTCGACCTCGAAACGGGTGCCGTCATAGGGCCTGAATTCGGCCCAGGAGGCGCCGTTCTCGATACGGACCGGCTTGACCACCCTGATATAGCGCCGCTTGACGGACAGCGTCTCGATGCCCGCCTGGTCGATGGCTTCGACGAAGGCGATGGCGCTGCCATCGAGAATGGGAACTTCGTAGCCGTCGATCTCGATGACCACATTGTCGATGCCAAGGCCGAACAGCGCCGCCATGATGTGCTCGACCGTGGCGATGTGCTCGCCCGCGGGATCACCAAGCATGGTGCAGAGATCGGTGGCGCCCACTTCGGCGACCAGCGCGCGAAATTCACGCCCCGGCTCGCTACCGTTTGAAATCTGGAACACGATGCCGGTATCGGCATCCGCCGGCACGAAGCTGACAGAAACTTCCTTGCCGCTGTGAACGCCGGTGCCGACAAGCGACGCGCGCGTCTTTAGTGTCGTCTGATAGTCGTGCAAGACAAACCCCATAAGCCCGTACTGCCTAGGTCCGCTATTACAGCCCGAAGGCGCGGCTCTTGTTATCGGCAGGCTGGGTCAACTCCCCAAATCCCGGCAAACCGATGATGGTAGGCATCGAAGATAATAGCCCGTCAGGGAGACTCCAAATCACGGTTTCTTACTCTTTGTAACCGCGAGCTGGAACATGTACGGCCTCGTAAAGCCTTGTTTTCTAAACACTTAAAACGTTAACAGGCAAGCAATCGCTTGCTTGCCTGTTAACAATTATTACAGACCGTTAACGGATCAGTTGGCCTGGCGGCGAAGGAACGCCGGAATCTCCAGCTGATCGTCGTCCTGAGTCGCGCGGGTCTGCGGCGTCAGGCGGCCCTGGTCGTCGAGTTGGCCACGGCGCGGAGCGTAAAGCTGCGCATCCTGGCTGGCGAGACGTCGCACCTCGGGAGCGGCTTGACGCAGCTTGGGTTCGCGCGGTTGAGCCGGCTGCAACCGTGCTGGCTCCTCTTCGCGGCGGGTCAAACCGTTTGTCAGGCGCTTCAGCAGGCCCATCGGGCCACTGCTCTCATGGTCGGCCGGACGGCCCTTGGCATCCACCTCGGCCTTCACCAGCGGCGGAAAATCCTCGACGCGCGGCATGCGCTGCGGTGCCATGGCAACTGGCTGCTGCACCTCGCGCTGGAGCATTTCACGCGGCTGCGGCGCAGGCTGCGCCATCTGCTGGACAACTGGCTGCAGCATCGGCTGCGGCTGGGCCGGCGGCGCCTGGAAGATCTTGCTCTGCGGGCGGAAGTCGTCCGCATGAGCAACCGGAGCCGGACGGGCCTGCGCCATGGCCGCGGCATTCGCCTCGGCCTGCTGGATCGCCTCGGCCACCGGGTCGATGGCGCGGGGTTCGTACATTGCCTGCTGAACCGGCGCCGGGCGGGTCTCGGTCGCGGCGATCGCCGGACGGCTGACCGGCTTCTGCGGGGCCGTGCGGATCGAGATCGGCGCGGCTGCGATTTCAGCCGCCGACTTATCGATACCCGTGGCAACCACGGAGACGCGAATCACGCCTTCGAGTTCCTCGTCGAACGTGGCGCCGAGGATGATGTTGGCATCCTGATCGACTTCTTCGCGGATGCGGGTCGCGGCTTCGTCGACTTCGAACAGGGTCAGGTCGCGGCCGCCGGTGATCGAGATCAGCAGGCCCTTGGCACCCTTCATCGAGGTCTCGTCGAGCAGCGGGTTGGCAATCGCCGCTTCGGCGGCGGCCATCGCGCGGCCCTCGCCGGAAGCCTCGCCGGTGCCCATCATCGCCTTGCCCATCTCGCGCATGACCGAACGGACGTCGGCGAAGTCGAGATTGATCAGGCCTTCCTTGACCATCAGGTCGGTGATGCAGGCAACACCGGAGTAAAGCACCTGGTCGGCCATGGCGAAGGCATCGGCGAAGGTCGTCTTGTCATTGGCCAGCCGGAACAGGTTCTGGTTCGGGATGACGATCAGCGTGTCGACGCATTTCTGCAGTTCCTCGATGCCCAGGTCCGCCGTCTTCATGCGGCGCTGGCCTTCGAAATGGAACGGCTTGGTGACGACGCCGACGGTCAGGATGCCCTTTTCACGGGCAGCGCGCGCCACGACAGGAGCAGCACCCGTTCCGGTGCCGCCGCCCATGCCGGCGGTAACGAAGCACATGTGAGTGTGGGTGAGATGATCCATGATCTCATCGATGCACTCTTCCGCCGCGGCGCGTCCGACTTCTGGCTGCGACCCGGCACCGAGCCCCTCGGTGACATGCGCGCCAAGCTGGATCAGCCGGTCGGCCTTCGACATGGTCAGCGCCTGCGCGTCGGTGTTGGCCACAACGAACTCAACGCCGCGCAAACCGGCGGTGATCATGTTGTTGACGGCATTGCCGCCGCCGCCGCCGACACCGAACACGGTGATCCGCGGCTTAAGCTCGGTGATGTCCGGCTTCTGCAGATTGATGGTCATTGTCTCCGTCCTTTGCCTTTCACGCCGCTTCGCCGCCGCGGCCGCCTAATGGGGCTGCCCCCGTCAATTAGAAACTGTCTCTCAACCACTGACTCATGCGATGCAGTTTTCCGCCCGTACCGGTCATCCTGAGACCGGAAATGCCTTTCGCCGGATGGCTCTCGAAACTCGCCATCTGCGGATAGATCAGAAGCCCGACCGGGGCCGAGAACGCCGGGCCCTTAGCCGCTTCCGGCAGGCCTGCCACGCCGAGCGGACGGCCGATGCGAACATTGCGCCCGAGAATGCGGCGCGCCGCTTCCGGCAGGCCGGCCAGCTGGCTGGCACCACCGGTCAGCACCACGCGCTTGCCGACCGCATTGCCGTAGCCGGACTTGTTCAGCCGGTCGCGCAGCAGTTCGAGCGTCTCGTCGATGCGGGCGCGGATGATACGCGTCATCATCGAGCGCGGGATCTGCAACGGCACGTCGCTGTCGTCACCGATCGGCTGGATCGAAACCAGGTCACGGTCATCGGCACTGCCGGGCAGCGCCGAGCCGTGCATCACCTTCAACCGCTCGGCGGCATCGAGCGAAGTTGAAAGCCCCTTGGCCATATCCAGCGTCACGTGGTTGCCGCCGATGGCGATGGCATCGCCATGAACGAACTTGCCTTCGGAAAACACCGAGATCGTCGTCGTGCCGCCGCCCATGTCGATGCAGGCCGCACCCATTTCCAGCTCATCGTCGACCAAAGCCGCGAGCCCACTGGCGTAAGGCGTTGCCACCATGCGCTCGACCGACAGATGCGAGCGGTTGATGCAGAGCTCGAGATTGCGCATCGGCGCGGCGTCGCCGGTCAGGACATGCATGTCGACGCCAAGCTGGTCACCGACCATGCCGCGCGGGTCGCGTACACCGCGCTCCGCGTCCAGCGAGAAGCCGACCGGCAGCGAATGGATCACCTCACGCTCGGCCTTGAGCGCCTGCTTGGCGCCGGCGCCCAGCACGCGCTTGATGTCGGCCTCGTCGGCTTCATGGCCGCCCAGATTGATGGTCGCAGAGAAAGCCTCGCTCTTGAGCCTCCCGGCCGCCATGTTGACGATCAGCGAATCCACGGTAAGCCCCGCCATGCGTTCTGCGGCATCGACAGCGAGACGAATGGCATGCTCGGCGCGGTCGAGATCGACGATGACACCCGACTTCACGCCTTGTGATTTCTGATGGCCGATACCGATGACCTGGATCCGATGCGAGCGGCCACGCAGGAGCTTTCCGTCATCGTTCGGCTTCAGCTTGGCCACCATGCAGCAGACCTTGCTGGAACCGACATCCAGCACCGTCAGGGTGCCGGACCGGCGCGACGAGGCATCGCCATGACCGCCAAGCCAGCTCATATTTTCGTCTCCGGCTTGCGTTTCAGGCTTTTCGGCTTTTCGTTGAGGGCGGCCTGGCGCTGCGTCGCGGCTTCGGGCGACAGCTGCACGACCACGCGATCGGACAGGCGCATGTCGACCGCGGCGATGTCACGCGACAAAAGCCCGTCGTCCTTGTCCATCTTGACGAGTTCGGCGATCGCCTGATCCTCACCGTCCTCGGGAAGCTTGACCGTGACGCCGTTGTCCAGCCTCATGTCCCAGCGCCGGTCGCCGATGCGGATATAGCCTTTGACCCGCGCCGCGAGCTCTGGATATTTCTCAACCTTGACTAGGAAATCCGGCGCTTTGGCTGGAGCGCCGGTGCCGACCAGCAGCGGCAGTTGCGTCTGGTTGCCACCGGAGAACGGCGCGATAACGGCGCCATCTTTCTCGATCACCGAAAGCTCGTCACCCTGCTGCCAGAGCGCGAAGGGCTCGCGCTCTTCAACGCGAACCTCCAGCGTGTGCGGATAGACCTTGCGCACGGCAGCGCCCTCGATCCAAGGCAGACCGGAAATCCGCTCGCGCGCCGCCTCGGCATTGAAGCCGATCAGCGAGGTCCAGCCGTCAAGTTCGAGCCGGTCGAGAATATCGATTTCGGACGTCTGGCGATTGCCGACCACCTTGACCTGATCGACCGCGAAGCCGGTGCGGGCGGTTATGCCCTGGACGACGTCATCGATATCTCCGCCGAGATAAGCACCATAGGCGCTGCTCGAAGCGATCAGCACGGTTGACAGGATTGCAGCGGAGAAACGCGGCGCCTGGAACTCGCCCTCACCCAGCCGCGCCAAAATGCGCACAGGGCGGCGTAGCAGACGCGGCAGCACGAAATGGTCGAACGACAACGACAAGCCGAACAGCGCCGGCCCAGCCGCGCCCTTCCCTTTGCCTTGTCCCCATTTCAACGCAGACACGAAGCGTCCTCCACCATCCAACTCAACAAATCGCCAAACGAGTGCCCGGCATGGGCGGCGATTTCAGGCACCAAAGACGTCGGTGTCATACCCGGCTGGGTATTGACCTCGAGCCAAACGACCTCGCCGTTTTCGGAATGCCGATCGTCATAACGGAAGTCCGACCGGGAAACGCCCCGACAGCCGATCGCTTGGTGAGCCTTGAGCGCCAGTGTTTGTATTTTTTGGTAAATATTCGGTGAAACTTTTGCGGGGCATTCGTGCTTTGAGCCGCCAGCCACATATTTTGAATCATAGTCGTAGAAGGAATGGCCGGTCGGAATGATCTCGCAGACCCCCAGCGCCACGTCACCCATCACCGCGCAGGTCAGCTCGCGGCCATGGATGTAGCGCTCGACCATGACGGTCTCGCCATACTTCCACTCCGACGAGCCGATGACCTGCGGCGGATGCGACTGGCCTTCATGCACGATGACGACGCCGAAGCTCGATCCTTCGTTGACCGGCTTGACCACATAGGGCGGCTTCATCGGGTGCTTGTTCTGGATGGCGAAGCGGCTGGTCACCTTTGATTCGGCAACCAGGATACCGACGGATTTGGCCACCCGCTTGGCCTGCTCCTTGTTCATGGCAAGCGCCGAGGCGAGCACGCCGGAATGTGTGTAGGGAATGCCGAGATATTCGAGGATGCCCTGGATGGTGCCATCCTCGCCAAACGGGCCATGCAGCGCGTTGAAGGCAACATCGGGCTTGAGTTCAGCCAGCACCGAGCCGACATCGCGCCCGACATCGACGCGCGTAACTTGGTAACCTTCCTTCTCGAGTTCATCGGCGCAAGCCTTTCCCGAAGAAAGAGACACGGGCCGCTCGGACGAAAACCCACCCAGCAGGACGGCCACATGCTTACTTTTCATTCCCCGTCATCCCCTCTCATGGCGGACCAAAAACCAGATTTTCCGCAACATTGAGTCAGAGTCTTCCGGCAGGTTATCCCCCCAGACGGAAAACGCTGAAAACGCGTCGAACGACTCAAATCAGGAAACGCTTTCGAGCAGAGAATCAGAGAGTTGATTCACTGGCAAGTGCTTACGATTCCGAGAGATTCACTTTCCGAGAAAATGGATGAGAAAACCGTGTCATTGAGTCTTTGGAGCAACGGTCGCGCGCAATTTGGGACCGATTGAAGTTCATGCATCACATGAACTTCAGAGAGAACTAAAGAAGTTGCCCGAGAAACTCCTGGACCGCGTGGCCCGGCCTGAAATTGCCGATGCGCTTGATCTCCCACTGCAGACGGATGCCTGAGTTTTCGAGAACCCGCGTGCGCACCGTCTCGCCGAGATATTCGAGGTCGTAGCCGGTCGCGGTTCCGGTGTTGATCATGAAGTTGCAATGCATCGGCGACATCTGTGCGCCGCCGATCATCAGGCCACGGCAACCCGCTTTGTCGATTTCCTTCCAGGCCGAAGTGCCCTCCGGATTCTTGAAGGTCGAGCCGCCGGTCTTCTCGCGGATCGGCTGCACGGTCTCGCGATGGTTTTGCACCGCATCCATCGCCGCCTTGATCGCCGCCTTGTCCTCGGCAAAGCCCTCGAACACCGCCGAGGTGAAGATCAGGCCGGATGGCGCGGTGGAATGACGATAAGCGTAGCCCATCTCCGCATTGCTGAGCGTCTGGACATTGCCCTTGCGATCGAGTGCACGCACCTCGACGACGCGCTCGCGCGTCTCGACGCCATTGGCGCCTGCATTCATCCGCAGCGCGCCGCCAATGGCGCCCGGAATGCCGTGATAGAAATGGAAGCCGCCAATGCCTGCCTCGTAGGCGGCAGCCGCGACACGCTTGTCGGGGGTCGCCGCCCCCGCCTTGATCGTGGTCGAGGACAGCACCTCGGCTTCACCAAAACCCTTGGCCGACAGCCTGACGACAAAACCCGGAATGCCGCCATCCCTGACCAGCAGGTTCGAGCCGACCCCGACGATGGTCAGCGGAATCTCTTCAGGAACCGCCTTCAGGAACGCCGCAAGGTCTTCTTCGTCGGCCGGCTGGAACAGCGCCTCGGCCAGCCCACCGGCACGGAACCAGGTGATCTTGTCCATCTCGGCATTCGGCGTGATGCGGCCGCGCAGGCCGGCAAGCCGGCCGCCAAGTCTGTCGATCAGTTCCTGGCCGCGCATCATGAGACGGCGAGCTCCTTGGGCAGCGCATAGGCCCATTGCGTGATATTGCCGGCACCGAGGAAGACGACGAAGTCGCCTGGCTTGGCGATGTCGCGGATGATTGGCGCGATATCAGCCGGCCCTTCGATGTAGCGGGCGTCGCGATGGCCGCCGGCCCGGATGCGCGACACCAGCTCGTCGGAGGTCACGCCCTCGATCGGCTCCTCGCCAGCGGTGTAGACCGGCGCCACCATCAC
>JBDSLV010000249.1:0-9449 GCA_039916205.1 Mesorhizobium sp. | reverse complement strand
CTCAATGACGGTACGTTTGTCGACTACGACTACCTGATCATAGCAACCGGGCCGGACCTCGCGTTCGATGAGGTGCCCGGCCTCGGACCTGCTGGATATACGCAGTCGATCTGCCATATCGACCATGCGACCGCCACCAAGGCGAAGGTCGATGAACTCGTCCGCAATCCGGGCCCTGTGATCGTCGGCGCCGTCCAGGGGGCATCCTGCTACGGACCCGCCTACGAATTCGCCTTTATTCTCGACACCGCGCTGCGCAGGGCCAAGGTGCGCGACCGGGTGCCGATGACCTTCGTGACGCCGGAGCCCTATATCGGTCATCTCGGCCTGGATGGCGTCGGCGATACCAAGGGTCTGCTCGAGAGTGCCATGCGCGATCGGCACATCAAGTGGATCACGAACGCCAAGGTGTCGTCAGTCGACGCTGGGACCATGCATGTCGAGGAAGTGAACGAGGATGGCGCGCTGAAGGCCAAGCACGACCTGCCATTTGCGTTCTCTATGATGCTTCCGGCCTTCCGCGGCGTGCCGGCGGTGAAGGACATAGAGGGTCTGGTCAATCCGCGCGGCTTCGTCACGATCGACAAGCATCAGCGCAACCAGACCTATCCGAATGTCTTCTCGATCGGCGTCTGCGTCGCCATTCCGCCAGTCGGCAAGACGCCGCTGCCGGTCGGTGTTCCAAAGACCGGCTTCATGATCGAATCCATGGTCACGGCGACGGCGGAAAACATAGGCGCACTGTTGCGCGGCGAGGAACCGCGGGCTGTCGCGACCTGGAATGCGGTCTGCCTGGCCGACTTCGGCGACGAAGGCATCGCCTTCGTTGCGCAGCCGCAGATCCCGCCACGCAACGTCAACTGGTCATCGCAGGGAAAATGGGTGCACGCGGCCAAGGTGGGGTTCGAGAAATATTTCCTGCACAAGGTCCGGCAGGGCAAGAGCGAGACCTTCTACGAGGGGCTGGCGCTCGACTTGCTCGGTATCAAGAAGCTCAAGGCCATTCAGATTGAACCGGCCGAATAGGCTCGGCACAGATTTCAGAGGAGACAAGATTATGACGATCGACAAGGCAGTTCTGATGTTCGCGGGTTTCATGGTGCTGATCTCGCTCGCGCTAGGCTATTACTATTCTCCCTACTGGTTCCTGCTAACCGCCTTTGCCGGGCTCAATATGGTGCAGGCTTCGGTGACGGGCTGGTGTCCGGCAGCTATTGTCTTCAAGAAAGTTGGCTGCAAGAGCGGCGTCGCCTTCAAGTAACACCCGGCCTTTCAGGATTGGCTTCCAATGCGGGAGGTGCCTTAGCGCCTCCCGTCCTTTCAATTCGTTCCGAGAACGGCACATCACGATGAGATACGCACGATCCATCCTGGCCAACGGGCTTCTGCTCGGCATCACGCTGCTCGTCAACGGCGGCGCGTTTGCGGGGGATTTCACGGTCAAGGCAGCCACCGTCATCGAGATGAAGGCCGTTTACGGTCAGGTCGAGAGCCGCACGATCGTGCCGGCGCGCGCGCGCATTTCCGGTACCATCACCGAGGTCCGGGTGACGGAAGGCCAGGCCGTCAAGAAGGGTGATGTGGTCGCTACTGTCGTCGACGACAAAATAGCGCTGCAGCTTCGCGCAGCCGACGCCAAGATCGGCGCACTCAGTTCCCAGATGGAGAATGCCAAGACCGATCTGCAGCGCGCGCAGGACTTGCTGGCCAAAGGCGCCGCGACCCAGAGCCGGGTCGATGCGGCCCAGACCCAGTTCGACGTCATCACGAGTCAGCTGGCGGCGGCCGTTGCCGAAAAGGCCGTTACCCAGCAGAGCGCCAAGGAAGGCGACACTCTTGCACCGGCCGACGGTCGTGTGCTGACGGTTCCGGTGACGGCCGGCTCGGTGATCATGGCAGGCGAACCGGTGGCCCGGATCGCGTCGGGACAATACTATCTGCGACTGTCGCTGCCGGAGCGGCATGCGACGGAGATCACGGAGGGGGCCCTTGTCGATATCGCAGAGCGCGGCGCCGGCGCGGATGGCGGTTTCGTCAAGGCCCGTCAGGGCCGGGTCGCCAAGGTCTATCCGGAGATTGAGAACGGCCGCGTCATCGCCGATGTCGAGGTCGCCGACATCGGCAGCTTCTTCGTCAACGAGCGCACGCTGGTGTCGATTCCAGTCGGGAAGCGAACCATGCTCGGCGTGCCGCCGCAGGCGGTCAACACGGTGCATGGGATCGACTACGTCACAGTCAATACTGCGGACGGACCGCTCGGCGTGGCAGTCGTGCTCGGCGAGCGGTACCAGGATGGCGGTCAGCCGCGGGTCGAGGTTCTGACCGGGCTCGCCGAAGGCGACAAGGTCGTCCTGCCATGAAACTTGGCATTGCCGGCGGGCTCACCCGCTCGTTCATCGCCTCACCGCTGACGCCACTCTTCCTGTTGGCGGCGCTGGCACTCGGGCTTGTGGCTCTCGCCACGCTGCCACGCGAGGAGGAGCCGCAGATTTCCGTGCCCATGGTGGACATCCATGTCGCGGCCAACGGGCTGAAGGCAGAGGATGCCGTCAAGCTCGTGACCGAGCCGCTGGAAACCATCATCAAGGGCATTGACGGTGTCGAGCATGTCTACTCGCAAACCGTGGACGACGGTGCGCTGGTGACTGCCCGCTTCAAGGTCGGCACCAGTTCCGACGCCGCCGTTTTGCGCGTTCATGACAAGGTGCGCGCCAACATGGACCGCATCCCGGTTGGCATACCCGAGCCACTGATCGTCGGGCGCGGCATCGACGATGTTGCGATTGTGGTGGTGACATTGACGCCGACGTCCGAGGCGGCCAGTCGCTATTCTTCGGCCGATCTGACGCGGCTGGCGCACGAACTGCAAGTCGAGGTCGCCAAGCTGCCGGATATTGGCCTGACTTACATCGTCGGCGAACAGCCGGAAGCGATTCAGGTCGAGCCGGACCCGGAAAAACTCTCTCTTTACGGCATCACGCTCCAGCAGTTGACGGCCAAGATCACCGGCGCCAACAGGTCCTTCCAGATTGGCACACTGCGCGACGAGGGCAAGCAGCGCGTGGTGGTCGCCGGCCAAACCTTGCAGACGCTCGCCGATATCGGCAACCTGCTTCTGACTGCGCGCGACGGGCGGCCTGTCTATGTGCGCGACGTGGCCAGAATCGTGTTGGCGACGTCGCCGGCGGAGAACCGGGTCACCAACATCGTCAAGTCCGACAAGGGACTTGAACGGGCCCCGGCCGTGTCGCTGGCGGTGGCCAAGCGGCCGGGCACCAACGCCGTTGTCATTGCCGATACGATCGTCAAACGTCTTGACCAGGTGCGGGGTGACATTTTCCCGAAGGACGTCGACATGGTCGTGACCCGCGACTACGGCCAGACCGCGAACGAGAAGGCGAACGAATTGCTCTTTCACCTCGGCCTCGCGACGATCTCCATCGTCGTGCTCGTGGCGGTCGCCATCGGCTGGCGCGAGGCGCTGGTGGTGGCCGTTGTCATCCCGACGACGATCCTGCTCACGCTGTTTGCCTCGCGCATCATGGGCTACACGCTGAACCGCGTCAGCCTGTTCGCGCTCATCTTCTCCATAGGCATCCTCGTCGACGATGCGATCGTGGTGATCGAGAACATTGCCCGGCATTGGGCCATGGATGATGGGCGGTCCCGCAAGCAGGCGGCGATCGACGCCGTCGCGGAGGTGGGCAATCCGACCATCGTGGCGACCCTCACGGTCGTCGCGGCGCTCTTACCTATGCTGTTCGTGTCGGGTCTGATGGGGCCGTATATGAGCCCGATCCCGGCCAATGCCTCGGCGGCGATGCTCTTTTCCTTCTTTGTCGCGGTGACGCTGACGCCGTGGCTGATGATGAAGTTCGGCAAGAAGGGCCACGCCTCGGCGCATGCCCATGATGCCAGTAGCCCCGGTGGCGCGCTCGGTCGCGCCTATATCGCAGTCGCAAGACCTATCCTGAAGTCGCGGTTTCGGTCGTGGACCTTCCTGCTCGTCGTCGGCGCCGCGACCATGGCTTCGATGGTGCTCATCTACACAAAGCACGTCACGGTGAAGCTCCTGCCGTTCGATAACAAGACCGAATTGCAGGTGGTTGCTGACCTGCCCAAAGGCTCCTCTGTCGAGGACACCAACCGGCTTTTACAGGCTGTGGTGAACCGTCTCGCCGACGTGGCCGAGGTGGTCTCGTTCCAGACCTATGCCGGTACAGCAGCGCCTTTCAACTTCAACGGCCTTGTGCGCCATTACTATCTTCGCTCCGGACCTGAGCAGGGCGACGTCGCGATCAACTTGACGGGGAAGGGGGAGCGCAGTCGTCCAAGCCATGCCATCGCCCTCGATCTACGCGAACGGCTGAACGGCATTGCCATGCCAGAAGGCACCGTTCTCAAGGTGGTCGAGCCGCCGCCTGGTCCTCCGGTACTGGGGACATTGCTCGCGGAGATCTATGGGCCCGACGCCGAGACCCGCCGCGCGGTTGCGACGAAGGTGCGCGAGACGTTCGCCTCTATTCCGTTCATTGTCGACGTCGACGACAGCTTCCACAACCAGCCGCAGCGCGTGCGGCTGGCGATCGATCAGGATAACCTCGAATACTATAAGGTCGAGCAGTCCGACGTATACGACACTCTGAACTACCTCTACGGCGGCACGACGGTCGGCTACTCACATCGAGGTGGCGGCCGCCAGCCGATCCCGATCCGCGTGGCGCTCTCGAAGAGCGACGGCGTCGTAGACCAGCGCGCCCTTTCGACGCCGGTTCCGGCGAACGCGCTGCCCGGCGCACGCGATGTGGTGGAACTCGGCGACGTCGTGCGGGTCACGCGAGAGCCTGCATCCTACCCGATCTTCCGCCACAATGGCCGGCCCGCCGAAATGGTGATGGGCGAGCTCGCGGGCGCGTTCGAGGCGCCCGTTTACGGCATGCTCGCCGTCGACGATGCCATTGCCAAGGCCGATTGGGGCAGCCTCCCGAAACCGACGATCGCACTGCACGGGCAACCGGACGACGAATCCAAACCTACGCTTCTGTGGGACGGGGAGTGGGAGGTGACGTGGGTCACCTTCCGCGACATGGGCGCCGCCTTCATGGTGGCGATCCTGGGCATCTACATTCTCGTCGTCGCGCAGTTCGGTTCGTTCAGGCTGCCGCTGGTTATCCTGACGCCGATCCCGCTTACCCTGATCGGTATCATGCTCGGCCATTGGGCCTTCGGCGCTCCGTTCTCGGCCACCTCGATGATCGGCTTCATCGCGCTCGCCGGCATCATCGTGCGCAACTCGATCCTGCTGGTGGATTTCATCCGCCATTCCAAGGGTACCGACAGGCCGCTGGTCGACGTGTTACTCGAGGCCGGCGCCATTCGCTTCAAGCCGATCCTGCTCACCGCGATCGCAGCGATGATCGGGGCAGCGGTCATCCTGACCGACCCGATTTTCCAGGGGTTGGCGATCTCGCTGCTGTTTGGCCTCGCCTCGTCGACGCTGCTGACGGTGCTCGTCATCCCCGCCATTTACGTGGCTCTTCGAGGCGGCTCGAGGCAGGACACCGGGACCGATGTGCCGGCAGAGCCTACAACGACCAATCAACCAACCTCAGCTCCCGGCTGAACCAACAAGGACAAGATCATGAGCTACTATTTTTCCAAGACGCTGAACTCCAGTTTCGAAGCGGCGGTCGAACACACGACGGCCGTTCTGAAGGATGCCGGCTTCGGCATCATTACCGAGATCGACGTCAAGGAGACGTTCAAGAAAAAACTGGGAATTGACTATCGCAACTACCGTATTCTTGGTGCCTGCAATCCCAAAATGGCGCTTGAGGCGCTGTCGATAGAGGACAAGGTCGGTACGATGTTGCCTTGTAACGTCATCGTTCAGGAACTGGGCGAAGGGCAGGTGGAAGTCGCTGCGATCGACCCGGTTGCCTCGATGGCTGCGATCGAGAACGCGGCGTTACGTGGTCCGGCCGAGCAGGTGCGCACCATGCTGCGAGACGCGATCGAAAGCCTTTGAGGCATTGAGATGTATGCACACTTGCTAGTCGCCACGGACGGATCTGAACTGGCGGAGATCGGCGTGAAGGAAGGGCTGTCGCTTGCCAGCCGTCTGAAGGCAAAGATTTCTTTCTTGTATGTCACCGAACCGTTCCCTCTCTTCGATTGGCGAGAGCCGATGTCAGGCTATTCGGCTGGCGAAAATTTCCGTGCCTATGTGGAAGACGGGCGCCGCTTTGCCGGGCAGCTCCTCGATCGATGCAAGGCGTCGGCAGTGGACCTGGGCGTGGACGCTAAGGTCGTTCATGTCGAGAACAAGAGACCAGCGCAAGCGATCCTGGAGCTATCCAAGGCAGAGGGCTGCGACCTCATCGTCATGGCATCGCATGGGCGCCAGGGAATGAGAAAGCTGCTCTTGGGAAGCCAGACCGCCGAGGTGCTTTCCTACACCGATATCCCGGTCCTGGTGGTTCGCTAGGACGTGTGGCGGCCAGCCGCGATCTGACTTCGATCAATACCGGGCACCCGATTTGGTGCCAGAAGAGCTCAGGCGTCGCTTGTACCAAGCAGGCAAGCGCCAGCGAGAAAGGCCACGGAATGTTGGAATACCGCGTCGAAGCCAGACGGTCCGATGCACGAGGCAGCGTGGCTACGACCAAGAAGGCCGCGCTTGTTCTCGACACCTGTCTCGACGGCCGGGCCGATGCCTTCAATCCAGCCGAACTGCTTCTGGCGGCGATTGCCGCCTGCATGATCAAGGGCATCGAGCGGGTCACCCCGATGCTCGGTTTCGAACTGCGCGGCGTCGAGGTCGCATTGCATGCCGTTCGGCGCGACAGCCCTCCGGGGATTGCCTCGATCGACTACGAGCTTGTCGTCGACACCGATGAAACCGACCAGCAGCTGGAGCTGTTGCACAAGAACGTCCGCAAGTACGGCACGATTTCGAATACAGTCGCGGCGGCCACGAAACTCGAAGGCACGATCAGGAGAAAAGCATGAGCCGGTTGCATGTCGAAAACCACCTCGTGTCACGCATTGGCTGGCTGCGCGCCGCCGTGCTGGGGGCCAATGACGGGATCGTCTCGACCGCGAGCCTGATCGTCGGCGTGGCGTCGGCCGCCGCGCCAAGCTCGCAGGTGCTGGTCGCCGGTATAGCCGGGCTGGTGGCCGGCGCCATGTCGATGGCTGCCGGCGAGTATGTCTCGGTCAGCTCCCAGTCGGACACCGAGAATGCCGACCTCGCGCGCGAACGCGAGGAACTCCGGACCCAACCCGAATTCGAGCGCGAGGAATTGGCGCAGATTTACGTCAAGCGTGGGCTGGAGACGGGTCTGGCGCGCCAGGTCGCCGATCAACTCATGGCAAAGGACGCGCTGGCAGCGCATGCCCATGACGAACTCGGCATTTCCGAAATGACCACGGCGCGCCCGATCCAGGCGGCGTTGACCTCGGCGGCGACCTTCAGCGTCGGCGCGGCGATGCCGCTCATCATGGTGCTGGTATCGCCTGCCTCCATGCTGGTACTGGCAGTCTCGGTAGCATCCCTGCTTTTCCTTGCTCTGCTGGGTGCCGTCGGCGCCAAGGCAGGCGGCGCCAACATTCTTCGCGCAACGCTGCGCGTCACCTTCTGGGGCGCCTTCGCCATGGCGCTCACCGCCGGCATCGGCGCGCTGGTCGGCACCGCGGTGTAAGCGGCGCCAAGCCCGGCGGCTCAAATCGATCAGTATCTCCTAGAAGGCCGCAGGCGGATCCAGGCCGTTCGGCGACACTGAAGCCAGGTCAGTCGTTCTCCGAGCAGCAACGGATACATGCTCGACGCTGCTGGTGCTGCGGGTTCTCCGGCGATTTACCGGGTGCTGCGCACATGAGTGGGTACAAAGCGTCGGGATTCTGAGCTGGATCAAAGCGAAGACAGTCAGCCAAATTGTCTGTTTCCTGCATTAGAGGTGAGGATTTTCGCCTCGCGCGATCATCAGGTGATGCTTCTGATGATGCATTCCCAGTGTTAAGAGCCCAAAAAAGCCAAGACCGCGCAATTTGGCCGCATCCTTCGCCGGTGGCCACACGGTCAGGGATGCGCCGCCGTTGATATCGGAAGCGTCGAAACGCCAACCGTCTACCCCGTTCATCGTCGCCGCATGGGCCTTCACCATCCGACGCACTGAATCCCGAACGGCTCCCGAACCTGTGACCAGGAATCGGGTTCCGCCCGCGACCGGCTCGCTCCTCACGCCAGCGGCCAAGGTAACCGCGTTCATGTCGACGAGATGCGCGCGCAAGGCGTCGATGTCCACTTTGGACCAATCCGTGTCATGATCAGCCTCAAGGATAGCCACGATCTCCTGGATCGCCGCGAACGCGCCTTGGCCGGGCTCTGTCGGAGCCTCGGCACCTGTGGCTTTCCCACTCATCATCTGCATATGCATCTTATGGTCCATTCCGCCTGACTGGGCTTGCTGGGCATAAGCTGCGGAAGCAACCAGGCATGCGGCGAGTGCGAGGGCGCGTATCATGGCAATTGCTCCGTTGACCAAGCATGCTTGCCCATAGCCTCAAGCAACGCTACATGATAGAAATCATGTCGCCTCCGCTAATTGCCTTGCTCGACCGTCTGGATGGCCGCGAGATCGAGTTCGCGGCGGGAGCACCGGTGTTCCATCTGGGTGATCCCGTCCGGTTGATGCACGTCATGCGTTCGGGCGTTGTTCATCTGGTCAGGCATCAAGACAATGGCACGCCACTAATCCTTCAACGTGCGGGTCCAAATTCCATCCTGGCGGAAGCCTCTTTGTACTCAGCCTCTTACCATTGCGCGGCCCGGGCGGAAGTTGCTGCCGAGGCCTGGGCCATTCCACGCAGCGGCCTGCTCGCCCGGATCGAGGAGGACAAAGAGCTGGCGATCGCGTGGGCGCGCCATCTCGCACACGAGGTCCAGCAGGCGCGACTGCAGTCGGAGATCCTGTCCCTCAAGACAGTCGCGGCCCGCCTTGATGCGTGGGTGTTCTGGCATGGGAGCCTTCCCGCCAGGGGACACTGGTCAACGCTGGCCCGTGAAGTAGGTGTCAGTCCCGAGGCGCTTTATCGCGAAATCGCCTGGCGCCGAAGGCGTGACACGAATTGATTTCTGCAGACGTCCCTGCTTGCACTCAGGTTCGCGCCACCGGTGTACGGAGGCAGCCCGCGGCCATGTGACCCTTCAGGCGGAATGGGCTCCCTCCAGAGCGCACTTGGAAACCATGCACGATCACTGATGAACGCGCTGATAGAATTGTGCGGCAGGGCCAATGTTTTACCCATTTCCCTGCGCATGGCGCGGTCTTCGCTCCGTCGCCACAGCGGGGCCTTGGCATGCGCATTGGAATGGCTGGTATCGTGGCCGGAGATAGCTGGATAAGCATCGAACGACCCTCTCGGCATTTCTCACTGGATCTGCTCCC
>JBDSLV010000248.1:0-7292 GCA_039916205.1 Mesorhizobium sp. | reverse complement strand
TCGGCCTCGATCTCGCGCGGCGTGCGCACCTCCATGTGGACGATACGGTCGCGGAAGCCGGGTGAGTATTCGGCAATCTGCGCGATCACGCTTTCGGCGAAACCATCGCGGTCCGCGTCCGTCCATTCGCGCCCGGCGATCTTCGGCGGCGCATATTGCACGAAGCAGCTCATGAAGTGTTTTCCCGGCGGCGCCATCGTCGGATCGAGCGTCGTCGGGATGACCATGTCGAGGAAGGGATCGGCCGACCAGCGTCCGGCCTTCCAGTCGTCATAGGCGCGCTCCATGCGCTCCATGGAATCGGTAAAGTGCATGTCGCCGCGATAGACCGGTGAATCCTTCGGCAGTGCGGGAAATTCCGGCAGCGAATCCAGCGCGATGTTGACCTTGCCGGAGGAGCCGCGGATCTTGAAGTTCTTGACCCGGCGCAGGAAGATGTCTGGAAGCTCTTTTTCCT
Organism: Mesorhizobium sp.; assembly: GCA_039916205.1. Taxonomy (GTDB): domain Bacteria; phylum Pseudomonadota; class Alphaproteobacteria; order Rhizobiales; family Rhizobiaceae; genus Mesorhizobium. The sequence goes on along the minus strand of JBDSLV010000248.1, from coordinate 6,835 downwards.
CGACCAGCTTCAGGAAGGTGCGCTTCACATCGGCGTTGGAAACGACGAGCTTGCCATGGATTTCCTCGCCGCCGGCAAGAACGACGCCCTTGGCCTTGCCTCTGTTGACCAAGACATGGTCGACCTCGGCGCCGGTGCGGATGGTGCCACCAGAGGCCTGGAAGCTGGCGGCAAGTGCCCTGGTGACGGCGCCCATGCCGCCGCGCGCATAGCCCCAGGCGCCGACCGAGCCGTCGACCTCGCCCATATAGTGGTGCAGCAGGACATAGGCGGTGCCGGGCGACATCGGACCGAGCGCGGTGCCGATGATGCCGGACAGCGCGAAGTTCGCCTTGATGACATCGGTCTCGAAATACTCGTCGAGAAACTCGGAGATAGACATCGTCCAGAAGCGCAGCGTCAGCGCCATTTCCTCGGCCGACAGGCCAGCGAACTTCTTGCCGAGGTAAAGCAATTCGCCGATGTCGCGCGGTCGCAGGCTGGTCGGGTCTGGAGCGGTGCGCATCAAGAGCGGCTGGATGAAGCGGCACTGCCGCGTCACGTCGCGGGCATAGCGGTCATAGGCCTCCGCATCGTGCTTCGAGAAGCGGGCGAATTCGCGCCGGTGCGCATCGTGGTCGCGGTAGTTGGCGAGGTAGTCGCCATCGCGGGTGAACACCGCGCCGCCTTCATAGGAGATCACCTGCAGGCCGAAGCGCGGCAGTTCGAGGTCGCGCATGATCTCGGGCCGGAACAGCGAGCAGACATAGGAGCAGTTGGAATAGAGGAAGCCGGGCGTCAGCTCGCGGCTGGTGGCGGCGCCGCCAACCCAGCCATTCTTCTCGACGACCAGCACCTCGAGCCCGGCGCGCTGCAGATAGCAGGCATTGACCAGCCCGTTGTGCCCGCCACCGATGATGATCGCATCCCAAGCTTTCATTTGTGCCCGCTCTTCATTGCGACCGATTGTTCATTTTTGCGTGATCCGCCCCCGAATGCGCGGAATTTGGCACGGCTTCAGCCATTCTGTCTAGTCATATTGAATGAATGTTCAACAAATGGTGTTGCGTTTTCCCGTGCATGCGCTACGCTTTGCCGGCAATCGAAACTGTGCAAATCCGCGATTGAGACTGGGATTTGGGGCTGGGTCCGATGATCGAAACGGCAGATGCCGAGCCGGAGTATGATGACACCGCCATCCGCTTCCTCGAAGCGCTATGGGGCGATGGCTACCTGTCGCCGGGTGGGCCTGATGAGGTCGACCGGGTGGTGGAAGGGCTTTCGCTAAGCGGCAAGACGATCCTCGATATTGGCTGCGGTTCTGGCGGCATCACGCTGCATCTGGTCGAGCACCATGGCGCGGCGCATGCCACCGGTTTCGATGTCGAGCATCCGGTGATCGAGGCGGCCAGGCGGCGTGCCGCAGCGCGCGGACTGACGGACCGTGCGCGCTTTGTCCAGGCGCCGCCAGGACGGCTGCCTTTCGCCGATGCTTCCTTCGATGTCGTCTTCTCCAAGGACGCGTTGCTGCATGTGCCCGACAAGGACGCCTTGTTCGCTGAAATCTTTCGCGTGCTGAAGCCGGGCGGGACCTTTGCTGCTTCGAACTGGATGATTTCGCATGACGGTGAGCCATCACCAGAGATGAAAGCCTATGTCGTCGCGGAAGGCCTGTCCTTCGCCATGGCCTCGCCGGCCCGCTACGCGCAGGCTATGCGCCGGGCGGGCTTCGCCGATGTCACTGCAAAGGACCGCAATCCCTGGTATCGCGACGTGGCCCGGGGTGAACTGGAACGGCTTAGAGGGCGGCTTTATCGGACCGTCGCGGCGGCCGTCGGCGCCGCTTATGTCGACAAGAACATACGAACCTGGGAAGCCATGCAGAAGGTGCTTGACAGTGGCGAGCACCGTCCCACTCATCTTCGCGGGCGAAAACCGAATGGGGTCGGTTAGCCAGCGATGTGGAGCATGATCGCACCGATGAAAGTTGCAGCACGCGAAGAGCAGTCGCTCGAGAGAAACAGTGAACCCGAGAAACGCGGCCGCAAGGCTTCGAAGGAAGTCAGGCAGCTTCAGCTGATCGAAGCGACGATCGATTCGCTGGCCAAGCGCGGCTATTCCGAGACGACGATGGCCGATGTCGCCGATGGCGCCGGCCTGTCGCGCGGCATCGTCAATTTCCATTTCGAGAGCAAGGAAAAGCTGCTCGTCGCGACCTTGCAATACATGGCGGACGAATATGCCGCGCATTGGCGCACGGCCCTGACCCGTGCCGGCGAGGATCCCGCCCGCCAGATGCAGGTCCTGGTGGCCGCCGATTTCGACCGGTCGATCTGCAACAAGCGCAAGCTGGCCGCCTGGTGCGCCTTCTGGGGCGAGGCCAAGTCGCGGCCGACCTACCAGGCGCTGTGCGGGGCGCGCGACGCGGCCTATCAGCGGAAATTCATCGAGCTTTGCGCCACGCTGAAAGAGAGCGGCGGCTATGCCTATGATCCGCAAGTCATCGCGCTGTCGCTCAGCGCCATGCTGGAAGGATTGTGGCTGCGGCTGATGATGGGCACCGAAGACGTCACTCGCGAAACCGCGCTACAGGCAGCGTACGAGTTCCTGTCGGCGGTATTCCCGAAGCACTATCCAGGGAAGGCCGGCGACGCGGCGAAATCATAAGAAAAACACAACAGACAGAGGATGGGACAGCAATGAAGAAACTGACGCGACGTCTGACATTGACCTTGGCGCTGACCAGTGTGCTCGCGGCCTCGGCGGCGGCACTCGCGATTGCCGCCGACAAGGACCTGATCGTGTTTGACTGGTCCGGCTACGAAGACCCGAGCTTCCATCCGAAATATGTCGAGAAGAACGGCGACTCGCCGACCTTTGCCTTCTTCGGCGATGAAGACGAGGCGTTCGAGAAGGTCCGCTCCGGCTTCAAGTCCGATCTTGGCCACCCCTGCTCGCAAAGCGTGGTGAAATGGCGCGAGGCTGGTTTGCTGCAGCCGCTCGACACGTCCAGGATCACGGGCTGGAAAGACCTCAATCCCGGCATCATGGCGATGAAGGATCTCGCCACCACATCGGACGGCAAGGCGTGGTTCATGCCGTGGGACTGGGGCAATACCCAGCTGACCTACAATTCCGACAAGGTCGACGCCAAGGACGTGCAGTCGCTCAAGGCCTTTGCCGATCCGAAGTTCAAGGGCAGGGTGTCGATCGGCGATAATGTCGACGACGCCTATGCGTTGGCGAGCCTCGCCATCGGCCTGAAGGACTGGACCAAGATGACCGACGACCAGTTCAAGCAGGCCTCCGACTTCCTGCGCCAGGTGCACAAGAATGTCCGCTCCTACTGGACCGACACGACCGACGTGGTGCAGTTGCTGAGCGGCGGCGAGGTCGATCTCGCCTGGGCCTGGAATGACGCGACGGTGCAGTCGGTCGCGGCCGGTGTGCCGATCAAGTCGAAGAAGGATACCGACGAGGGCATCTCGACCTGGGTCTGCGGTTATGTGCTGTTCAAGGACGCGCCCGGCAATGTCGACAAGGCCTATGACTATCTGAACGCGATCAACGACCCGGAAATCGCCAAGGTGCTGGTCAAGGACTGGGGCTATGGCCAGGCCAATGCCAAGGGTATGGCTGGTGTCGATCAGGCCATATTGAAGGAAAAGGGCTATGATGACGTGCAGAAATTCGTCGACAAGACCTTGTTCCAGTCGCCGGTTCCTTCCGACCTCAAGCTCAAGATGATCGCCGAGTTCGAGAAGATCAAAGCCGGCTACTGAGCCCTTTCCGACTGGTTCCGTCTGCCCGCCCAAAGGGCTGGCGGACGGGCTCGCCAAAGCTCCGGAATTCTCCTAACTTCGCCAAGGTGTTTTTCGCGACGGGGGAGTTTCGCGCCATGTATTCCATGCTTCGCCGCCTTGCACTTGCCGCCATGTGCACGATTGGCGCCGGCGCGGTCTACGCGCTCGCCGAAGGCGGCGGCGATCTCGTCGTGTTTGACTGGTCTGGTTATGAAGACCCGCTGCTGCATCCCGCCTACACCGCCAAATACGGCGCCGAGCCGACCTTTGCATTCTTCGGCGACGAGGATGAAGCCTTCGAGAAGATGCGGGCAGGGTTCAAGGCCGACATCGCGCATCCCTGTTCGCAAAGCGTGGTGAAGTGGCGCGAGGCCGGCCTGCTGCAGCCGCTCGACACCAGCCGCATCGCCGGCTGGAAGGACCTCAATCCCGGCATCATGGGGATGAAGGATCTCGCCACCACCGCCGACGGCAAGGCCTGGTTCATGCCGTTCGACTGGGGCAACACCTCACTGCTCTACCGAACCGACAAGATCACCCCGGAAGAGGCGCAATCGCTCAAGATTTTCGCCGATCCGAAGTACAAGGGCCGTGTCACCATCGGCGACAATGTCGATGATGCCTATGCGCTGGCGAGCCTGGTGCTTGGCCTGAAAGACTGGACCAAAATGACCGACGCGCAGTTCAAGGAAGCATCGAGCTTCCTGCGCGAGGTGCACAAGAACATCCGTTTCTACTGGACCGACGACACCGACCTCAACCAGGCCTTTATCGGCAATGAGGTCGATCTGGTCTGGGGTTGGAACGAGACCTTCGTGACGCTGAAGGGCCAGGGCATGCCGATCGCCATGAACCGCGACACCAAGGAAGGCATTTCGACCTGGGTGTGCGGCTATGTCTTGATGAAGGATGCGCCCGGCAAGCTCGATCAGGCCTATGAGTTCCTGAGCGCGGTCAATGCGCCTGCCGTATCGGATTACATGGTCAAGACCTTCGGCTACGGCCACGGCAATGGCGCCGGCATGGCCGCTATCGACCACAAGGTGCTGGCCGACCGCGGCTTCGACAATCTCGACAAGTTCCTCGACAAGACGCTGTTCCAGCAGCCTGTGGCGCCGGAGCTCAAACAGCGGATGGTCGCGGAATTCGAGAAGATCAAGGCCGGCTATTGAGGACTGCATTGGAAAGAACCGATGTCGTCATCATTGGTGCCGGCTTCACCGGCCTGTCGGCGGCGCTGGAGCTGAAGCAGGCAGGCGTCGATTTCGTGCTGCTCGAGGCGCGTGACAGCGTCGGCGGTCGGGTGGAATCCAGGCAGAATGGCCTCGGCGAGCGCGTCGACAGCGGCGGCCAGTTCCTTTGTCAGGACATGCCCGAACTGATGGCGCTGGTGCGGGCGCGCGGCAAGACGCTGGTGGAGGCCTATGTCGAGGGTGAGTTCGTCACCCAGCCGACGATGTCCTCGGGTGAGGCGGAACGAACCTATTTTGGTTCGATGGCCATCCGCGACCGCATGAACAGGATCGCGCCTGACGATCCGGCGATCGCAGGGCTGACGGTCGCGGCCTGGCTCGACCGTCAGGACGATGCCGATAGTTCGAAGGCGGCCTTCCGCTCGATGATCGAAGGCCTGTGGTGTCAGGCGCTGGAGAGGCTGCCGCTCTGGCACCTGATCGACAATGATCGCCGCATCACCAACGAGGTTTCGGAGCTGCAGTATTTCGTGCGCGAAACCATGCATTCGCTGGCCAACGATCTGGCCGGTGATCTTGGCGATCGCTTGCGGCTTGGCACGCCGGTCACGCGCATTGAACGCGGAGCGGAAAGTGTGCGGATCATCACCACGGCGGGTCAAGTCGAAGCTCGATCAGTGCTTGTCGCCGTGCCGCCAGTGATGGCGGCGAAGATCGAGCACGCACCGCCCTTGCCGCCGGCTCTGGCGAAAGCCCTTGGCGTCTGGCGCAGCGGTACGGTGATCAAGGTTCTGGTGCGTTATTCCACCGCCTTCTGGCGCGCCAAGGGCCTGAGCGGCATGGTGATGTGGCGCGACCTGCATGGCCTGTTCGCTTGCGATGTCGGCAAGGACGAGAGCCATCCCGCCCTTGTGGTTTTCATCGGCGGTCCGCTCGCCGTCCGCTGGTGTGGCCTTGGCGATGCGGCGCTTCGTGCGGAAATTGTCAGTCAACTCACGGCGGCGCTTGGGGAGGAGGCAGCTGCCATCCTCGACCTCAGTTATCGCGACTGGTCGGACGATGCCTGGAGCGGCGGTGGCTACAGCGACCTGATCGTCGATGCCGGCGCGACCGATGCCGAGCGGACGATCCTTGCTGGCGCGGGATCAGTGCATTTTGCATCGTCGGAACTGTCGCCGTCGTTTCCCGGCTATATCGAGGGTGCGATCGTTGCCGGCCGCATCGCGGCGCGGAAACTCATCGCGGACCTTCAATCCGACATCGCCACCAAAGCCTCGGGATCATAGGCGAGGCGGACCGGGGTGCCGACAGGTATGTCGTCGGCGCCGAAGTCGTTGGTTTCGGTCACCGACAGCGGCTTTTCCAGGCCCGGAATCTCGACGATCAGATGGGTGATCTCGCCAAAGTAATGACGCTCCACCACCTTCCCGGCGACCTCGAACTTGGCCGTCGCATTGTCCCATAGCACGCGCAGGCGTTCTGGCCTGATGCCGAGCGTGGCACCGCCGCCATTGCGCACGAAGGCCTTGGGCTTGTCGGTCTTGACCCGGCCGAAGCCCAGCGTGTCGACGGTCAGTGACGCGCTGCTCTCCTCGACAATCTGCGCCTTGACGAAATTCATGCCGCCGAGGAAGTCGGCGACCTGACGATTGACCGGGCGCTGGTAGATTTCCTTCGGCGAAGCGACCTGCGCGATCTTGCCGCCAAACATCACGGCAATGCGGTCGGACATAGCCAGCGCCTCATACTGGTCGTGGGTGACCAGAACGAAAGTGATTCCGACCGCCTGCTGCAGACGGCGCAGTTCGACCTGCATCTGCTCGCGCAGTTTCTTGTCGAGCGCCGACAGGGGCTCGTCCA
>JBDSLV010000247.1:0-8580 GCA_039916205.1 Mesorhizobium sp. | reverse complement strand
CGCCGGCATTGGCGAAGCTGGTTTCCAGCGCCGGACCCTGTTGACGGTCGACGACCGTCACCTCATGCCCGGCCTCTGCAAGATAGTAGGCCGTGGTAACCCCGATGACGCCGCCGCCCAGCACCATGATCTTCATTGTTCACTCCTTGCAGCGCCGCGTCTCCGTCCGGGGACAGCGTGGCATTTCTGATTTTGCACATGGTCCAACCCAAAAATCGATACCGATTTTGGGTTGGGCCACCAAAGCTGATCAAGCCGCCGAGGGACCTGGATCATTGTCTTCTGTCTGCCGGATTTTCCCGATCTCGCCAAGGGGACGGCTGATCCCGGGAGCACTGTAGACAAGGGTAAGCGCGGCAGGACGCCGCGCCGGCCTCTCCTGCAGGGCGCGCCGCGCCGCCTCGGGCTGATAAAGCACCGCTTCGATCGCGATCCGCTCCCGCCGGCCGTCGGCCTGCTCGATCGATGCTGTCTGGCCACGCGCCATGCCAAGCATGCAGAGCCCGCGCCTCGTGCCGAGCGGCAGGGTCGAGCCAACCGGTCCGCGTGTCTCGTTCTGCACCAGGGTGCGTGTTTCCAGCGGGCCGGCATCGATGCGAAAGACCACGCGGCTGTTCAGCGTGACGATGTCGGGGCTCACGGCATCGACCGGTAGGACGCGGCTTTGCGAGAGCTTTTCCTCCAGCATCGCCGCGATCGGATCGGCGAAAGCACGCCGGCGTTGCAGCATCGCCTCGAGGGTCGAGAAGTCCTTCGTCGTCAGGCAACATGTATCTGTCATTGGAGCCTCCCGTCACGGCCGCGGGTCAGGCGACGGCGATTCAACGCCGCCAATGGTCGCCGACAGCTTTCGACCGTCCCGACTCTTCCAGCTGACCGTTTGGCCAACGGCTGCCCCGATGAGAGCGGTTCCCATCGGCGTCAGGACCGAGATTCTGCCTTCCGCGATGTCGGCATAGCCTGGATAGACCAGCGTGACGCGCTGCAGGTTGCCACTGCCGCCTTGCGTGATCACCGTCGAACCCATGCGCACGACATTGGCCGGCATCGCCGCGGCCGTCATGATCGTGGCCCGGTCTACCTCCCCAAGCAGTTCTTCGGCGGTGGCCGGCGTGCGATCCAGCGAGGCCCTGGCCAGGACTGTCAGCCGGTCGTGGTCGATATCGCTGATCCGCAGCCGGTTCCTCGGGTGCGGTTTCGTTGCGTGTTGCATGGCAAACCTCTTGAATGACGCACGAAGTGCGCGCTGCCACCGGATCAGGGGTGGCTTGACGATAGGCCGCCAACCGCGAAGGTTGTCGGCTCGATGGTGGGATGTCAGATGGAAGAAATGCCCCGGTTCGGACGAACGCCAAAAGGCGGCCGCGCCGGGGCTACGATCCCGCGATCGGGCAAACCCTGAAAAAGGTTCTGCTATGGGCGAGGTTGCTCATGCGCGGAGCCTTGCCGACAAGCACATGCTTGTCAAGCGCGGCGAAACCGCTCAACCGCCGATATAGTGCCGTTCAAAGCGGTTGCCGAGGCTGGTCAGCACCTCGTAGCCGATGGTGCCGGCATGGCCGGCCGCGTCGTCGACGCTCTGCGATGGTCCGAGCAGTTCGACCAGATCGCCGCCCTTGAGCCTGCCAGGGGGCAATGCTGAAATGTCGAGAATAATCGAATCCATCGAGACCCTGCCAAGGAAGGGCAAGCGCACGCCCTCGAAGAAGGCCGCGGCCGAGGCACGGCGATGCCATCCATCGGCATAGCCAAGCGAGATCGTCGCCATGGCCAAAGGAGTGGTGGTGTGGAACGTATGACCGTAGCCGACACCCACGCCTGCCTCCAGCATCCGCGTCTGGGCGACCCTGGCCTCCAGCCGCGCCACAGGCAGCATCGGGTTCGGGCTGGCCGGTGTCGGATTGATTCCATAGAGCGCGGCCCCTGGCCGGGCGAGATCGTAGTGATACGCTGGCCCGAGAAAGATGCCCGATGAATTGGTGAACGACGCCGGCGCTTTCGGCAGCAGCTTGCGCAGCCGCTCGAACGCCAGCCGCTGACCCTCATTGGCCGGGTTTCGCGGCTCGTCGGCACAAGCGAGATGGCTCATCACATAGGTGATGTCGATGCCGTCGAAAGCCTGCGGATCGGCGGCAATGCGCTCGACGTCGCCGGGGGCGATGCCGAGCCGCGACATGCCACTGTCGACCTGGACCGCCGCCGGCAGCTTCCGGCCGGCATTGCCAGCCGCTGCACGCCATGCCGCCAGCTGTTCGGGGCTGTTGATAACAGCGCAAAGCCCCGCTGCCACCGCAAGCGCTTCCGCGCCAGGAGGAATGCCGTTCAGAACATAGATCGCGGGGGCTGGCCCGAGTGCCTGGCGCAAGGCCACGCCTTCGACGAGAAGAGCGACAAAGAAGATATCGCAGCCTTCGCTGGCCAATGCCGCCGCGACCTGGTTCGCGCCGAGGCCATAGCCGTCGGCCTTGAGCACGCCGGCGCAGCGCACGCCATTGAGCCGGGCCTTCAGCCGCCTGTAATTCTCGCGGATCGCACCGAGATCGATGGTGAGGATAGCGCTGGCAGCGGCATCGCCGACAGACGGCGGCTTTGTCTCATATGCCTGAAGCATCGACTTTCCGGACGCAGTGCTCATCCGGCCCCTGATTTCTGGCGGATCGGCTTACTGGTAAGGTCAGATCACGCGCATCGCAACAATGTCGGCTTACGCCAGGTGACGGAACGCGGCCACCACATCCTCATAGACATGGCGCTTGAACGGCACGATCAGGTCGGGCAGGTCCAGCATCGGCCGCCATGCCCATTTGTCGAACTCGGCGGTGTGGCCGCCCGGCGGCGGGTTGATCTCTATCTCGCTGGCGTCGCCATGAAAGCGGAAAGCGAACCATTTCTGTGTCTGGCCGCGATATCGCCCCTTGAAGGCGATGCCGACGAGGTCGTCCGGCAAATCATAGTTGATCCAGTCCGGTGCCTCAGCCAGCAGCGAGACGCTGCGCATGCCGGTCTCCTCATAGAGTTCGCGTTCCGCCGCCTGCAGCGGTTCCTCACCTTTGTCGATGCCGCCTTGCGGCATCTGCCAGAGCTTTGTCGTGCCGGCGAATTCACTGTCCGGCTCGGCAATGCGATGCCCGACCCAGACCAGGCCGTCGCCATTGAGGATCATCAAACCGACGCAGGGGCGGTAGGGCAGCGTTTCGCGGTCGATCTTTGTCTTAGCCATCATGAATCTTTCCGGAGGATCAGACCCCGTGGCTAGCCCTTTTCCGGATCAATGGCCACCGCCGAAATCGGCACGATCTCGATGCCGCGCTTCTTGGCCTCGATGATCCAGGACGAAACGGTGTCAACGGTCAGATCGAAGGCCGAGCCGATGCCGATGGCCGACCCTTTCGCCCGCGCCGTCGCCTCCAGCCCGTCCAGCTTCTTCAGGATGGCGCCACGGTCCTGTACGGCATCGATCGCGGTGTCCCCGGCGACGAAAGGCACACCGTCCTTCAGTGCCAAATCGGGGGCCAGGCTGCGCGACGACGAGCCGTCGTCGACATAGGCGAGTCCGCGTTTGCCAAGCTCGGCCATGAATGGGCCCATCGCCGTCGCGTCGGCGGAAAAGCGTGCGCCCATGTAATTCATGACGCCGGTGTAGTTGGTCGTCCGCGACAGCGCCCAGTGCAGGCTCTTCAGGTTCTCATCCGCCGTTGCCGCCACCGTCAGCGTGTTGCGTCCGGGATTGACGTTGGGATAGTCGAACGGCTCAAGCGGCACCTGCATGACGATCTCGTGGCCGCTCTGCCGCGCCGCCTGCATCCAGCGGCCAATGCTGTTGCCTTGCGGCGCGAAAGCCAGCGTCACTTCCGCCGGCAGCTTGGCAATGGCTGCCTGCGTCCCAGTCTGCGACACGGCGAGCCCGCCAATGACGATCGCCACGCGTGCGCCGCGCGCGCCGGACCACGGCCGTGCGTAGACATCGAAGGGGCGACGGCCGTCGGCGGCGCGGATCGGCAGTGGCCCGGTCTCGCTGGTTTCAATCAGCGCCTTGTCTGGGATATGCGCGATCTTCAGATTCTGGCCGACGGTCGAAGGGTCGCGAATGACGATAGCGGCCTTGGGCGGGCCGTCGCCCTCTTCCGTCTGCACATGAATGATTTGCGGACCGCCGGTCTTGGCGGGCGCCGTCACCTTGGGTGCCGCCACAGGGGCCAATGCCGACGGCGCGGTGGGTTCGGCTGCGGCCGTCACCTTCGGCGTCGAAACGGCGACCTCTTGCGGCTTTCGATACGGCTTCTCGCGCAGCGCGATCGCGCCGGAGACACCAACCACGGCCAGCACCACAAGTGCCGCCCCGACCGCGCCGGCGCTGATCTTGCCGCCGGCGCGCGGCGCTCGGACAGATTGTCCGAGCGGGCGCTCTATCTCCTTGCCGATCTCAGCCAAGCCGGCGTGTCCCCTTGCCCTGGATCGGTTCGCGGAACCGCTCCAACTCTTTGCCTTTAAGCAATTCCGGACGGAAAACCGCTGCGCACTTTTCCTGGAATTGCTCTGGGTCCCCGAATCAAACTGCCGGAACCTCGCGGCCCCGGCAGCATAACATTGCTTCGATCAGGCGATCGATCCTTACTGGTTCAGGACCGCCTTCTCCGGATTGGGCGGGAAGGACGGATCGGTCTTCTGGCCGCGCAGCAGCTGCTCGGCGTAGATCAGCTGCAGATCGTCCTTCGGATCCGGCGGCACGTAGGCTGCCGAGCCGGAACCGGTCGAGCTCTCGTCGGCGCCCTTGATGTGGCCCTTCAGATCGGACTCGCCGCGCGTCAGGTCCCTGCCCTGCAATTCTGGCGGCAGCGGCTGGTCGACCTTGATGTCGGGCGTGATGCCCTTGCCCTGGATCGATTTGCCGGACGGCGTGTAATAGAGCGCCGTCGTCAGACGCAGCGCACCATTCTCGCCGAGCGGAATGATGGTCTGCACCGAGCCCTTGCCGAAGGATTGCGTGCCGACCACCGTGACGCGGCGCAGGTCCTGCAGCGCGCCGGCGACGATCTCGGAGGCACTGGCGGAGCCGCCATTGACGAGCACGATCATCGGCTTGCCGTTGATGTCGTCGACCTGCTTTGGCTTGGCGTCGAAACGGGTGACGTCCTTCGGATCGCGGCCGCGTGTCGAGACGATCTCGCCACGGTTGAGGAAGGCGTCGGACACGCTCACCGCCTGATCGAGCAGACCACCCGGATTGAGGCGAAGGTCGAGCACATAGCCCTTGAGCTTGTCGTCCGGCACCTGCTTCTTAATGGTCTCGATAGCATTCTCGAGATCGTCATAGGTCTTCTCGGTGAAGGAGGTGATCTTCATGTAGCCGATGTCGTTCTCGACCCGGAACTTGACCGCCTTGACCTTGATGATGTCACGCACGACCGTCAGTTCGATCGGCTTGTCGGCGCCCTGGCGCAGGATGGTGAGCTTGATCGGGGTGTTGACCAGGCCGCGCATCTTCTCGACCGCGTCGTTGAGGGTGAGGCCACGAACCTCTTCGCCATCGATCTTGGCGATATAGTCGCCGGCCAGCACGCCAGCCTTGGCAGCTGGCGTGTCGTCGATCGGCGTGATCACCTTGACTAGGTCGTTTTCCATCGTGACCTCGATGCCGAGGCCGCCGAATTCACCCTTGGTCTGCACGCGCATGTCCTGCGCCTGCTCCGCGTTCATATACGATGAATGCGGATCCAGCGAGGCAAGCATGCCGTTGATGGCGTTCTCGACCAGCGACTTGTCGTCCGGCGGCGTCACATATTGTGCCCGTACCCGCTCGAAGATGTCGCCGAAGATCGCCAGTTGCTTGTAGGTCTCCGACCCTGCAGCGTTCGCCGCCGAGCCGGGAGTGCCATAGACGAGGCTCATGGCAGACGCGCCCATCAGCGCACCGGCAAACAGAAGCGACAGTTTCCGCATCATTTCACGTCCTTCCAGAAAAACGGTCCGCCCACCATGGGGCCGGATCGACGGGTTTTCCATCCTTGCGGAACTCGACATAGAGTTCCGACGTGGCATTCGTAGTCTTCGAAACCGAGGTGCTTGCCACCCGGGCCTCTCCCATCGCACCGACCGGCTCTCCTGCGAGCACCGACTGGCCAGTCGCGACACTGATTCTGCTCATCCCCGCGAGAACGACATGATAGCCGTCGCCTGCGTTCAGGATCAAGAGTTGACCATAAGAGCGAAACGGCCCCGCATAAAGCACATTCCCATCCGCCGGCGCGGTGACGATGGCTCCGGATTGTGTCGCAACCATGTCGCCAAGCATCACTGCGCCGTTACCGTCATCGCCCCCGAATCGCCGTTTTATCCGGCCTGTGACCGGTAGCGCGATCTGGCCCTGAAGGGCGGAAAAAGGTGCTGCAGCAGTGAGCTGGTTGCCCTCCGGTACCGGCAATGACGCGAGTTCGGTGGTGTTTCCGCCGCTCGGCTCAGCCGCCGCCTGACGCGATGCGTCCGCCGCCTTGCGGCTCTTGTCGGCCTGCGCTTCGAGCGACGCGATCAGCTCCTTCAGGCTGCCCGCCTTGGCCGCCAGTTGGGCGGATCGCTGTTTTTCAGCGGCCATCGCCGTTTGCGTGTCGGCTTCGAGCTTCTGCTTGGCCTCCAGCAGCATGCTGAGCCGCTTCTTTTCCGCCGTCTGGTCGCCAACCGCCGCCGTCAACCGCCCACGCTCGGCTTCAATGGAGGCCGTCACCCGCGACTGTTCCTTGAGGTCGGCCAGCAAGATGTCGGTCTGCTGGCGCAATTCGGGCACCACGGCGCCCAGCAGAATCGCACTGCGCACCGAGGACAGCGCGTCCTCCGGTTTGACCAGGATCGCCGGCGGCGGATTGAGCCCCATGCGCTGCAGCGCGCCCAGCACTTCGGCCAGCACATCACGCCGAGCCATCAGCGAGGCGCGGATCTTCTGTTCCTGGCCCTTCAGCCCTTCCAGCTTGGCGCCGATGTCCTCGATGTCCTGGCCGAGCTTCTGCTCGGTCATTGCCGACTGGATCAGCGCGGCGGTGATCGAGGCGTGGTCCTTCTTGACCGTGGCAATATCGGCGGAAAGCTTGGCCAGCCGCTCGGACGACAACGTGATCTCCTTCGAGACCCGCTCATATTCCGCACGGCTCTGGTCAGGGTCGGGCGCCATGTCGAGCGTGTTCTCGCTCCAGGCCGTTCCGAACGACAGCAAGACAAGCGCCACAGCGATACCGCCGCGCGCGCGCCAGGAGCCCGTTGTCGATTTCCAGCCTTCAGACATTCAAGTTCGATTCTATCCGCGGCTTCGTTAACGAACCATCAACCATAAATGCGTGGGAGAGCGATCCCGCTTCGGGAAGCCCGCCTGCGATACGATCTTGCGCGGCATTGGGGCGGAAATCCGGGCAGAGAATACCCCGCGCACAGCTTTCGCCCGGATCATGACCGGTGATAGGGATGTCCCGAAAGGATGGTGGCTACCCGGTAGAGCTGTTCGCCCAGCATCACACGCACCAGCTGATGCGGCCAGGTCAGCGCGCCGAACGACAGCACCAGCTCGGCCTGATCGCGCAGTGACTGATCATGACCATCGGCGCCGCCGATGGCGATAACCAAAGCCTTGCGGCCGCCATCGCGCAACAGGCCGATGCGGCCGGCGAAATCTTCCGAGGAGAGGTTCTTGCCGCGTTCGTCGAGCAAAATCAGCGCGGTCCCTGCCGATAGCTGCGTCTGCAGCTTCTGGCCTTCCTCGCGCCGGCGCTCATTGGCGGTTTGGGCGCGGCCTTCAGCGATCTCGGCAACGCCGGTGAACTCGAGGCCGACAGCCGGGCCGCTCTTGGCGAAGCGCTCGAAATAACGGTCCGCAAGCTGCTTCTCGGGGCCGGCTTTCATCCGGCCCACGGCCTGAACGGCACTCTTCATCCCTGCCTCAAACAGCCCCGAATGCATGTCTCCCGACAGGCATTGCTACAAAGCTGGCTCAGTGGAGGGTCTCTTCCTCGAGATCCGGCGCCTGCCACATCTTTTCAAGATTGTAGAATTCGCGGACTTCGGGACGGAAGACATGGACGATGATATCGCCAGAATCGATCAGGACCCAGTCGGCGCCTGCCAGCCCTTCAACGCGCGCGGTGCCGAGGCCGGCATCCTTGAGCGCCTTGAGGAGATGATCGGCGACAGCCGCGACATGACGGTGCGACCGGCCCGATGCGACGACCATGTAGTCGCCGAGGCTCGATTTCCCCTGAATGTCGATTGAGACAATATTTTCGGCCTTGGAGTCTTCCAGACTGACAAGGACTGTCTTGATGGCGCGGGACACGGCGTCGTCTACGCTGATCCCGGCCGGCGAAGGCACGATAAAGGCCTTCTTCCGCAGTGCTGTTCTCAGTGTATTTCCTTTCGCAGCAAGAACAACCAAATCACCCCCTAAAGCAGGTGACACCCCTTAAATAGGCAGAGTTCCGTTGCAGTTTCAAGACGGCAACCCGAAAGCGGTTGTGCCAGACCAGGCTAATGACGTTTCGTCGGATGCTCTTCCGCGGCAAAGGCCAGTTCGACCGGCAGCGGCGCCTGTGCCGTCATCGGCGC
>JBDSLV010000246.1:0-4041 GCA_039916205.1 Mesorhizobium sp. | reverse complement strand
CCGCTGTTAACGTCTTTTTCGCCCGTCGATGTTTTGGTATCGCACAGGAGTGCGAAACCAGATGGGCAGCGCGAACTTCATCCTGTTGATCAACCTGTCGGTTGCAGGGCTGCTGGCCGCGGCCTTCTTGACGATTGCCGTCTACAATGTCGGCCGCGCCTCGGCGCGCTGGCTGGCCTTCGGCTATCTCCTGGGCATGGTCTATTGCGCTATCGAGTTCAGCATCCCGGCCTTCGACAATGCCCGGCCCATGGTTGTCGCGGCCTTCGCTGTCTTTCTCGGCGCCACGGTCGCCTTCAATGGCGGTCTTGCGCATAAATACGCCGTCGCGCCGCCCTGGCCGGCGATGCTGTTCTTCCTGTTCGCCGCCACGGTCGCGGTTTACGTCGTTCAGGATCTGCCGCGTCAGTCGCTCGCGCGCATGATGGTCTATCAGTTGCCCTATGCGGCCATGCAGTTTGTCGGCCTCGCCATCGTCTGGTCGTCACGGCAGAAACGCGATCGGCTCGACCACACCTTGATGGCGGTTCTGGCCGCCAGCGGTCTGCAGTTCGCTTCAAAGCCGTTCATCGCACATGCGCTGGGCGGCTGGGGCGCCAACCCCCAAGCCTATATGCAGAGCAGCTATGCGCAGGTGTCGCAATCACTGGGAACGGTCTTTGGCCTGGCGCTGGCGTTGCTGATCCTTGCCATCCTGGTGCGCGATGTGCTGGCTGAAGTGACATTGAAATCGGAAATGGACACGCTATCACGGCTGCTCAACCGGGGCGGTTTCGTGCGTCATGCGGAGATCGCGCTGGTCGGCGCTGTGCGCCAGGGTGTTCCGGTTGCGCTTGTCATCGCCGATCTCGATCATTTCAAGACCGTCAATGACAGTTTCGGGCACGCTTCAGGAGACCGGGTTATCGAGGCCTTCGCCGGCTTCCTGCGCGAGGCCGCCGCCGACCATCATGTCGCCGGCCGCATCGGCGGCGAGGAATTCGCCATCATCCTGCCGGGGACGAACGTTGCCGCTGCCCGGCTGTTTGCCGAAGGCACGCGCAGCGCCTTTGGCGCGCTGCCCATCGAAGGGTTGCCGCGCGACAGCCGCTGCACGGCAAGCTTCGGCGTCGCCGAGCTGCATCAGGGAGAAAGCTTCGCCAACCTGATGCGGCGGGCGGACGAGGCGCTCTACCAGGCCAAGAATGGCGGACGCGACTGCGTGCGGATCTCGACCAGGCCGGCCGGCGGGCGGCAGCAGCCGTCAGCGCCGGGCAAGCCCCAGGATCTTAACGGCAGGGACTGAGTTCAGGCATCTCGCCGTCGGACAGCCCGTACATGTAGCTGCGGCCCTTCACGAAAACCGGTGGCCGGTAGCAGTCGCTGTAGCCGGTCAGATCGTCCGATTCGTGCTCGTAGATGACTTTTGGCTGGCCGGCACCTGTATAGGCGGACAGCTCCTTTGCCAGCTTGCCTTCGCCGACGAGGATGCGCTTGTAGCCGGCGGCGCTGTCGATGACGAGATTGCCGAAGGAATCGGCATAGACGCGGTCCTGATGGCGGGCTCCGGCCAGTGCCGGTGCGGCAAAGCCGATGGCAGCCGCCGCAATGATGATCGCTGAAAGGCGCGACCGGCCTGAATTCGAACGCATGGCGTCCTCTCCGTGGTTGGAGGAAAGCATCCTCGAATCAGAAATTAACCTTTTATTAACCTTTGTTAAGAGGTTGGCGCGTTGCGCGGCGATGTCTCGTCAAACATGGTTAATTTCCGACTGGAGGGAAAACCCGATGGCCATCATTCAGCCATGCTTGCCCGCTCCATCGCAGCCGGCGCCGAGTGGATCCAAAGGTGACGTCGAAGCAACCTTGATCTTGGCGCGGTATCGCGGCTAGTTTGCCGCACGGGAGGACAGCATATGGCGTTAGGCCGGACGGTTTGGGTGTCCGTTTTCCCGTTGATGACTATCGTTGCTGCCTGTGTGCCGCAGGATGGCGCGCCGAAGGCGGCCAATCCCGCTTCGCCTGCTCCCGCTCAGCAGTCCAGCGCGACCGTGGCGCCCCCGGCATCCGCGCCTTCAGCACCGGCAACCAAGATTACCACCGACCTCACCGCGCCGCGATCCACTGTGGGTACAGCCACCTATGAATGCGGCAATGGCAGCGCGATCACCATTCAGAATCTCGGCTCGTCGTTGCGCGTGATCGAGCCGGATGGCGCGACCGAAGAGTTCGTGGCGTCGCCCGCCAACCAGTCCAGCCGCTACCAGGAAGCCGCCACGCATAACGCAATCGTGATCGACGGGCGTGAGGCGCTGGTGATGAAGAGGGGCTCGTCTCCGCGGACCTGCAAGCGATAGTGCGAATCTCAATACAGCCGGGCTCTGGACAAGACATGCTGCACTGCAGCGATATCGAGCCGGCCTCGGCCGCGAGGCCCTAATCGATTGAAGCCCGAGCCTGGCTTTTTGTCAGACTAAATGACGTTTCCAAAACGATTTTCTGGCTTTGACGCGGTGCAAAAAGAGCATTAGAAACCGGCTGTCCGAAGTCGCAACCGGAAGCGGTAATGCCGTATTTCCACCTGAGGCTCCAGAGACGCCGAACTGGGGGAGCCATGAGCAAATCACCAGCCACCCGCGCCAATGCCAGACGTGAACGGCCGCTTTCGCCGCATCTCACGATCTACCGGCCGCCGATCACGATGACGATGTCGATCATCCATCGCATCACGGGTGGTGCACTCTATTTTGGCACGCTGCTGGTCGCCGTGTGGCTGATGGCGGCGGCAAGCTCGCAATCGACTTTCGACCTCGTCAACTGGGCCTTCGGCACATGGCTCGGCCGGCTCATCCTGTTCGGCTACACCTGGGCGCTGATGCATCACATGCTGGGTGGCGTTCGGCATCTGATCTGGGACACCGGCGCCGGTCTTGAAAAGCACACGGCCTCGAAGATTGCCTGGGCATCGCTGGCCGGCTCGATCCTTTTGACATTGCTGATCTGGGTCGCCGGCTACATGGCGCGGGGAGCCTGATCATGAGTGGCAACAAGAACGACATGCGCACGCCGCTGGCGAAAGTCCGCGGCCTCGGCTCTGCCCGCGAGGGCACGCTGCATTTCTGGCGCCAGCGCCTGACGGCGCTCGCCAACATACCGCTGCTCCTCTTCTTCGTCGGCTTCCTCGTCGCGCTCAATGGCGCTGGCTATGCCGAGGTGCGGGCAGCACTCGCCAATCCGTTCGTGGCCCTGGTGATGGCCCTGGTGCTCATCTCCGGGCTCACCCATATGCGGCTCGGCATGCAGGTGATCATCGAGGACTACGTGACCAGCGAAGGCTTGAAGCTGGTGACAATCGCGCTCAACACATTCTTTTGCATAGCGGTCGGCGTCGCTTCGCTCTTCGCCCTGCTCAAACTGGCATTCGGAGGCTGACCTCTTGGCCAAGGACACAAAGACCGCCAACTCGGCCGGCTACACGTATGTCGACCACAAATTCGATGTCGTGGTCGTCGGTGCCGGCGGCGCCGGCCTGCGCGCCACGCTCGGCATGGCCGAACAGGGGCTGCGCACCGCCTGCATCACCAAGGTGTTCCCGACCCGCTCGCACACGGTGGCGGCGCAAGGTGGCATCGCCGCGTCGCTGTCCAACATGGGGCCGGACTCCTGGCAGTGGCACATGTACGACACCGTCAAGGGGTCGGACTGGCTGGGCGATGTCGACGCCATGGAATACCTGGTGCGCGAAGCCCCGGCCGCCGTCTACGAGCTCGAGCACTATGGCGTGCCGTTCTCGCGTACCGAAGAGGGCAAGATTTACCAGCGGCCGTTCGGCGGCCACATGATGAACTACGGCGATGGCCCGCCGGTGCAGCGCACCTGCGCCGCCGCCGACCGCACCGGCCACGCCATCCTGCACACGCTCTACGGCCAGTCGTTGAAGAACAACGCGCAGTTCTTCATCGAGTATTTCGCGCTCGACCTGATCATGGAGCCGGACGGCACCTGCACCGGCGTCGTTGCCTGGAACCTCGATGACGGCACCATCCACCGCTTCTCGGCCAA
>JBDSLV010000245.1:0-6915 GCA_039916205.1 Mesorhizobium sp. | reverse complement strand
ACCATCGGCACGGCGATCAGCGTGTTCTTCAACCACTGATGCACGCGCAGCATCTTGACGATGGTTCTGAATGTCGGCGTCGGCGTCGGCACCGTTTCGGCGCCGTTTGCTGCCTGCCAGCGCGCGGCATGACGGTCGGGCGCCACCACAATGGCGTTGCGCGCGGCGTCGAAGACCTTGAGATCGTGGCGGCTGTTGCCGGCATAATCGAAGCCGCCGTCGCCATAGGCCGCGACCAGCGAAGAGCGCTTCTTGCCGGAAGTCAGATTGTCGAGGCCGTCGGTTGCAAGAACCCGGTCGAAAATGCCGAGATACGCCGCGATGGCGTCGGCGAATTTGCGTGGCGTGCCGGTTGCCAGCACGATCTTGCGGCCTTCCGCGTGTTCGGTGCGCAGGCGGCACAGCAGTGCCTCACGATAAGGCAGCGATGCCGGATCGATGTCGATGCGCTGGGCTATCGCCTGCTTCAGCCGCGCCGGTCCGCCGGCAGCCCAGAACGGTACGAGGAAAATGTAGAGCGGGTTCTTTTTGAGAAGGATGAACAGCCCTTCCCACAACAGGTCGGTTGCGATCAACGTGCCGTCGAGATCGACCGCAAGCGGTATTGCGTTCCTGTCCGACCGCGCGTCCATATCCGTCCCTGTCTGCGTATGATCCGGAAACCCGGACTCTCGGTGCGCGCCATTGTTCGGCGTCTTGGCCAGCTATAGCCGGGAACGGCATATTGAACGTTAAAGCGCCTGGCGCTGGCATATGCTGGGCGCGCTATTTCCCCAGTCATCGTTAAGTAGTGGTAACCACAAACGACAAAAGGCCGGGCAATTGCCCGGCCTTTTCAAAACATCCGATCAAGATTACTTGATGCGGGCGACGCCGCCGGAAATTTCGACCGTTTCCGAACCCGTAAGGGCTTCCAGGTCGCCATTCGGCAAGGTGACGAAACAGCCGCTCTGACAGAATTCCACGGTTTCACCGGCGGCCAGCGCCAGCTCGCTTTTGGTGCTGCCTTCGGTCACGACGAGGGTGCGGGTCTCGGCGTCCTTGTTGACCGCGCTTGCGGCATAGGCCGAGCCGCTTGCGGCGAGCAGGGCGACGGCAGCGACGAGAGACTTCCACATGTGCAATATCGGTGTTCCCACCGCCTCTGTTGCATTTCGCAAGGCATTCTCGCCCTTTGCATGGGAGCTTATATGAGATGGAAGCTGAACCGCAACTGAATGCCGCATTCATGCCGCAATTGGTCTTCTGCGACGCAAAGCGCCAGTATTCAGACGAGACCGCGCCGTTCGCAGCCCAGCATCACCTGAATCTCGGCACATTAGTCGGGATCGGGTTTGCGCGCTTTCCGCCCGGTCTTGGCCAGACGCTTCTTCTCGGCCTCGGCTTCCGCCTTCGCCTGCTCCTGCTCGACGAAATCGGCCTCAATCTTGTCGTCGTCGGTCGGCCAGGCCTTCGCATGCTTCATGTCAATGACCGCACGCGGCGTCGAGGGGATCTCGATATGCTTGTCGTTGAAGGTTTCGAGAACCGTGAAGCGGATGTCGTTCTGCACGATGTTGCCGTTCATCACATCGGCAAGAAACACGCGAATCTCGAACTCGAGCGCTGCGGGTCCAAAATTGGAAAACAGCACGAAGGGTTCCGGGTTCTTCAGCACCAGCGCATGGCCGCGCGCGATCTCGAGCAGGATGGCGTGGACCTGCTTGACGTCTGTGCCATAGGCAACGCCGACCTTGATATCGATGCGGCCGAGTTTGTTGCGATGCGTCCAGTTGCCGACGGCATTGTTGATCAGGTTGGAATTGGGCAGGATCACCGACTGCCGCTGGAATGTCTCGATCTCGGTCGCGCGCACGCTGATCTTCTTGACCGTGCCGCTGACGTCGCCAGCAACGATCCAGTCGCCAACCTTGAACGGCCGCTCGGCAAGCAGGATCAGTCCGGAGACGAAATTGGACACGACATTCTGCAGGCCAAAACCGATACCGAGAGAAAGGGCGCCGGCAACGAGCGCCAGGCTGGAGAGATCGATGCCCGCCGCCGAAATGCCAACGAGCGCCGCCAAAGCCACGCCAGCATAGCCCACCGCCAACCGGATCGAATTGCGCACGCCGGTGTCGACCCGTCCGCGCGCCATGACCGAACCATCGAGCCAGCCCTGGAACCAGCGGGTCAGGAAATAACCGATGATGAAGACAACGATGCCGGAAAGGATGCCGGTGACCGAAATCGTCACCGAGCCAATCGTGATGCCTGTCGCCAGTTTGTAAGCCCAGGCCTGGATGTCGCCTGGCTGGAACCCCCACATCAGCAGGATCAGCGGCAGGAATACCAGCACGATCATCACGTTGATGGCGACACTGACGACAAGACCAAGCTGGTCGAGTGCGGTGTCTTCGTAGCTGGAGTTACCCGACAGCCAGCGCCCGACGGACGTGTTGGCGAAAGCGCCCTCCTCGCCGATCGCCCGCGCCGACAGGAAGCCGATATAGGCGGTGATCAGCACGGTGCCGGTGACGACGACCTGCTGCGAGACAAACAAGGCAAGGCCGATATAGCCGAGCAGCGCCGCAACGATGGTGAACAGGCCGAGCGCAAGGGACAGGTAGCGCAGCCATGCCGGCCACGGCCGCCAGCTACCGTCGCGCGCCCTGAACGGACGCAGCATCGCCATCAGGATCAGGATGATGCCGACGATGACGGTGGCGACAAAACTGCGGGCAATGGTCAGCGACAGCGGCGAGCCCATCTTGTCGTTGACGATTGAGAGGAAATAGTTGAGGCCGATGACCACGGCCATGGCGGTCGTCAGGCGTACCAGCCAACGTGCCGGCCCGGTTTCAACCGGAATGAGGCGCCAGTTCGGTAGCCGCGGCGACAGCGCCGCGTTGGTCAGGCGATTGACGCAGAACACCACCGCGATCACGGACGCCAGTGCGTTGAGGAAAAGGCCAATGTCACCGCGCAACACGTTGTAATAATTAAAAAAGAAGATGGTCGAGCCGAGGAAGGCGCCGACCGCCAGCGTCGGCAGCAATGTCGACCAGAAGGCCACAGACAAGCGGCTGAGGTAGGACGGATCCTCGACTGCGGGATCGGCTTCGAAAATCCGGCCGAACATGCGCCTGCCACCGACCAGCAGCACCAGCGCAAGGCCGAGCGCCACGAAGGTTGCGGCGAGGATAGCCTGGAATTTGAACTTGAAAGCGAAGGCCAGCCAAGACGACACCGCCTTGTAGAAATTGCCGACCTCGTCGCCGGCGTCGGAGAACACCTGAGGGCTCAGCGCGTCCGACAGCACGTAGCGCTTGGTCAGAAGGTTGCGGAAAAGCTCGCTGCGCATGTTGCCGATCTTGTCGATCAGCCCGCTGATGCGGATGGAAAGCGTCTGCGCCAAGGCGATGACCGAATTGATCTCAGCCTTCTCTGACACCAGCGCCTGACGCTCGCCGCTGACTATGTCGGGTTCCGGGGCCTGGCCGGAGGTTGGCGCGGCGCCCAATTGTTCCAGCCGGGCGTTGATCTCGCCAAGGCGGGTGCGAAAGGCCAGCGCGCTGTTCAGGGACTGGTGGGAAAGCTCCTCGAGCTGCAGGCGGATATCTACGAGGCTGGCGTCGTCTTCGGCGTCCTGCTGAATTTTCTTTTCGAGATTGTCGGTCTTGGTCGTCAGGTCCTGGAGGATTTTCTGCTGGTCGGCGACCAGTCCGGCAGGTGCCTGGCCAAGCCCTTGCGCCACCGCGCCAGGCGATAGCGGCGCTGCAACGACAAGCGCGACGAGCAAAAACAGACGGAGCAATCGGAAAAGCATGATTTCTTGGCGACTCAGCAACTGAAAAGGCATTTGAAAAGCCTGTCCTTGATAAAGACGGCCATATCATGGGGCAAGCCGTCGTATCCGGCCGATCCCTGGCCTTATCGATCACCGGCCCAGGCGTCGGCCAGTCGAAAGGCGATGGCGCAATATTGGCTTTGCAGCGGCGGCCTGCTCTATAGTCTGCCGCATCGCCCTAACCGGATGACAACAAGAATGGCAGAGTACTCGGCCTTTTCGCTGCTTGCGAACGCGCTCAAGGGAAACAAGGACTGGAAGCCGGCCTGGCGCAAGCCGGATCCGAAGGCGTCTTATGATGTCATCATCATCGGCGGCGGCGGTCACGGGCTGGCAACCGCCTATTACCTGGCCAAGGAACACGGCATCACCAATGTCGCGGTGCTGGAAAAGGGCTGGCTCGGCTCCGGCAATGTCGGCCGCAACACGACAGCTGTGCGCTCCAACTACCTCTTGCCGGCCAACACCCGCTTCTACGAGCACTCGATGAAGCTGTGGGAGGGCCTCTCGCACGAGCTCAACTACAACGTCATGTTCTCGCAGCGCGGCTGCCTGAACCTCGCCCATACGCCGGCCCAGTTCGACGACTATGCCCGGCGCGGCAACGCCATGCGCCATCTCGGCGTCGATGCCGAACTGATGACGCCGGCGCAGATCAAGCGCCTGATCCCGGCGCTGGATATTTCCGACAGCGCCCGCTTCCCGGTGGTCGGCGGCCTGATGCAGCGGCGGGCCGGCACCGCACGTCACGATGCGGTGGCCTGGGGCTATGCACGCGGCGCCGACCGTCGCGGCGTCGACATTATCGAGAATTATGAAGTCACCGGCTTCCTGCGTGACGGCGACCGCATCACGGGCGTTTCGACCTCGCGCGGCGAAATCCGCGCCAAGAAGGTGGCGGTCGCGGTTGCCGGCAGCACTGGCCGCGTCATGCAGCTTGCCGGCATCGAGACGATGCCGATCGAGAGCCATGTCTTGCAGGCCTTCGTGACGGAATCGCTGAAGCCTTTCATCGACACCGTGGTGACCTTCGGTATGGGGCATTTCTACATGTCGCAGTCCGACAAGGGCGGCCTCGTCTATGGCGGCGACATAGACGGCTACAACAGCTATGCCCAGCGCGGCAACCTGCCTGTCGTCGACGAGGTGATGAGCGAGATGCTGGCGCTGTTCCCAGGCCTCGCCCGGGTCCGCATGCTGCGCTCCTGGGGCGGTGTCTGCGACATGTCGATGGACGGCTCGCCGATCATCACGACGGGCCCCCTGCCCGGCATGTATCTCAATTGCGGCTGGTGCTATGGCGGCTTCAAGGCGACCCCGGCATCCGGCTGGTGCTTCGCCTGGACCATCGCCAAGGATCAGCCGCACGACTTCAATGCGCCTTTCACGCTCGACCGATTCCACCGTGGCCTGGTCATCGACGACAAGGGCCAAGGTGCAAATCCCAGACTTCACTAGGCAAAACTTCACTAGGCCCGACTTCATTAGACAAGACTTCACCAGGCAAGGCTTCATTAGGAACAAACCGTGCTGATCACCTGCCCCTATTGCGGCCCGCGCGATGTCATCGAATTCACCTACCAGGGTGATGGCAATCGCGAACGCCCTAACCCCGCCTCGCAGAACCTCGACGCCTGGAACGCCTATGTCTATGACCGGCTCAATCCAGCCGGCGATCACAACGAAATCTGGCAGCATTCCGGCGGTTGCCGTGCCCATCTGCGGGTCGTGCGCAACACGCTGACGCACGAGATTTCCAGCGTCGCTTTCGTGCATGGCGACCACTCGTCCGCCGCACGGCGCAAGGCTGAGGGCAAATCATGAGCCCGCGCCGTACTGAGACCGGCGGCCGCATCGATCGGCTGAAAACCATCCGCTTCACCTTCGATGGCGCGGCTTATACCGGCCATGCCGGCGACACGCTGGCGTCGGCACTTCTGGCCAATGGCGTTACGCTCTTTGGCCGCTCATTCAAGTATCATCGCCCGCGCGGCCTGCTGACTGCCGGCGTCGAGGAGCCGAATGCCCTGGTGACGGTGTTGAAGGGCGAGGTGCGCGAGCCCAACATTGCCGCGACCATGGTCGAGATCCATGACGGGCTGGTGGCCGTCAGCCAGAACCGCTTTCCTTCGCTCGCCTGGGACGTCAACGCGATCAACCAGCTTGGCGGCAAGATCCTGTCGGCCGGCTTCTACTACAAGACCTTCATGGGGCCGGTGGTCGGCCCGCTCAAGGGCACGCGCTTCTGGATGTTCTGCGAGCATTTCATCCGCCGCGCCGCCGGCCTCGGCAGCGCCGGGTCGGCCAAGGATCCGGCCCGCTACGAACGCATGAACGCCTTTTGCGACGTGCTGGTGGTCGGCTCCGGGCCCGCTGGCCTGACGGCCGCCAAGGCAGCCGCGGACCAGGGCGCCCGCGTCATCCTCAGCGAACTCGAACCACATTTCGGCGGCTCGGCCAAATGGTCGAACGAAACGATCGACAACATGCCTGCGGCGGATTGGGCAAGGCGCGCGGTCGCCCAGCTCCAGGGCCATGACAATGTTCGCCTGCTGCCGCGCACCACCACCTGGGGTTATTACGACGGCAACACGCTTGCCGCCCTGGAACGGGTCAGCGACCACAAGGAAAACCCGGCCAAGGGCGAACCGCGCCACCGCTACTGGGCGATCCGCGCCAAATCAGTGGTTCTGGCTACCGGCTCATTCGAGCGGCCGCTGGTGTTTCCAGGCAATGACCGGCCAGGCGTGATGCTGGCGCATGCCGGCGAGCGCTACGCCAATGAATATGGCGTGCTGCCGGGCAGCAGGGTCGCGCTGTTCACCAACAATGACAGCGCCTACCGCTCCGCTCTTGCGCTGAAGAAGGCGGGCGCCGCTGTCGTCGCCATCATCGACGTGCGCCCCGAGCTCTCCAGTGACATGCTCAAGATGGCCGGCGAAGCCGAGGCCGAGATTTTCGCCGGCCACGCCGTGATCGCCACCGAGGGTGGCAAGGCGCTGTCGGGCATCAAGGTGCAGCGCTTCGATATGGTCACCGGCGCGCTCAGCGGCGATGCGCGCAGCATCCATGCCGATTGCCTGCTG
>JBDSLV010000244.1:0-4773 GCA_039916205.1 Mesorhizobium sp. | reverse complement strand
CGCCCGACCGTTGAGCAATTCGACAAGCGGAACCAGGCGTTTGCGAAGCTGGTAGCCGTCTCCGGCATAGAGCCTCGCAAGAAGCTTGCCAGATGTTCTCACGCTCCAGGCGCTGGCGTCACCCTGGCCACCGATAATGTCCCTGACTGGATCAAGCAGGGCTTGGGAACGTGGCGACACCATCAGCAGCGTTGCCATCGCGATGGCGCCACCAGCAACCGCGCGACGGCTCAGAGCATCGGCAATGCCTGGGCCGATGCGGAAATCCTCGGCGTGGATGAGGGCGCCTTGCCGGCGAACACGCCAGCGGTCGTGAAAGCTGCCGCGGGTGGTGCGCTCGCCCATGGCAAGACGGCCGAAGACGGCGGCTTCCAGCACCAGCGCCTCGGCGCCGTCGGCAAGGTCGAGATCGAGGGTGCGGGCAAAGGCCGATTGCTCGAAGACGATGGTCTCCTGCGGCAGCCAGGCAAGGTTGCCATTTTCGCCAACCGTCAATTTGACCCGTACTTCGGCCCGACCGGATGCGGCGCGATAGATCTTTTCGCAGGCCTGCGTGGTGATCGTCGCGGAAGCACCGGCGCCGACATCGACCTCCCAGGCGAGGCGGTCGCCACCGGTCAACCCGCCAGCCGTGTTGATCAGGACGGCCTCGAGCGGATCGGCCGCGACGGCCGGCATTCTGATCTTGGCGGAGCCGTCCTGATAGAGACGCCGAAGGCGCGTGCGGCCATCAATCCTGCCACATGCAAGCCGCGCCAGCCCTGCGGCGCGCTGGGCTGGCGGTGCGGAAATCCCGCTATATTCAATCGTGTCCACGCCGACACGTTAAGCACACCGGCGGCTTTGTCGATATATAGCTTGTTGCTTGACAGCGTTTCCGTTTCTATAGAGTGAGTCACCTTGGTACGGTCATGCAACGCTTGACGAGGGTAAAGGCGACGTTCACAGCCTAATGCCGAGGAACAAAAGGGGCGCTGGATTGATTGGCGTCGGGAAGCGACAAGTGGGGAAGAAACCGAATGTCTGACCAGCTGGCGACGGATATCATCGCGAAGATCAAGGCTCATGCCGAGCCCGGCGGCGAAGAAATTACCACCACCACCGAACTGACCGCGCTTGGCATCCATTCGCTGGAGCTGACCGAGATCATATTCGATCTCGAGGAAGAATATGGCATCGAGATCGAGATGAACACGGTCGACGCCTGGAGCAATCTGAAGAATGTCGGCGACATGGTCGAAGCCGTTCGCGCATTGATCGCGAAAAAAGCCTGAACTGAATGCGGAAGCGCGTCGTCATTACCGGCATGGGCGGCATTTGCGGGCTTGGCACCAATGCGCCCGCGATCTGGAACGAGATGCGCGCCGGCCGCTCGGCCATTGGCCCAATCACCAATTCGCCACTGCACGACCTGAAGATCAGGGTCGGCTGCGAGATCAAGACGCTGCCGGATCACGGCATCGACCGCAAGCAGTTGGTGTCGATGGACCGCTTCAGTCTGCTGGCGACGATCGCCGCGCGCGAGGCCATGCGGCAGTCCGGCTTGATCTCGACTGAAGCCAACACCTACCGGATGGGCACCGTCGTCGGCGTCGGCGTCTGCGGCTGGGAAGCGATCGAGGAGAGCTATCGCGCCATCCTGATCGACGGCAAGAACCGCGCCGGCATCTTCACCGTGCCGAAGGTGATGCCAAGTGCGGCCTCCGGTCATGTCAGCATGAATCTCGGCCTGCGCGGGCCGGTCTTCGGCGTCACCTCGGCCTGCTCCTCATCCAATCACGCCATCGCCTCGGCCGTCGACCCGATCAGGCTCGGCCGCGCCGATGTCATGGTTGCCGGCGGCACTGACGCGCCGCTGGTGTGGGGCATCCTGAAGGGCTGGGAAGCGCTGCGGGTGCTTGCTCCCGACACGTGCCGGCCATTTTCGGCCGACCGCCAGGGCCTGTCGCTGGGCGAAGGCGCCGGCATGGCGGTGCTGGAAACCTATGAACATGCGATGGCGCGCGGCGCCACCATCCTTGCGGAAGTCGCCGGCGCCGGCCTTTCCGCCGACGCGTCCGACATTGTCGCACCGACGGTCGAGGGACCAACGGCCGCCATGCGCGCCTGCCTGGCCGACGCCGGGCTCAATCCCGAGGATGTCGATTATCTCAACGCACATGGCACCGGCACCAAGGCCAACGACATGATCGAGACCGCCGCGATCAAGCGCGTCTTCGGCGACCACGCCTACAAGCTTTCAGTGTCGTCGACCAAATCGATGCATGCGCATTGCCTGGGCGCCTCAGGCGCACTGGAGATGATCGCCTGCGTCATGGCGATCCGCGAAGGCCTCGTGCCGCCAACCGCCAATTTCCGTGAGCCCGATCCCGATTGCGATCTCGACATCACGCCGAACGTGGCGCGCGAACGCAAGGTGCGCGCCGCGATCAGCAATGGTTTCGCTTTCGGCGGCACCAATGCGGTGCTGGCCTTCAAGGCGGTCTGATTTTCAGCCCGCCTGATTCCCGGCGGTCTCTTCCCAGTTGACTGTGCGTGCACGGCGAAACTTTTGCCCGCGTATTGATCATGGCGGATGGCGCGCCTAATTGTTGGCGACCAGCCAAGCCGCATCGTTCGGCGCCAAATCCCCCCATTCAGGAGCTTTCGATGACCGATCTGTCCGCTTTTCCGATCGCGACGCGCTGGCCGGCCAACCACCCTGACCGCATCCAGCTTTATTCAGCCCCGACACCGAATGGCGTCAAGGTGTCGATCATGCTGGAGGAACTCGGTCTTCCCTACGAGGCGCATTACATCAACATCGGCAAGAACGAGAGCTGGACGCCGGAATTCCTGTCGCTCAACCCCAACGGCAAGATTCCGGCCATCATCGATCCCAACGGTCCGGGCGGCAAGCCGATCGCCTTGTTCGAATCCGGCGCGATCCTGCTCTACCTCTCGGACAAGACCGGCAAGCTTGTCCCGGCCGATCCGATACTACGCTACGAGACGATCCAATGGGTGTTCTTCCAGATGGCCTCGGTCGGGCCGATGTTCGGCCAGGTCGGCTTCTTCCATAAGTTCGCCGGCCGCGAGATCGCCGACAAGCGTCCGCTGGAGCGCTATCGCGATGAATCGCGGCGGCTGATCGGTGTCATGGACGAGCGGTTGAAGGGCCGCAAATGGATCATGGGCAAAGACTATACAATCGCCGACATTTCACTGCTTGGCTGGGTGCGCAACCTGATTGGCTTCTATGAGGCGCGGGAACTGGTCGGCTTCGACGATTTCGCCAATGTGGCGGCGTGGCTGGAACGCGGTCTTGCAAGACCAGCGGTACAGAGTGGCCTGACCATCCCTGGACGAGCCTGAGAACTTCGCGCGCGACCCGCTTCGGGTACGTGGCCTATTTTGCCTTCGCCTTGGCTTTCGAACCGCCCTTGCCCATGACAGACCCGGCAAGCGAGGCCGCGCCTCTGGCAGCGACCATGACGGCTCCAACCGCCACATTGGCGGTTGCCTTGGCGGTGCGCATGGCGCTGCCCGCGATCGAACCGTCGCCGCTCGCGGCTTTCCCTGATTTGCTGGTTTTGGCCGCAGACTTGCTGGTTTTGGCCGCGGCCTTCGCAGCGGTTGGCAAAACCTTCTTCGGCGCCGCCTTGCCAAACGCCGTCTTCGTCGCGTCCTTTGACCGCTCGGCGATGGCCGGACCAGCGCCTGCCTTCGTTTGCGTTGCCCTGTTCTTGACGGGCTTTCTTGCCTTGGGTGCCATCGGCCGGAATCCCTCGCGTTGGGCAGAATTGCCGTGAGGCGATAACGACCAGAAAGTCTTAAGGTTCCCCTTGAAGATTCCCTACAATCCAGCGGGTTCGCCGATCACCAGATCCGCGGAGCGCCGCCGTGCCAACACGCGGTCGATGTTCGGCATGTCGTTGGAAGCGATCCAGGCGCGGGCATCCGCATCGGAACGGCCATGGCCGTGCCACCGCTCCAGCAGGCGGCGTTCGAGTTCGGCCCGCGAGACATCAACGAAGATCGAGAAATCGAACAGCGGCGCCAGCCGCGACCAGGGCTCCTCATCGAGCAGCAGATAATTGCCTTCGACCAAGATGAACTTGGTCTCGGCGGAGACGATCGACGCGGCGGCGCGTGACAGTTCCATGTCGCGATCGAAGACCGGGATGGCAATGTCGGGTTCGCCGGCGCGGATGCGCTTCAGCAAGGTTTCAAAGCCGGCAAAGTCAAAGGTCTCAGGCGCGCCCTTTCGCGCCCGCAGGCCACGGTGATTGAGCACGATGTCGTCATAGTGGAAGCCGTCCATTGGCACGACTTCCGACGCGCCTTCCGGCAACAGGTCATGCAGGCCGCCCGACAGTGTCGATTTGCCGGCGCCCGGCGGGCCGGCAATGGCGACAATGAAGCGCTGAGCCTTGCCGGCACGCTTGAAGATGGTGGCGGCGAGATGAGCGATTTCCGACATGAGAGCCCTCAGCTGTTCCGCGCGATGATTTCCCGCATCTTGTCGACAGTTGGCGGAAATTTCAAATGCGACACCCCCTACGGCGCCACGGGTTGGGCGAGCCGCAGGAAATCACTGTCGAACGGAATGTCCCGGGTCGATCCATCGGCGAAGCCGAGACGCATGCGGCCCTGTGACGTCGCGATATCGCGCGGCGGTTCGCCGCCGGACAACGGCACGGCGCCAATGACATGGCGGAATGAGAGACTTTGGCCTTCTGTGAGATCGAAGGCCGTTGCCAGCCCTTCGCGCTTCAGCCAGTTGTCACCGAG
>JBDSLV010000243.1:0-6825 GCA_039916205.1 Mesorhizobium sp. | reverse complement strand
GTCATCGCCCAGATCGCCATTCCGCCGACGGAATCGTCCTTCACCAAATACTTCCCGCAGATCCCCGCCGAGACCGAGGTGATCTATCACGTCATGGTCGGCCCCGCGGTGCTCACCTTCGTCAAGGAACTCGGCGAGTTCTACGGCTCCAACCGGCCGCAGCTGTTCGGCTTCATCGATTCGCTTGAAGCCACCGACATCAACAGCCCCGGACTGGAATTCCTTGATGGCAGCCATTTCTGGGAAGGCTCGCCGCGCTATGCCCAGGCCGATGATTCCGAGGCGCAGAAAGCCTATCGCGCCGCCGTCGGCATCGACGACAATGGCGCCGCCGTGGGCGACGCCAAGGATGTTTCCACCGCCGCGCATATGTTCGGTTGCTGGGAAACGCTCTACGTCGTCAAGAAAGCGATGGAAGACGCCGGCTACAAGGGACCGGAAGACCGCGCCAAGCTGGTCGAGGCGACCGAAGCCCTGACCGCCTTCGCCGAGGGCCCGGAACATCCGCAAGGTCCCAAGACCTTCAATGGCAAGATCCACCAGTGCTTCGGCATCCAGAACATCTCCAAGGTCGAGGGCGGCAAGCTCAAGGTCGTCCACAAGACCAAGATCGAGGACGGCCTCTACGAGGCTGAGGGGGACTACACGACCCAGGCGCTCTAGGCTGACTTCTCCAGCGAGCGTGAGCGCCGAGCCACCCCCCTCTGGCCTGCCGGCCATCTCCCCCGCAAGGGTGGAGATCGGCAATTTGTGCGGCGGCACCTATCTGCCGGCGTTGATGATTGGCGAAACTCGCAACGACATCCAATCTCCCTCCTTGCGGGGGGTGAGGTGTGGTCCGCGCAGCGGACGGACAGCCAATTGCTTGGCTTTTCGAACAAAGAACGCCCGGAGCGTCAGCGAAGGGCCGGGTCCGGCAGGGCAGAAGGGGGTGCCTCGCGCATCCGTTGGTGCCTAACCGATGCACTTTGGACCCCACCTGCTCCTCGCTGCCCTGGAGGGCCTCGTCAGCAGCGCCGTGCTGGCGCTGACGGCGCTTGGCCTGTCGCTGGTGTTCGGTGTCATGCGCGTCGTCAACGTCGCGCATGGCGAGTTCTTCATGCTCGGCGCCGTGCTCGCCTGGGCGATTTCAACGGCGGTCGGCGGCCACCCCGCGCTTGGCTTCCTGGCGGCACTGGTGCTGGCGCCGCTGATTGTCGGCGCCATCGCGCTGGTCGCCGAGCGGCTGGTGCTGCGCCGGCTCAACTACAATCCGGAAGCCACCATCGTCGCCACCATCGGCATGCTCTACATCATCCAGCAGCTGGCGCTGACCTTCTACGGCCCGGAAGCACGTCCAGTGGAGCCGCCGTTCAGCTACCGTATCGTGCTGCCGTGGTTCGGTTACTCCGGCTACAAGCTGTCGATCATCGCCGCCTCGGCGCTCCTGCTGGTCGCGACATGGCTGGTGCTGACGCGCACAAAAGTCGGCCTCATCATGCGCGCCACGCAATATGATAGCGAAACCGCCCAGGCCTTCGGCATTCCTGTCGGCCGCGTCTATGGCGGCGTCTTCGCGCTTGGCGCGATGCTGGCGGCGGTTGCCGCGGTGCTCATCGTGCCGATCAGCCAGGCGCATTACCTGATGGGACAGGACCCGCTGCTGTTATCCTTCATCGTTGTCATCATCGGCGGTCTTGGTTCGCTGCGCGGCACCGTTGTCGCCGCCGTGCTGATCGGCATGTCCGATGGCATCATCTCGTTTTTCTTCTCGCCGACCCTGGCCAAGATCATCGCCACCTTGCTTGTCGCCATGGTGCTGGTGTTCCGGCCGCAAGGCCTGTTCGGGACGGCATCGCGATGAGCGAAGCTTCGCCGGCAAAAGCCTATGGCTTGCATCTCGGCGTCATCGCCTTGCTCTTGGTCCTGAGCTTCCTGCTGCCGGACTATTATCATGGCCTGCTCGCCCGCATCATGGTGCTAGCGGTCTTCGCCATGGGCTACAACATGCTGTTCGGCTATGTCGGCCTGCTCAGTCTCGGCCACGCCATGTTCTTTGCCGCCGGCCTCTACGGCGCCGGCCTTGCCGTCATTCACCTCGGCTGGAATGTGCCACTGGCCTTTCTCTGCGGCATTGCTTGCGGCGCGGTCCTGGCGCTGATCATTGGCCTGCTGGCGCTGCGCACAACAGGTGTCGCCTTCATGATCGTCACCATGATGTTCGCGCAGGTGTTTTATCTCACCATTCTCTACTTCGCCGCCTGGACCGGCGGCGACCAGGGCATGGTCGTGCCACAGCCGGCACGTGTCCTCTACCTTGGCACGGCCTCATTCGACCTCACCAATCCAACCGTCCGCTACATGACGGCGCTGACGCTGTTTTCGCTGGCGCTGCTGGCAACACTTGCCATCGTCCGTTCCAGGCATGGCCGCGTGCTCATCGCCATCCGCGAAAATGAAGAGCGGACGAAAATGCTCGGCTACGACACGTTCTCGAACAAGCTCGCCGCCGTCGTTGCATCAGGCGCCATCTGTGCCGCCTCGGGCGCTGCCTACGCGCTGCTGTTCGGCTATGTCGGCTCGAACTTCGCCTCGGTGCAGTATTCCATCCTGCCGCTGCTCTGGGTGCTGCTCGGCGGCGCGGCCACGACGCTCGGGCCGCTGCTCGGCACCGTGTTCATGTATTATGTCATCGACATCACCAGCGGCTATACCTCCGCCTATCTGCTGATCGTCGGCATAGCCCTCATCCTTCTGGTGCTGTTTTTCCCCAGGGGTATTCTGGGATCCATCCGCCAGCGCTGGCTCGGGTGGCTGCCATGATGCCGCTGCTGACCACCAAGAGCCTGTCGCGCGACTTTGGCGGCCTGCGTGCGGTCGACAATGTAGACTTCACCTTGATGCCGGGCGAAATTCGCGCCGTCATCGGCCCCAATGGCGCCGGCAAGACCACCTTCGTCAGCCTGGTCAGCGGCCGCATCCAGCCTTCTTCCGGCATGGTCGTCTTCGATGGCGCCGACATCACCAATGCGCCGGCCTATGTCAGGGTCCGCCAGGGCATCGCCTATACGTTCCAGATCACTAGCGTGTTCGCCAATCTCACCGCCTATGACAATGTCGCGCTGCCAGTGCAGCGCACGTTGAGCGACGGTCGCTCGAAGGGCGCGGTGCGCGCCGGCGTCATGAGCGCGCTCGAACAGACCGGCCTTGCAGACCGTGCCCAT
The DNA here is from genome assembly GCA_039916205.1 of Mesorhizobium sp. Classification (GTDB taxonomy): domain Bacteria; phylum Pseudomonadota; class Alphaproteobacteria; order Rhizobiales; family Rhizobiaceae; genus Mesorhizobium. Next base: position 3,622 of record JBDSLV010000243.1, on the reverse strand, counting down.
ATGCCGGCCGGGCAATTGTCGTACGGCCACCAGCGCTTGCTCGAAGTGGCGATGGGCTTGGCACTGAAGCCGCGCCTGCTGATCCTCGATGAGCCGACGCAGGGCCTGGCCGACAGCGAGATCGACAATTTCATCCGGCTGGTGCGCGAGATCGCCACCACGGCCACCGTGCTGTTGATCGAGCACAACATGCCTGTTGTCATGCAGCTGGCCGATCGCATCACCGTCTTCAATGCCGGCAAGATTCTCGCAGAGGGCACGCCCGAGGCGATTCGCGAGAACGCCGCCGTGCAAGAAGCCTATCTGGGGACGGCGCCATGACCGGGGCGAAGTCAGAAGCACTGACGATCTCGGGACTGGATTGCTTCTATGGCGAGGTCCAGGTGCTTTATGGCCTCGACCTTGTTCTGAACAAAGGCGAGGTGCTCTGCCTGTTTGGCCGCAACGGCGCCGGCAAGACCACGACGCTCAAAGCCATCATGGGGCTGGTTCCGGCAAGTGCCGGATCGATCCGGCTAGGCGGCACCGAGTTGACCGATTTGCCGGCGCATGAGGTGCCGAAGGCCGGCGTCGCCTACGTACCGCAAGGCAGGCGGCTGTTCGCCGAAATGACGGTGGCGGAAAACATCGAGATCGGGCTGATGGCGCGCGGCAAGGGCAAGGCGACGCGTGAGAACGTGCTCGACCTGTTCCCGTTGTTGCGGCAGCGCCTGCGGCAGCGCTCCGGCACGCTGTCGGGCGGCGAGCAGCAGATGCTGGCCATGGCCCGCGCGCTTTGCCTCGAGCCCCGGGTTCTGCTGCTCGACGAACCGACCGAAGGGCTGATGCCGTCGATGATCGCCAAGATCCGCGACACCGTCTCGAAGCTGCGCGACATGGACGTCTCCACCATCCTGGTCGAGCAGCGGGTCGACGCCGTTCTGTCGGTGGCGGATCGCGTCTCGTTCATCGAGAACGGCCGCAACCGCGAGACCGTCGATGTCGAGGCGCTGCGCGCCGATCCGTCGGCGGTGCGCCGCTATGTCGGTGTGGGGTGACTGAGCAATTTCAGGAAAAATGTGAAACGGTTTTCCGTCCGGAATTGCGCAAATCGCTCTAGCCGAAGAAGAGAAAACCGGCGATCAGAAACGTCGGGATCAGCACCGCGCCCGACCACAGCATGTAGCCGAAGAAACTCGGCATTTTCACGCCCTGCTGCCTGGCAATGGCATAGACCATGAAGTTTGGCGCGTTGCCGACATAGGTGTTGGCGCCCATGAATACCGCGCCCGCCGAGATCGCCGCCAAGGTCGAGGCAAGATCGGTCATCAGGTGGGTTGGATTGCCGCCGGCAAGCTCGAAGAACACCAGATAGGTCGGCGCATTGTCGAGGAAGGACGACAGCGCGCCGGTCAGCCAGAAATAGGCCAGGTCGTTGGGCGCACCGGACGGCGAGGTGACCAGTGCGACCAGCGGCGCCAGCGCACCGTCATGCCCGGCTCGCAGGATGGCGACGACCGGCACGATGCAGATGAAGATGCCGGCAAACAGTTTTGCCACTTCGGCAATCGGCCCCCAGTTGAACCCGTTCGCTTCACGATACTCCTTGCGCGAAACGGCAAGCGAGATGAAGGCGAGCGCCAGGATGACGGCGTCGCGTATAAGGTTCTGCAGCTCCAGCGTCACGCCCTGGATGGAAAAGCTCACGCTGGGCTTCCAGGCGGCGGAAACCAGGATCGCGGCGATGACCCCGGCAAGCAGCGGGATGTTGGGCAACCCGCGAATGCGGACCTTCGAGTCCGGCGTCGGATCCTTGATCTTCGGCGCGCCGTCCTCGCGCCGGTGCAGGAAGATGTCGATCAACAGGAAGGCGGCCAGCACCACGCCGCCGACAAACAGTGTTTCCCGATAGAGGTTTTCAGTGGTCCAGAAGAAGTCGACGCCGCGCAGGAAGCCGACGAACAGCGGCGGATCGCCGAGCGGCGTCAGCGAACCGCCGATGTTGGAGACCAGGAAAATGAAGAAGATGATGACATGGGCGTTGAAAGGCCTGTTGTCATTGGCGCGTATCATCGGCCGGATCAGGATCATCGAGGCGCCCGTGGTGCCGATCACCGAGGCCAGCAGCGCGCCGACCAGCAGCAGCCCGGCATTGACCAGCGGCGTGCCGTGAATGTTGCCGGCGACAAGAATGCCGCCCGAGATGGTGAACAGCGCGAACAAAAGGATGATGAAGGACATGTATTCGGTGAGCAGCGCATGCAGCACCGCCTCGGCCGCGTCGGGCACGCCGAAGGCAAGCGCCAAAGGCACGATCACCAAGGCTGCCCACAGGGCCGATATCTTGCCGTAATGATGCTCCCAGACATGCTGGAACAGCAGCGGTCCGGTGGCAATGCAAAGCAGCAAGCCGGCAAAGGGCAGCGACCACCACAGCGACATAGCCGCCCCCGGCAGCCCATGCTCTTCAGCGGCAAGTGCTATTCCTGGAAACAGGGTCGCGACAGCCAGCACGGCGCGTGCCGTCCAAGCAATTGTTGCGCGCCTGAAGTTCCTTGGACGAAGTCCAGGCTCCATCATTCGGACGTATGGTCTTCAAGCGTCACGCCGGCGTCGCGCATTCTCGCCAGCATCGTCTCGACCGATCCGTTGAGATCGATGCCGCGGCAGGCATCGAGCCGCACCGTGGTTTTGAACCCCTGCTTGACGGCATCCAGCGCCGAGAAGGCGACGCAGAAGTCGGTCGCCAGCCCGACCAGGGTCAGCCTGTCGATGCCGCGTTCGCGCAAATAGCCGGCGAGACCTGTCTGCGTCGTCCGATCATTCTCGAAAAAGGCCGAATAGCTGTCGATCTCCGGCCGAAACCCCTTGCGGATGACCAGCTCCGCCTTCGTCCAGGCGAGGCCGGAGTGGAAATCCGAGCCCAAGCTGCCCTGGATGCAATGGTCCGGCCACAAGGTCTGCTGGCCATAGGGCATCTCGATCGTCTCGAACGGCTGCTTGCCGGGATGGCTGGAGGCGAAGCTCGAATGACCGGCCGGGTGCCAGTCCTGCGTCAGCACGACATGTTCGGTGCGCCGGATCAGGTCGTTGACCAGCGGCACGATCTCGTCGCCGCCGGTTACCGCCAGCGCGCCGCCCGGACAAAAATCGTTCTGCAGGTCGATGACAACAAGCGCTTCGTCGGCCATGGGGCTTCCTTCTTGGGTGTCGCGCGCATGCGCTCCATTGAAAAAGTGCCGCGGATGCGACCGGAGGCAGAAACTTGACCAGATGGCCGGCTGCGTCAACCTCCAGCAGCATAACAAATGCGTGCCGGCTGAGCTGACACAAACTCGGGCTTTGACAATTCCCGCCGGCTTGATATCATTTGCATACGAATGAATTTGACGAACGAGGATATCGGAAGGTTCTTCGAGGTTATCGGCTTTGGAAGGCCTCTTTTCTGGAAGGCAAAGCGTGATCCGTTACGCGAAACCCACCAATGTTGACGAAGCGCTCGCTTTGCTAGGCGAGGGCGCGTGGCGCATCCTGGCCGGCGGCACCGATTTCTATCCAGCACAAGGCGTCAAGCCTTTCCGCGACAATGTGCTCGACATCAACGGTCTGGCAGCGCTGCGCGGCATTGCCGAGACGGACAGTC
>JBDSLV010000242.1:0-8087 GCA_039916205.1 Mesorhizobium sp. | reverse complement strand
GCGGTCGACCCGGCCACGGCGAGCTTTCGCGAATTTCCGGCCTGGGTCGAGGCGCATCGCGCCGAACTCGAGGGCAAGAAGGTCGCCATGTTCTGCACCGGCGGCATCCGCTGCGAAAAGGCGACGGCCTACGTCAAGTCGCTTGGCATCGAGGACGTGTTCCACCTGAAGGGCGGTATTCTGAGATATCTCGAAGACGTGCCGGCAGAGCAAAGCCTGTGGCAAGGCGAGTGCTTCGTCTTCGACGAGCGTGTGTCCGTGTCGCACGGACTGATCGAGGGCGATGCGGAGCTTTGCCGTGCCTGCCGGCATCCGCTGACCGGAGACGACCTGAGATCGCCGAAATACGCTGCCGGCGTCTCATGCCCGCATTGTTTCGATGCCCGCACCGATGAGGATCGCCGGCGCTATGCCGAGCGCCAGCGTCAGGTGGAACTGGCGCAGGCCCAGGGCAGGGGCCCGCATATCGGAAGCTAAGCCCTGGCGAGGGCCCGCAGGATGGCCGCGCGCGCCTCCCGGGCTTCCGGAGTCGGCATCACCGGATAGTTGTGTGGCTGGCCTTTTCGGAGATGAAGCTCGACCGGCACGCCAGCCGCCCGCGCCTTGGCAGCCAGATCGACGCTGTCTGGATAGAGAAGATCGAGCGTGCCGGAGAACACGGTCATCGGCGCCAATGCGTGGAAGTCGCCATTCAGGGGACTGACATAGGGATGGGCAATGTCCAGGTCGCCGGCATAAAGGCGTCCCGTTTCGACGATACCCGGAATATCCTGGACAGGGTCACGGGCAGCGATTGCAATCCGCTCGGGATGGTTCACCGATGCGTTCACTCCGGGCGAGATCAGCACCAGCCCGTTCGGTTGCCGAAATCCGGCGTCTCTTAGCCATTGGGCTGCCGCCAGCCCCAGTCCAGCGCCCGCCGAATTGCCGATGACGGTGACCTTCGCGGAGCCGGCCTCTTCCAGGACCTTGCGCAACAGCTCACCCGTGGCCGGCACGACATCCTTGGCAGTGGCGCCAGGGGCCAGCGGATAGATCGGAACGATGCAACGGACGCCGGCATTACGGCTCAGGTAACCGATGAAACGCCAATGGGCGCGAACGATCTCGTTGATGTAACCGCCCCCATGCAGGAACACCACGATGTTGCCAGCGTCTGGATGCGCGGAAGGCGCCGTGTAATAGACAGGCCATCCCGCCGCATTCTTCAAGCTCACGTCGACGCCGCGGCCGAGGCCCGCCGGTTCATGGGAGGCCGGCCGCAAGGCCAGTTTGCGCACGTGTTCTTGCACGGCCGCAGCGGACGCCAAACGCTTCTTGATGGGGAGAAGCCGCAGCAGGCCATTGATGCAGCGGCTCTGCCAGCTCGGCCAGCTATCGTTCGACGGGACTCCTCCTCGGCCTTCTCGTGTCGACGACATGTTTCCAGCGCTCATGGCAGCATCCTGTCTGGGTGAGTTCGTTTTGATTTGTCGGCTCAGTGCGTCATGACGTCTGTCCATTCGCCGCTGTCCGAGCTTATAATACGAGCCATAGCTCGTATTTGACTACTCGCATTCGGAACGCAGGACATGGCGCGAAAGCCGCTCACGAAACCCAGGAAGAATGCGTCTCAGGAGAGGTCGCGCTCGACAGTCGACGCGCTTGTCGAAGCAACCGCTCGCATTTTGGTCAGGGACGGTTTCGACAAGGCAAGCACCAACCGGATCGCCGAAGAGGCAGGCGTCGGCATCGGCTCTCTCTACCAATATTATCCCAGCAAGGAGGCGCTCGTCGCGGCTGTCATCGATCGCCACAACCGGGATATCATGCAGGTCGTGAACGCCGCGTTCGCGGAAGTCGCTTCGCAGCCGATCGAGCAAGCGGTGCGCAGACTTGTTGCCGTGGCGATCGAGGCGCATCGCATCGACCCGAAGCTGCATCGCGTGCTGGCCGAGCAGATTCCGCGCACGGGACGTCTTGCGGACGTGGAAGCCTTTGGCCGTGAGACCTATGCCTTGTTCAGGGCCTACCTGGAGGACCATCGCGATGAACTGCGCGCGGTCGACCTGGGGATGGCGGCCTTTGTTTCGGTGACATCGATCGAGGCCCTGGCTCATACCGCCGTCCTGCAAGGCCCTGAAAAACTCAGGGACGGAGCGGTTCGGGCGCTCGTCGAAGAGGCTACACGCCTGGTGGCCGGATATCTTCAGTAACGTCTTGGGTGCCAGCGCAGAAATCCTGACATTCGCCGTTGCGGCAAGGCAGGGTCTGTCATTGCAATGTCAAGGTTTGGGACCTACGTCTTCGACGTTCGAAACCTGCCCGTTCGGCTGGGCACATTCTGGAGGCATTGATGTTCGATCCCAAGAAGCTTCTCGACGATCTGCTCGGCTCGCAAATTCCCGGCACCAGCGGCACTGTCCGCGACAAGGCGGGGCAGGCCGTGCAGATGGCCAAGGACAATCCGCTGGCCGCCGGCGCGCTGGCAGCGGTGCTGCTTGGAACTGGTGCCGGCCGTCAAGTCACCGGTACCGCTGTGAAGCTCGGCGGGCTGGCCGCCATCGGCGGTCTCGCCTACAAGGCCTACCAGAATTACAAGAGCGGCAATGCGCCGGCCGAAGCGCCCGCCGCCGGCGAGCCGGAATTGCTGCCGCCACCCGCCGACACCGCCTTCCATCCGTCGCAGGCGCCACAAGGCGAGGATGAATTCACCCTGACCCTGGTGCGGGCAATGATCTCGGCGGCCAAGGCCGACGGCCATGTCGACGACGACGAACGCCAGAAGATCGCCGGCAAGCTCAGCCTGGCCGGGATCGGCTCCGATGCGGAAAAGTTCCTGATGGCGGAACTGGAGAGCCCGCTCGACCTCGATACGCTGGTCGCCGGTGCCCATACCGATGCGCAGAAGCTCGAACTCTACACGGCGTCGCGCCTGACCATCGATCCCGATACCCGCGCCGAGCGCGGCTATCTCGACCTTCTGGCTGGCCGTCTCGGCCTGCCGGATGCGCTGATCGACCATGTCGAGGCGACGGTTTCGGCGGCAAAAGCGCCGTCAAGCAAGACCGGGACTTCGCCCAATCCGCGCTGGTAGGTCAAATCGGCACAGAACCGCTGGCTGGCGTTAACCTTTCGTTAACCCAGCAAGCGCATCATTCGAGACAGTCGGATCGGCTTTCCTCCTCCCAAGCCCGGTTCAGATCAGGGCGGTCGCCAATGACCGCCCTTTTTGTCGGTGGGCGTCTTCACGCATTTGTCCGACTTGTCACGGCTGCGATCATTTGCGATGGCTGGGGCTTACCGTGGAGGACATCATGACAGAGCACAGAACCGCCATCGTCACCGGCGCAGGCACCGGCATTGGCAAGAGCGTCGCCACGGCGCTGCTGAAGGCCGGCTGGAACACGGTATTCTGCGGGCGCCGCAAATCGGTCCTGGACGCCGCGATCGCTGACGCAGGCCCGATGCAGGCCAAGGCACTGGCGGTTGCCTGCGACATCAGCAAGGCCGATGAAGTAGACGCCATGTTCGGCCAGGTGATCGAGGCTTTCGGCCGTGTCGACCTGCTCTTCAACAATGCCGGCATGAGCTACAAGTCGACACCGATCGACGAAATCCCGGTCGAGGTCTGGAACGATGTCGTCGGCGTCAATCTCACGGGATCGTTCCTGTGCGCCCGTGCGGCCTTCGGCGCCATGCGCAGGCAGAAGCCGATGGGCGGCCGCATCATCAACAACGGTTCGGTCTCGGCCTATGCGCCACGGCCGGGCTCGGTGCCCTACACAGCGACCAAGCATGCCATCACGGGGCTCACCAAGACGCTGGCACTGGACGGCCGGCCCTATGACATCGCCTGCGGCCAGATCGACATCGGCAACGCGCTGACCGAGATGGCGCAGCCGATGACGGTTGGCGTGCCGCAGGCCAATGGCTCGATCGCCGCAGAGGCGGTGATGGATGTTCAGCGCGTCGCCGACGCGGTCGTCCACATGGCCAGCCTGCCGCTCGACGCCAACGTGCTGTTCATGACCGTGATGGCGACCAAGATGCCATTCGTCGGGCGGGGTTAGCAGCCGTCTCGGGCGGTGAAATCACCACCGGCCTATTTGTCATCCGACAGCGGCACGCCTGGAAGGTAGAGCGCGATCGGACGGATCTCGTAGACGGCGGTCGGGTTGACTTGGCGCAGGTCGCGCGCGATGGCGATCGCATCGTCCCGCGTGGCGCAGTCGACGACATAAAGGCCGAGCAACTGCTCCTTGGTCTCGGCGAATGGTCCGTCGATGACGGTGCCGGCGCCCGGCCCGCGCAAGGTGCAGGCCGATTGTGTGGCCCCAAGCCGTGCGGACGGTCCGAGGCTGCCGCTCTCGTAGAGCCCATCATGAATCCTGAGCAGGTCAGCCATGAGCGCGGAGTCCTCCTCCGGTGTCAGTGCCTTGATCGCGTCCTCAACGTGGTAGGCAAGGATTGCATAGAACATCAGCAGTCACCTCACTTCGATCCTGATCCAAAGGGACGCCGACCGTAGCCACTATCGATATGCCCGCCCAGCCTCGGTCACGCACATCCCGACAGTTCATGACAAAGCCTTGGCAGCCAGCCAGTGCCGCCACGGGCTTTCGAGCGCTGGGCTTGTCGATCCTACCAACCGGACGGCCTCGAGGCCTGATCGACAAGCCAGTCGACAAATCGGCCAATGAGCGGATTTTCCAGACCCTCTTCACGACATATGCAGTGGTATTGGGGGGCGGAAGGCACGTTGAGCGTCAGCGGCTGTACAAGGCGCCCCTCGTCCAGGTCCCTGAACGATATGATGCCGCTGGTAAGCGCAACGCCGTGGCCGTCGCGAGCGGCCTGAAGCACCATGGCGAAATTGTCGAAATAGATATCGGATTCCACGAAGTGCGGTACGCGCGCCTCGTTCAGCCAGCGCCGCCACTGGCTGCCATCGTCTTCGTGAAGCAGGCGATGATGAAGGAGATCGCGCGGTTCGCGAATGGCATGCGGGCCCCGCAGCAATTGCGGGCTGCACACAGGGGTCATCGGCAGGCTCTGCAGCAGTCGCCACCAGAAGCCTGGCCAGGGCGGATTTCCATAAACGATGGCGACGTCGACTTTTCGCCAGTCGACCTCCTCGAACCGCACCGCCGTCAGCATCTGCATGCGGATGTCCTGGTTCTCGTCCAGAAACCGGAAGATCCTCGTCGCCAGCCAGGTTGTCGCGAAAACCGAAGGCACCGAGACGCGCAGCGTCGCCTTGGTGGCCGCGCTGTAGGCATTCGCCGATATGTCGCGGATCGATCCTGATATCTGCCGCATGGCCATCGCCACGCTCTTCTGCAAAGCGGTGCCGCGTTCCGTCAGCACCTGACGGCGCCCCTGTTTCTCAAACAGGTCGAGACCAAGCGACAGTTGCAGCGCGCGCAATTGCTGGCTCACCGCTCCCGGCGTCACATGCAGCTCCGCTGCGGCGGCGGCGATGTTTCCAAGGCGAGCGACGCTTTCGAATGTCCGAAGCGAATGCAGGGAGGGTAGGCTCATCCGACACCATTAGTTTAGAAAAACTGTCAGTTTTTGCGCCTAAAGATTTAGCTTGTTTGATAGAAACTCGCAACATACCGTCCTCGTCAACACATAAAAACCGACAGGGGACTTCCACATGCGAAACACTGAAACGTCCACGGTCGCCCGGCTCACCTTAAGCGGCGCGATGATCATCACGGCCTTCTGCACAACCGCACAGGCCGCTGAAACCGCTCTGGTGCATGACGGCGTGCTCAACGTGTGCACAGGCGGCGACTTCCCACCCATGCAGTATTACGCCAACCCAGGCGACGAGAAACTCGTCGGCTTCGAGGTCGACGTCGTGGACGCCATCGCGAAGCAATGGGGTGGCACCACCAAATACGTGGTGGGCGACTTCAAGGGGCTCCTGCCGTCCCTTGGCGCCGAGCGTTGCGATCTCGTCGCAAGCGGCATCATGGTGACCAAGGAGCGCCTCCAGGCCTATGACGCCGTTCCCTACTTTATCTCCAATGTGGTGATGGTGACGTCAGCCACGGACACCGAGACCAAGGCGCCGCTCGACCTCAGCGGCAAAGTGCTGGCGATCGAGGCGGGCACCACTTATGAAAAGACAGCCGCCGACCTCAATGCCGAGCTGGCAAAAGCCGGCAAGGCGCCGACGCAGATACAGACCTATCCGTCGGCTTCCGCCGTCATCGAACAGATCCTGGTCGGCCGGGCGGCGGCGACCATTACCCAGGACACGACGGCGGCGTTTCGCATCAAGCAGATGCCGGGCCGGCTGCAGGTGCCGTACAACTACGGCGACGGCGAAACCTACGGGATTTACCTGAGGAAGGGCGGCGACAACCGCGAGGCACTGGTGAAGGCCATCGAGACCTTGCAGGCCAGCGGCGAGATGAAGGCGCTGCTGCGGAAGTGGAACCTTCCCGAGACCGCCACCGACGTCAAGCACGCGACCAATTGAAGGACGGGCGGCGGTGTTCGACAGCAAGCTCTTCCTGACGGCCCTGTTCGGCTGGCCCCTTGCCAAGGGGGCTTTGCTGACGCTGGTCCTGTCAGTCCTGGTGATGACTGTTGCCCTGGCGATATCCCTGGCAACGGCAGCACTGGCCACGTCGAAGCGGCGCTGGGTCCGCCTGTCGATCGCCGCCTTTGTCTGGCTCTTTCGCGGCGCGCCGGCACTGCTTGTGCTGCTGTTCATCTGGAATGGGCTGCCGCAGATATCGGCGGTCTTCCGGGGGGACTGGTTCAGCCCGTTCGTGGCGGCATTTCTCGCCTTGACCCTGATCCAGATCGCCTACCTGACCGAGATCCTGCGCAGTTCCTATGCATCCATCGGCAAGGGCCAATCCGAAGGGGCGGCGGCCCTTGGCCTACATCGGGGGCAGATATTCTTCCTGGTCATCCTGCCCCAGGCGCTTCGCGTCGCGCTGCCGGCCCTGGTCAACGAGTTCATCTCGTTGCTGAAGGCAACCTCGCTGGCGACGGTCATCTCCCTGAAGGAACTCATGACAGTCACCCAATTCGCGATCGCCACCAGCTTCCGGTTCCTGGAATGGTATGGCGCGGCGCTTGTCTACTACATGTCGATGGTTTCGGTTCTGACCGTCTTGCAGATGAAGCTCGAACGCCTGCTTGCGCGAGGCCATCGCTAATGTCCGCGATTGGGCCCGGTGAGGCTTCCGGCTGGTTTTCACACGAAGCAGTGGGACCAGGCATCGTCAGGATATCGGAGCCGCATGTTCATCACTACTTCAGGAGCAACATCTTTCATGTTCGCGGGCGCGATGTCGATCTCGTCATCGACGCCGGCATGGGCCTTGTGCCACTGAGGCCGGCGCTGAACCTGCCAGACACAAAGCCTGTTCTTGCCATCGCGACGCACATCCATGTCGATCACGTCGGTTGCCTGAGCGAGTTCGAGACGAGGGCCGGGCCCCGCCAGGAGGCCGCTTTTTTTACAGAGATGGCGGATGAACACACTTTGGCGCATCTCTTTCGTGCGCTTCCTGAGGCTGTCGACAGGCTCCCCAACGCGGCATGGTCGCCGCAGCGCTTTCAGGTCCGGCCGGCGCCATTGACCCGGATATTGGACGAAGGCGATCGGATCGAGACCGGCGACAGGTCGCTTCTCGTCCTGGACCTGCCAGGCCATTCCAAGGGGTCGATCGGGCTTCTCGATGAACGCAGTGGCGAATTTTTCGCTGGCGATGCGATCTATCGTGGAACGCTGATCGACGACCTTCCAGGGTCGGACGTGCAGTCCTACCGAAAGACGATGCAGCGGCTTTTGCAGGTCGAGTTCAGCCGAGCCTATTGCGGACATGGCGAGCCGATCGGCCAGAAGGAGTTGCGGTCGATCGCAAGAGCCTACCTGGACAGAACGAACTGAGGCTCACTTGGCCAGGAATGCCTTGATCCGCTCAAGCGCGCGCAGGATGTTTTCCTCTGAGTTGGCGTAGGACAGCCTGATGTAGCCTTCGCCGAGGATGCCGAAATCGGGGCCGCCGATCAGCGCCACGCCGGCATCGTCAAGCAAGGCCGAAGCGAGCTTCTTGGCTTTCCAGCCGGTCTTC
>JBDSLV010000241.1:0-4807 GCA_039916205.1 Mesorhizobium sp. | reverse complement strand
GGCGGGATCGGGATCAGCAGCGTGTTCAGCTTAGGCTTCTGGCCATCGAGCATACGCTCGCCGACGCGGAACAGCGTCTCGGCGGTCCAGTGCGGCAGCACCGCATGGCCCTCGAAGCGATATTTGTCGGGGTTGGCTTTCCAGTAGCCGAGCGCATCGCCGGTGATCGAACCTGTGATCAATGGCGCGGGGCGGCCGGCTTCGGCGAAGGCCTCGGCAACGACGCGGCTTTCACTGCCCGTCGTCCACACAGCATCGATCGGCGCCGGGTTGGTGGCGATCGCTTGCAGCACAACGGTCTTGGTGACATTGGCTGTCCAGTTGCCGTTGACGTTGCGCGAGATCTTCAGCTTCGGGTTCTCCGCCAGCGCCTTGTCCGCGCCCTGGCGTTCCTGCACCACGATCGGGTGGCCGGCGATGCCTTCGACCAGAAGAAGGCTGGCGCCATCCGGCTGCGCCTTGCCGATGGCCGTCATCATGTCATAGCCCCAGCGCGCGTAGTTGGAATCGACATTGATCGCGTTCGGGCTGGTCACCGAACCGGCGGCGGTGATGAAGGGAATGCCGGCCTTGGCGGCGGCATCGATGGCATCGTCAAGCGCCGTGGCTGAACCCGGAACCGAGGTGATGATCGAGCATTTCTTGTCGATGAAGGCGCGGATCTGGTTGATCTGCTGGCTGGCGTCGTTGTTGGAATCCGACACTTCGAAACTGGACACGGTGCCGTCGGCAATCAGCCCGTCGACAAGACGCTTCAGCTCCTTGGTGACGGTCACCCGCCAGGGGTTGCCTTGGTAGGATTCCGAGTGGCACCACTTCCACGGTTTCGGCGGTGGCGTGAAATTGTCCCAAGCCGAGGGCAGCACTTTCTGCGGCGCGCCATCGTACTGCGCCTTGAGTTCGGTCGGCAGTCCGCCGATGACGCCTTGCACGTCCTGGGCAAAGGCAGTCGTTGCAAGCGAGGCGAGAGCGGTTGCGGCCAGCAGGCCGCGGATCATTCCAGTCATTGTGTTCTCCTCCGTTCGGTTTCGTTCAGGCTCCTCCACCGGCAACGCCGGACACCTATGCTGGGCTACCCTCCCGGAACAGGTGATTGAGATCGGCGACGACCTGGCCGGCTCGATGGCCGGAGATCATGCCGGAATTGATGCGGTCGGATGCTGCCTGCTGGAAAGCCATGTAGCCGTCATGGCGCGGCCGCACCCACGCGCCCTCAAGCGTCGCGCGCGTATCCCGATAGAAATTGCCGGTCGGTTCATTGACGGTCTGGTCGCCCCACGCGGCGGCATGGCCGGGCTGGCCACCCGAGGCCGCATACAGCCCACGTTGGACATCGCCGCTGGCAACCCAGTAGGCGAAGTCGATGGCGGCCTCTTTCGCCTTCGAAAAGGCTGAGACCGCGATCCCCGTGCCGCCAAGTGCCGAGCCCACCGGGCCGTCGGAACCGATGACCGGGATATCGGCGAAGGCCAGGCGATGCGCGCGAAAACCGGCAGTGGCGTAGGAGACATAGCCATAGATCAGCGGGGAACAGACGAAGCGGGAGCCGGCCTCCGCCATCCGCTCCGAAACGGCGATGGGGTCCATGTCGAGGCAGACTGGATCGACGAGGGAGGCGATTTCACGCATCCTCTCAAAGGCTTCTATGCCGGCCTCTACATCGATGAGATCTCGGGACGGATCGGTGGCGCAAGGATGCCCGAGATTGCCGGCCAGCGTGTAGAAGGTCATCAGCGAATGCGGTGGCCGCAACGGCAGCAGCACGCGCCCCTGCCGGGCGAGATCGAGCATCTCGCTCCATGTCGACGCTGGTGCATCGAGCGCATCCGGCCGCCAGGCCTGGACTTGGGCGGCCGCATCGATCGGGAAAGCCCATTGCCGGCCCTGCCAAGTGTAGCTCGGGTAGGACTGGCCGACACTGCCGGAGGCAAGTGCGGCTCGGTCCAGTTCGCGGCCGGCGATATCCAGCGGCTCTAGGCAACCTTCAGCTGTGATCTGGCCGACATGCGGATGGTCGATGACGATGAGGTCATAAGCTCGCGCCAGTTCCTCGACCGGGAAGGACTCGAAATCCTGCAGCGAACGCTTGTCCCACTCGATGGCAACGCCGGTCTGTTCTCGCCAGAGGGACGAGCAGGCGACCATGGGATCATGGCCACGCGGGTGGCTCCATGTCATGCCCTTGAGCGTGGGTGGGCTCACAGGCCGAACTCCTCGCGTATCCTTGCACTGTGCTCGCCAATGCGCGGTGCTGCCCGGTCGACCTTGGCCCTGATGCCATCGACCCTGAGCGGCGAACTGGTGGTGAGGATCGACACGTCGTCCTCGCGCGTCACCGTCTGCAGCATGTCGAGCGACTGGAAGCCTTCGCTGGCCAGCATTTCCGGCCAGGTCAGCACCTTGGCGCACCAGATGTCGGCCGGTTCCAGAATGGCAAGCCATTCGTCGATCGTCTTGGTTGCGATCCGTTGTGCGATGATCGCCTTGATGTCGTCGCGCGCGGTGAACCACGATGCCGGCTTATCGCGATAGGGCGCCAACTCGCTGAGCGACAACAGATCGGCGAGCTTGGGGATCGGCGTCATGGCGATGGCGAGATAGCCGTCCTTGGCCGGATAGACGCCATAAGGCGCCGACAGATAGGCATGCGCGCTGCGGAAGCTGGAGCGCTTCGGCAAGCGGCGGCCATCGTTGAGATGCGTGGTCAGCACCTCGAACTGGAAATCGACCAGCGCTTCCAGCAAGCTGGTTTCGATATGGCTGCCCTGGCCTGTGATACCGCGCCGCACCAGTGCCGCCAGGACGCCTTGTGCGCAGGCGGCACCCGCAAGCATGTCGCCGATGGCGAGGCCGAAAGGCACAGGCCCCTGGTCCTCGTCGCCGTTCAGCCACATTACCCCGGAGCGCGATTGCGCCAGCAGGTCTTGGCCAGGACGTTTGACCCAGGGACCGTCCTCGCCATAGCCGCTGATCGAGGCATAGACGAGACGTGGGTTGATCTTGCGGACGGCCTCATAGTCGAAGCCCAACCGCTCGATGACGCCCGGTCGGAAATTCTGGATCAGCACATCTGCCTTGGTCAGCAGGCCGCGCAGCACCTTCAAATCCGCTTCGTTCTTCAGGTCGATGGCGAGGCTTTCCTTGGCCCGGTTGATGGCATGGAAAATGGTAGAATCGCCGCCGATCTCTGTGTCGCTGAGATAGAGCCGGCGCGACAGGTCGCCGCCGTCCGGACGCTCGATCTTGATGACGCGCGCGCCGAGATCGAGCAGCCTCAGCGAGCAATAGGGCCCGGAGAGAAACTGGCTCATGTCGACGACGACGAGACCGGCAAGCGGCAGTTCGGCTGCTGCCGGCATTTCTATTTCTCCGTCTTGCCGGCGAAGTCCGCCGGGTTGCGGTACTTCACCGTCTGCAGGTGCTCGCAATAGAGAACCAGCTCGCCGTCGCCCTTGAACACTTCGTAGCTGGCGCGGATCAGCCCCATCTCCTTGTAGCGGGGCTTCTTGTCCAGGTTGGAACGGATCGAATAGATCGTATCGCCGATGAAGACAGGCTTTATGAAGCGCAGTTTGTCGTAGCCATAGGAAAAGGCGTTGACGCAGTTGGTGGCGACCAGCCCCAGCCCAGCCGAGAAAACGAATGCGCCGGCAATCAGCCGCTTGCCGAAAATGCCTTCGGTCTCGGCAAACATCTGATCTTGCACATAGGGGTGGATATCGAGCACCAGCGTGTTGAACAAGTGGCTGTCGCCCTCGGCCATGGTCCGCCGCAGCGAGCGGATTTTCTGGCCGACCGGCCAGTCCTCATAGAACCAGTTTTCGGCGTTCCACACCGGCAAGGCGGCATGATCCTCAGGCATGTTCCTGGGATACGTCGAGGCGACGCCGACAGTAGGGGCGAAGTCATTCATGGCCGGCTCCGCCAGTTCCGCTTGATGCGCAGTGCGATGTTGGAACACGCTTGAAAGCGTCGAAAAGCACGGCGTCTCCTCCCGTCAATCTTCTTTTGTAAATAGTATTTTCACATATGGGGTTGCGTTGCAAGCGAGGACGCGCGAAATTTTGACCATTCCCGCGCGCCGAAGCGCAGGCGGGGCAGGGGAGGAAATGATGCACAATGCCTGTCTGGTCTTTGTCGGTAGCCTGAACCGCGAGGCGCCGTATTTTCAGGGCGCGCGCGGTGTCGGTCTCGGCGTCTACAGCTTCGATGAGAAGACGTTGAAGATCCAGAAACTGGCCGAGACCAATGACGTCGACAACCCGACATTCCTGTCGGTGACACCGGACGGCTCGCGCATCTATGCCAACTCCGAAGTGTTCACCTGGCGCGAGGGAACTGTCTCCGCCTACAGGTTCGATCGCGCCTCGGGCAGGCTGACCTATCTGAACAAGCAGCCCTCGCTGGGCAGCATCACCGCCCACAACACCATCACCCGCGACGGCACCAAGCTGCTGGTTGCCAATTACGGCATGGGCGAGGGCGGGCCCGACCGGGCCGTGGCAGTCTATGGCTTTGACGAGGACGGCGCCTTGTCGGCGCCGCTGGCAAGCGTCTCGCACAAAGGCACTGGCCCGAATGCAGGGCGGCAGGAACGGTCACATGCCCACAGCGTCACCGAAACCATTGCTGGGGGCATGGCTATCGTTGCCGATCTCGGCATCGATAGGCTGGTGTCCTACCGCATCGCTGGCGACGGCAGCCTAAGTAAATCAGCAGAATCCGCCTTGCCACCCGGTGCCGGGCCGCGTCACCTTGCATTGCATCCGAATGGGCGCTTTGTCTTTGTCATGAACGAGCTGGATTC
>JBDSLV010000240.1:0-14556 GCA_039916205.1 Mesorhizobium sp. | reverse complement strand
AATTGAAGGTGCTTGCGAGCCTGCGCTGCAGCATCGGCAGAACGCGCCAGGAGGCACTAGACAAATACCACCTGCTGCAGTCGCTTATTCATCCCGACGTCGGCGTGAAGATGCTGAGCGAGCAATTGGGCAAGGACCTGAGCGGCCTTTCGCTGGATGAGCCGATCCCGGCCGAGGCTATTCCTGAAACCACCAACCGCGAGAAGGGCTTCTTCGAACGGCTGCGCGCGCTCATTCTGGCCAATCGGGACAAGACGCTCCGCGAAATCTACCAACTCTATGACTATGGCACGGCGCCGATCTGCGGCACGCCGACTGACATCGCCGACATGCTGGAAGAATGGATCGATACCGGGGCTGGCGACGGCTTCATGCTGTTGTTCAATGCGCTGCCGAGCGACCTGCATGATTTCGTCGAGCTGGTGGTGCCTGAATTGCAGCGGCGTGGCCGCGCCCGGATGGAATATACCGGCGAGACGCTGCGTGACCGGCTGGGTCTCGGACGCCCCGCCAATCCGCACGCCGCGGCGGCCAGGGTCTAGTTCCATGGCAACGTCCAACCCGCGCCTGGCCGTCTTTCCGCTTCTCGCTGCATTTCGGCCGGGCGTGGGTTGGCTTTTCCTGCCCGGCTTCGCTTTCCTGACGGTCTTCTTCCTGTGGCCGACGCTGCAGCTCGTCTCTGTCAGCCTGTTCGACCCCGACGGCAGCTTCAGCCTCGCAGCCTTTGGTCAGCTTGCCGCCACACCGGTCTACCGGCGCATTCTGTTGAGCACGCTGGGCATCGCGGTCGAGGTAACCGCGTGGTGCCTCGTGCTCGGCTACCCACTCGCCTACTGGATTTCGCATCAGCCAAAATTTCGGCAACGCTGGCTTCTGTTGCTTGTGCTGATGCCGTTCTGGACAAGCTCGCTGGTCAAGAATTTTGCCTGGCTAGTGCTGCTCGGCCGCCACGGCCCGGTTTCCAGCCTTTTGAACTATCTGGGG
Source organism: Mesorhizobium sp. (assembly GCA_039916205.1). Classification (GTDB taxonomy): domain Bacteria; phylum Pseudomonadota; class Alphaproteobacteria; order Rhizobiales; family Rhizobiaceae; genus Mesorhizobium. The sequence continues at coordinate 13,572 of JBDSLV010000240.1, read as the reverse complement.
CTGCCGGGTGGCGGCGACCTGTTGTTCAACCGCGGCACCGTCGTGTTCGCGATGGTCCACACCTTGCTGCCGCTCGCCATCATCATCATGTTCCCGGCTCTCACGGCTGTGAACAGGGGGCTGATCTCAGCCGCCAGGACGCTGGGCGCCAGCGACGCACAGGCCTTCTGGCGCGTGTATTTTCCACTGACGGTGCGCGGCGTCGCCACCGCCGGCCTGCTCGTCTTCATCGTTGCGCTGGCCTTCTTCGTTACCCCCGCCCTGCTTGGCGGCCCACGACAGACGATGGTCGGCCAGCTTGTCATTGAGCAGATCAACACATTCCAGAACTGGCGCATGGGCAGCGCGCTCGCGGTGATACTGACGCTGCTGACGATGGCGGCGGTGTTCCTGTTCGACCGCGTCTTCTCGCTCTCATCGATCGCCGGAGGCGGGCCTGCCAGGACATCGGACACGCAAACCCGCAAGGCGGGCCTCGGCCTGGTCTCGGCCCTCGGCTCGGCCTTCACCGTGCTTGCCCGGTGGCGCGACACCTATGCCCCATTCCTTTCGGCGGGCCGCGTGCTTTCCGCCTACAGCTGCCTCATCATCGCGCTGCTGCTGCTGCCAATCCTGGCGATCATCCCGATGGCCTTCACGTCGAGCGCCTTCCTCTCCTTCCCCCCGACCGGCTTCAGCCTGAGATGGTTCAACGAGTACTGGCAATCGCCGCTGTGGCGCGCCGCGACCATTCGCTCATTCGCCATCGGCCTGGCGACGGCAAGCCTGACGCTGGCGATCGCGACAGCCGCCGCCTTTGCGGCCGCACGTTCGAAAGGCAGGATATCGAACCTCGCCTTCCTGCTCTTCATGTCACCGATGATCGTGCCGCAGCTGGTGATCGCGATCGCGATGTTCTACCTGTTCGCGCAGCTGTCGCTGGTGGCCACCAATCTGGGCATCGTGCTCGGCCACACGGTCATATCGCTGCCTATCGTCTTCGTGGTGATGGTCTCGGGCTTCAAGGGCCATGACTGGCGCCTTGACGATGCGGCCGCAACTCTCGGCGCCAGTAGGTTCCAAGTGGTTCGGCGCGTGACGCTCCCGCTGGTCAGCGTGTCGCTGATTGTCGGCTTCATCACCGGCTTCCTGGAATCCTTCGAGGAACTGACGATCGTGATGTTCGTCGGCGGCGGCTTCGTCACCACCTTGCCCAAGCAATTGTGGGACGATGTCTTCCTTCAGGTCAGCCCGACACTCGCCGCCGCGTCCGTCGTCATCCTCGTCATCGTGACGCTGTTGTTCCTGACCATGGAGCTGCTGCAACGCAAAAAGCAGCCTGACTAGTCCCCGCATTGGCCCTGGGTCCGGCAAGCATTTCGATCCGACTTCGGATCATTTATTCCATTTTCTTATAAAATGAAATGGATGGTTGATTTTTTCGCCCGGCAGTCTAGAACCCAAGTCGGTTTGCTACCGGTAGCAAACCGACTTGCAGCCGACACAGAACAGGTCGAAGCCGTGCGAAATCGGCCAAACCTCAGCAACTGCCCAGGAAATCCAGATGGCCAGCAGTACCAGTTCGTCGCCGTTCACACTCGCCGCCTGCGCGGAGATGGTGTTTCGCAAGCTCCCGGTTTTGGATCGTCTTAAACGCCTGACCGAGCTCGGCTTTCAGGTTGAAATCTGGGACTGGACGCGCCACGACATAGCCGGGTTGGCAAAATCAGGCGCCATTTTTTCGTCGATGACGGGATACTTGACCGGCACGCTGGCCGACAGCGCCGGAGCCGATGAACTGCTCCGCACCGCGCGACAATCCATTCCGATCGCCAAGCAGCTCAATTGCCCGCGCCTCAACCTGCACGGAACGGGGCTTGACGGCCAAGGACTGCCGCTGGTGAAATCGGATGTCGTGACCGGTCCCATGTGGCTGAAGGCATTGGATACGCTGAAGCGGATCGCCGATCTCGGCGAAGAGGAAGGCGTCACCTTCGTGCTCGAAAACCTCAACGTGGCCGTCGATCACCCGGGAGTGCCTTTTGCAAGGGCCGACGACACGATCGCCCTGGTCTCCGCCGTCGACCGGCCGGCGCTGAAGCTCAATCTCGACCTGTACCATGCCCAGATCGGCGAAGGTAACCTGATCGAGCTTTGCCGGCGTGCCCTGCCCTACATCGGCGAGATCCAGGTTGCGGATGTCCCCGGCCGTATGGAACCCGGCACCGGCGAGATCAATTATCCGGCCATCGCCCGTGCGCTCGACGCGATGGGCTACCGGGGAACGGTCGGCATGGAAGCATTCCCATCGGGTGATGACGAGCTTGCGCTGGCACGCTTCCGCGAGGCCTTCACGGTCTGATCGAAGTCCGTCGCGGAGCGCGCAATGCCGCCGATGCCGCCATTGACCAAGAGCGGCGACGCGTCGGCCACCGCGTCACATGCACTTCCGTCCTGAAGACGAGACTTTTCGCCGGAGCGGTCTTCTTGAGGAACAGTTCAACCGTCTGATATGCTGTGCTGTGCTAACCCTCATATATCCGGCCATAGCCTGCAGCGGCCGGAGCCAGGGGCACGAGGGCGGCGGCCCCGAAGCCGATCGCGGCCGCATGCGATTCCTCTAGAAAATTGCGAAACAGCTTCTCATAGAATTGGCCATCTGGCCTCTTGTGCAGTTCATGCAACACGCAGAGGTTATCGCGGTTTGCGCAAGCAACCATGTCTTGCGTCAAATATCTGTTCACGTCAGCCTGGGATGGACACGCTGGAGCAGCGTCAGGGCCGACGACGTGGGAGCAGCAACGCTCGGCAATGCCGCTGGTTCTTGACCATCAGAGGTCATGGACCCGCTGTGGCGTTGCGCGTGACGGAAGGCTGCCGCACGCCATATTGGAGGGAAGCAAAGAGTGCTCGATACGTATTTCAACCTGAAGGACCAAGGCACCTCGATCCGCACCGAAGTGATCGCCGGCATCACGACCTTTTTGATGATGTCCTACATCATCTTCGTCAATCCGGAGATCCTGTCGTCGACCGGCATGGATCGCAACGCGGTGTTCGTGGCGACCTGCCTTGCCGCCGCCCTTGGCTCGCTGATCATGGGCCTGGTCGCGAAATGGCCGATCGGCATGGCGCCGGGCATGGGCCTCAACGCCTTTTTCGCCTTCACCGTCGTCGGCACCATGGGCTTCTCATGGCAGCAGGCGCTGGGCGCGGTCTTCATCTCGGGCCTGATCTTCCTGCTGCTGACAGTCAGTGGCGTGCGCAGCTGGCTGATCGCCGGCATCCCGCATTCGATGCGCAGCGCGATCGCCGCCGGCATCGGCCTGTTCCTCGGCATCATCGCCCTGAAGAGCTCCGGCATCGTCGTTGCCAGCCCGGCAACGCTTGTGACACTTGGCAACCTCAGCCAGACGGGGACCTTGCTTGCGATAGCCGGGTTCTTCATCATCGCGGCGCTTGATGCGCTGAAGGTGCGTGGCGCGATCCTGATCGGTATTCTCGTGATCACCATCGCATCGATGGCGCTTGGGGTTAGCCAGTTCAACGGCATTGTCTCGATGCCGCCCTCCGTCCTGCCAACCTTCCTGAAGCTCGACATTGTCGGCGCCCTGCATTCAGGCCTGCTGCACGTGATCCTGGTGTTTGTGCTGGTCGAAGTGTTCGATGCCACCGGCACGCTGATCGGCGTTGCCAAGCGCGCCGGCCTGATCGAACAGGACAAGCCCAACCGCCTCGGCCGTGCGCTTCTGGCCGACAGCACGGCGATTGTCGCCGGCTCGCTGCTCGGCACCAGCAGCACCACCGCCTATGTCGAGAGCGCCTCCGGTGTCCAGGCCGGCGGACGCACGGGTCTGACAGCTCTGGTCATCGGTGTCCTCTTCCTCGCGGCGCTGTTCTTCTCGCCACTGGCAGGCTCCGTGCCAGCCTATGCGACGGCGCCGGCGCTTCTCTACGTCGCCTGCCTGATGATGCGCGAACTGGTCGAGGTCGAATGGGCCGACATCACCGAAGCAGCACCAGCGGCGTTGACCGCGTTGATGATGCCTTTCACCTACTCGATCGCAAATGGCCTGGCCTTCGGCTTCGTCAGCTATGCGGCGCTCAAGCTCCTGACCGGGCGTCCCGGCCAGGTCCATGCCGCGACCTGGCTGGTGGCGGCACTGTTCATCATCCGCTTCGCCTTCTTCGCCTGAGAATACTCGCCTTGGGTCCAACCGGCGGCCTTGCCAAGGGCCGTCGGTCTGGCTGTCACGCCTTCGAGCGAACCATGCTCGTCAACGACCATCGCCATAGGCCAGCTTGTAGAGCGTGCCGGCCAGCACCTTTATGCCGTCGACGATGTCATTGATCGAGGAGAATTCCTCGGGCGTATGGCTCCTGCCATCCTTGCTCCGAACGAATATCATCCCGGCCCGGGCGATCCTCGACATCTGCTGGGTGTCGTGGCTGCCGCCGCTGGGCAGGGCGCCAAGCCGGATACCCTTCTCTTCCGCTGTTGCCTTGATCGCCGCGATGATCTCGGGATGGCAGATCAGGGGCGCCTGATTTTCCACCAAGGTGATCTTCACTTCGAGGCCACGGCGATCGGCGACCTCGCGGATGAGATTTTCGTGGAGAGCATAAAGCCGCAGCACGGCTTCCGGATCGGGATGTCGGGCGTCGATCATGAAGCTGACCTTGGCGGGAATGATAGCCGGCAGGTTCGGCTCGACATTGACCTGTCCCACGGTCGTCACGGCAGGCCTCCCCCAGCGCTCCGCTGTCGAGATAATGCCGCCGGCGATTTCCGCGAAGCCCGCCATCGGGTCGCGGCGCGCATCCATTGGAAAGGCGCCGGCGTGATTTGCTTCGCCGGTCAGTTCCACACGGTAGTGGCGCAGGCCGTTGATGGCGGTGACGAGGCCGACAGCGAGATCGGCGGCTTCAAGCACGGGGCCTTGCTCGATGTGCAGTTCGATGAACGTGCCGATGTCATCGCGCTCAGCCTCGCCGAAAGCATCAGGATCAAGCCCGGCGGCCTTCATGGCCTGGCGCATCGAAACACCGTCGGCGTCGATCAGTTCATCAAGCTCGCGTGGCTCGATGCAGCCGGTTATGGCGCGCGAGCCCCAGAGGCTTGCCGCCGCGAAGCGGCTTCCCTCCTCCTCGCAGAGCGCCAACACTTCCAGGGTGCGGCGCGGCTTGCCGAATTGCTTCGCCAGCGCGTCGACCGCAACCAGCGCGGCAATGGCGCCCAAGGCACCGTCGTAGCGGCCTCCGGGCGTCTGGCTGTCGATATGCGATCCGGACACGACCGAAGGTCCGGCCTCTTCGCCTTCAAGTCTTCCCCAGACGTTGCCGACGGCGTCGTGATGCACGGCCAAGCCCGCTTGCCTGCACCAATCGGCGAACTGGGCGTTCGCAGCCACCCATTCCGGCGAATACACCGTGCGCCAGACACCGGTGCCGCTGTGCGCGCCGAATTCGCCGAGGTCCAGTATCAGCCGCTCGACATAGTCAGGGTCAATGTTGATCGCTTGTGCCAATTCGCTCTCCCTCGGGGTTCTTTCAGCCTGCACGCCGGTATCCGAACCGTCGTTTCCCTTTTCAAGAAGATCAGTTTCCACATCTCATAACCAATCACGAGCAGCCCGTCTTATGAATGCGTTCCTGACATCGAAGCAGATCGGGAAGACACCATGACGATCGAATTCATCGCCGGCCCCAATGTGGAAGGGCTCGCAATTTCCGAGGCGGTCCGCGCCGGCGATTTCGTATTCCTGTCAGCCCTCGCCGGCTTCGGGCCCGACGGAGAGATCGTCAGCGGCGGGGTGGCCGCCGAGACCGATCGCATCATGCTGGAGGTCAAGGACATCCTGGGACGGGCGGGCTTGCGCCTTTCGGACATCGTCAAGGTCAGCGTCCATCTGCGGCACGCAAGCGACGCGGATCAGTTCAACGCCGCCTATGAAAAATACTTCCCGGAAGCGAAACCGGCGCGGATCGGTATCGTCACGGAACTGCTCAATGGCGGTCTGATCGAGCTGGAGGTCGTCGCCTACGGTGCGAAGCCGAAGCGCAGCGAGGAACGGTGACGGTCAATTGAACGACCGTTCCTCGCGCAGATAGTCGGCGATATCAGCCAGTCCGCTTTCGAGATGATGCGGATCGACGCCGAAGCCGACACGGATGTGGCCCTCGATGCCGAACCAGCTGCCCGCGCAAACGAACACGCCCTTGCTCCGGCGCAGCCCTTCCACGAAGCTCTCCGACGGGATGTCCATATCGTAGCGAAGAAACGCCATGCCGCTCGCTTGCGGTACGACCCAAGACCAGCCCTGACGCCCGTCGAGCCATTTGGCCACCGCTGGCGGCCGGCGGCGAGAATGTCGCGGCCGCGCGAGAGCAAGATGCTCCGGACGGGCTCGCGCAGCGCCCGTTCAGCAATGAACTGCGAGACGACGCCGGTGCCGATGCTCGTATAGTCCTGGAACCGGTGGCCCTCCGCCACCAAGGCTTGCGGGCCGATCATCCAGCCCATTCGCAGGCCGGGGCAACCGAAGGATTTCGCCAACCCTCCAGTCACGATGACCCGCTTGCCCATGCCATAGATGGTTGGCGCATCGATGGCATCGATCTCCGAGCCGCGATAGATTTCATCGACATGCAGCCAGACGCCCGTGCGATCGCTCAGCTCCGAGAGCGCCCGCCGGGAAGACTGGGTGAGCGTCGTGCCGGTCGGATTGTTGGGGTCGCAGAGCGTGATCAGCTTGGTGCGCGGGCCGATTGCCGCTTCCAGCGCGCTGATATCAGGCTGCCAGCCATCGCTCGGGCGCAATGCAACCTGTGTGACTTCGATCCCCAGGCTGTTGGCAAGGCCGGCGATCTGCATGAAGTTCGGCACGACAACGATGACATGGTCGCCGCGCTCGGCGAGCGCCATCAAGGTCAGCAGGTTCGCTTCCGACGAGCCGTGGGCGACCAGCACGTTTTCCGAAGCCGCACCTGGATACCAATCGGCGACCGACTGGCGCAGCGATGGAGTGCCGTCCGTGTATCCATAGCCCAGGGGCAAGGCGGCGAGTTCAGCCAGTTCGGCTCCAGACAGGATGTCCGAAATGGCCGCCGGGTGAACGCCGCTCTCCGTCAGATTGATGGCGACGTCATTCTCATAAAGCGTCTGGCTGCGTTCGAGGACGAAAGTGGGAATCTGCATAGGGCACCCTTCAAGTTGTTCGTGCGACCACCGCTTTGGCAATCATGATGTCCTGCACGGCGACGCCGGTAAGGTCGGCCACCGTGATGTCGTCGGGCGAGCGCGGTCCGGCCTTTCCGGAAATGACATTTCCGAGTTCGACGATACCCTCTCGCCTCAAGGCGCCTGCCGCTATCGCGGCGCGAATCTCTCCGCGCATCAGGCACTGCGTTATGCTGTCGGCGACCACCAGAGCGGCCGATTTCAGGATCAACGGATCGAGCTCGTTCTTTTCAGGCGTATCCGAACCCATCGCGGTGATATGCGTGCCCGGCCTGATCCAATCCGCGAGCAGATAGGGCTGATGGGCCGCTGTCGTCGTAACGATCAGTTGCGACGAGGCGGCAACTTCTTCCGGGCTTGCCACAACGCGAGCTTTGTAGCCCATGCCAGCGATATCGCGCACGGCTTCGGCCGCCCGATCGACATCACGCGCCCACAAAACGAGGTCACGGCATTGCGTCACCCGGCGCAGATAGTCCGCCTGCAAGCGCGCCTGCACGCCTGCCCCGCAAATGCCAATCGTCTCCAATCGCGGCGGTGCCAGGTGACGCGCAACAACGGCGCCCGCCGCGGCGGTCCTGTGATTGGTGAGCTCCCCCTCCTCGAGAAGGATGCAAACAACCTGGCCCGTCTTCGCCGAGAGTACCAGCATGCAACCCGAGAACGGCGGCAGCCCCAGTTTCGGATTGTTGAAAAACCCCGTTGCAAGCTTGACGACGAACACGTCGTCGCCGCGCACGGCGCCATATTTGATGTGAAGCTCGCCGTTCTCGTCCGGGAAAAGCAGTTCGCCTACCGGTGGGACCTCGACCTTTCCCTCGGACAGGGCGACAAAGCCGCGCTCGATCTCGGCGACGACATCGATGTCCGGCAGTGCTTTCAGGATTTGCCCAAGCGGCACGATCTTTGTCAATTCCATCTCCCCGAACAGTACCGATCAATTCACCAGCGTGGCACCGCCCTAGCATGGGATCGGACGACGCTTGGTTGCCTAGTTTGGAAACCTGGCTTGAGGAATTTGGTAACGCACGCAACCCTGGCTGCACTAACCTTGGAACCGCAGAAAAGCCGGAGGGCATATGCGGCGCGAAGCAATTTCGCAACGGTACACCGCTTCGGTTGCGACGAGAACGATCGCCGGGCGAACCCAAGGGATGGCGTGTCGCCAACTCGCGGTAAACGCCCGCATAATAAAGGGGAATAAGACATGAGAAACACATTGCTTGGCTTGGCTGGTGCAATCGGGATCGCCCTGATGCCCATGATGGCCGTGGCTCAGGACATCACATTCGCCACGGAGGCGGCCTATCCGCCTTTCAACTTCCGAGCCGCTGATGGCTCCATCGCGGGCTTTGAAATTGATCTGGGGAATGCTCTCTGCAAGAAAATGAATCGGAACTGTACTTTCGTAGCCCAGAATTGGGACGGCATGATCCCTGGTTTGCTGGTGAAAAAGTTCGACGGCATCTTTGCCTCGATGACGATCACCGAGGAACGCAAAAAGCAGATCGACTTTACCGATCCCTATTATCAGACAGCCGCCGTGTTCGTTGCGGCCGAGGCCACCAAGATCGACTTCGCCGACAAGGCTCTGGGTGGGCTGAAGATCGGCACGATCCCGGGGGTCGCGCAGTGCTATCTGGAAAAGGCCTATCCGAATGCCAGCGTCCAAGTTTACCAGAACGCCGAAGACATGTTCCTCGACATCGGTGCCGGCCGACTGGATGCCGTCTTCTCCGATCGAATTCAGCTCGACTTCGGCCTGCTGAAGACGGAGCGCGGCAAGGGCTTCGCCTTCCAGGGCGATCCTGTCAACGAACCTGGCTGCTTTGGTGAAGGCATCGGTATCGGCCTCAGGAAACAGGACACCGAGCTGCGCGAGGCGTTGAACAAGGCCATCAAGGCGGTTCACGATGATGGAACCTACAAGGCGATCAACGACAAATATTTCAGCTACGACATCTCCGGCAAGTGAACCTGAAACGCACCGAGCGCGACGACCATAGATTGTAAGATGACCGTGGCCGACACTGCCGACTACCTGCCGTTTGTCCTGCGGGGCATCTACGTGACGATTGCGCTGAGCGTCTGCTCGCTCCTGGTGGCGACGGCGCTGGGCCTGCTCGGAGCCTGGGCAAAATTATCGAAATTCTCGGCCGCGCGCGGCATGGCCGAGACCTACACAACCCTGGTCCGGGGCGTTCCGGACCTGGTTTTGATGCTGCTGCTTTACTATGGCGGCCAGGCGATTGTTAACCGGATCGGCGATGCGACGGGGTTGTGGGAAAGAGCGGAGCTCGACCCGTTTACCGTGGCCGTCGCAGCGATCGGCGTCATTTTCGGGTCCTACATGACCGAGACGTTTCGTGGCGCGTATCTGTCGATACCGCGTGGTCAAAGCGAAGGCGGAAAGGCGCTCGGCCTGAGCGGATGGCTTCTGTTCAGATTGGTCCTCTGGCCCCAACTCATGCGCAACGCCATGCCCAGCTTTACCAACAACTGGCTCAGCCTGATGAAGACGACTGCCCTGGCGTCGGTAATGGGGCTGGAGAACATCGTAAACAAGGCGACCGCGGCCGGACGCGCGACGCACCAGCCGTTCACGTTCATCGCTATCGTCCTGATCATCTATCTCTGCCTCACCGTTGCCTCGGACGTGGGACTGCGCGTCCTCGCCAGACGGCTTCGCGTCGCGGAGACCATCTGAGATGGAAACCACGTGGTCGACACTTCAGGATTTCTCGCCGATCGACCTTGGTGTGATCACCGCCAACTGGCCCCTCTTTGCGAAGGGCCTGATCAACACGCTGCTGCTTGTCTTGATCCCGTTGCTGCTTGCCGTCGCGATTGCCGTTCCTCTCGCAGTGATCCGCGCCCAAAGGGTTCGCGTCTTCAACCGGATCGTGTTCTGCTACACCTATGTGTTTCGCGGTACGCCGCTGCTTGTTCAGCTCTATCTCCTCTACTACGGCGCCGCCCAGTTTGAGTTCGTCCGCCACTCGTTTCTTTGGCCTGTGCTGCGCGGAGCCTGGGGATGCGCCTTTGTCTCCATCACCCTTTGCTCCGCCGCCTATCTCACCGAGATCCTGAGGGGCGCGATAGAAGGCGTACCCAAAGGCGAAGTCGAAGCCGCCAAGGCTCTGGGTCTTTCCGGTGTCCGGCTCTTCTGGCTGATCGTTTTCCCATCCGCCTGGCGACGTTCTCTGCCGCCGCTGTCCAACGAAGTGATCTTCACCCTGCATGGCAGCGTGGTCGCAAGCACCATAACCATTGTCGACATCCTGGGCGCCGGCAGGATGCTCAACAACAAATATTATCTCGCCGCTGAAGGCCTTGTCACCGCGGCCGTCCTCTACCTCGCGCTCACCTTCCTGATCACCGCCGTGTTCCGCGGGCTTGAGCGCAAATACCTGTCGCATCTGAAATTATCCCGATCCTGAAGGAGTTGGACATTGGATAACCATACAAACGCCGAGGGCCGCCTGGCATCGCTGGACGTGTTTCCGCCGGCACAATCCTACGTGTATCTCGATGCGGCTTCGGTCGGCCTGACGCACAAGACGGCGGCCGAGGCCATCAATCGCTGGCAGACGGAACTCGCAGAGGACGGAACGGTGGCCTTCGATGAGGAAGCCGAGGTCAAATGCTTCGATGACCTGAATGCTGCCACCGCGCAGCTCTTCAACGCGACGCCTGCCGACATCGCCGTCGCCTCAAGCGAGACAGTGCTGATGTCGTCGCTGGCCTGGGCAGCCATGCCGAAAAGAGCATCGACCATCGTCGCGACAACCATAACGCATCCCAGCACCGTCTATCCCTGGATGCGGGTAGCCCAGCACACGGGTGCGGAAATGCGCTGGGTCAAGCCGCGCGAGAGTATGGCCGTCGACATGGATGAATTGCTTGGCGCGATCGACGCCAATACCTCCGTCGTCTGCATTTCGCATGTCGAATACGGAACCGGCCAGATCTACGATCTCAAGGCGATCGCCGACAAAGCACACCGCCATGGTGCCCTGTGCGTCGTCGATGGAACCCAGTCGGCCGGTCAGGTCGTGGTCGATGCCGCGGGCAGTGGCGTGGATGCCGTGGCAACATCGACCTATAAATGGCTTTGTGGTCCGTTTGGCACCGGCCTGACCTATATTTCGCCGCGCATGCAGGAGATGAATCCCGGCCTGCTGGGCTGGCGATCGCACAAGGATATGTGGGACTTCCAGGCCGACAGGGTCGAACTGCCGGAGGGAGCGAAGCGGTACGAGTTCGGAACCATGGCCTATGGCACCGCGATTGGCGCGACGGTCAGCCTGCGCTACCTCTTGGACACAGGCATCGGCAAGATCCAGGCGCACAATTCGAAGATTTCAGCCCAATTGATCGAGGGGCTGCGAGAACTCGGCGCCGAGGTGCTGGGCCCAACCGATCCGATGCAGCGCTCAGCAACCGTGGCGGCCCGGTTCGCCGGCAAGGACAGCGCCGAATTCGCGAAGACCTTGAAGCAGAACAATGTGATCGCCTCGCTGCGCAAGGATTTCATCCGCTTCTCGCCGCATTTCTACAACTCAGCCGACGACATCGGCCGTGGGCTGGCTGCCATTCGAGCAGCTTTGTGAACACGCTGTACCCCTTACCCGCGCGCCGCTTGTAGGTGGCAATGCGGTCCCCTAGTATTGCCCAGGCGAGTGCAATCAGTGCCCGCCTGGGCAATGATCAAGCATGAACTGGCCACATCGACTTTTCACGGGCGAGATCGGCGACGCCGAGATCAAGTTGCTTCGCATCTTCCGCACTGTCGCCGATTGCGGCGGCTTTTCCGCTGCCGAAGTCGAGCTGGGTGCATCTAAGTCAGCCATCAGCAAGCAGATGAGCGACCTGGAAATTCGCCTCGGCATGCGGCTGTGCAACCGGGGCCGGTCGGGCTTCAGCCTGACGCCGGAAGGCGAACGGGCCTATGCGGCGACGAGCCAATTGCTTGCCTCGCTGGAGATTTTCCGCTCTCAGATCAACGACACGATGGCTGGCCTGACCGGAACCCTGTATATCGGGCTGGTCGATACGATCGTCACGCAGTCGGACTCCGCACTGCATCGCGCGATCTCCGCCTATTGCGGCAAGCACAAGGACGTTGGCATCAGGATCATCTCCGGATCGTCGGCGGAAATATCCCGCGCCGTCCAGGAGATGCGAATCCATGTCGGCGTGACGGTGCTTGAATCCGAGCATCCCGACATCTCGGCCGTGACGCTTTTCGAGGAGGTGAGCCAGCTCTACTGCGGGGCCAGGCACCCGCTTTGGCCGATGGCCGACGGCGACATCCAGGTCGCCGATCTCTCGGGCCGGGCGTTCGTGCAGCACGGCTATTCCGAGGCAGAGCGGTCCTATGTCGATCGCATGAACATGTCCTTGAAAGCGATCTCACATGTGACCGAGGGTGTCCTGTTCCTCATCTTGTCGGGAAGCTATCTCGGCTTTCTTCCCACCCATTTTGCGGAAATCTGGCAGCAGCGGGGAGAGATCCGGCCGATCCTCACCAGCGACGTCGCCAAGAAGACGAGACTTTCGGTTATCGCCAATCGCAAGATTCTCAAGAACGCCCTGATCGGCAGTTTCCTGGATGAAATCGCACGACACTAGGACTTTTGTGGCAACAAGGCCGGCGATATCGGAAACGCGCCGTGTTCATGACCAGCGACAGTCCAAATCGGACGCCGAGCGCGTCAGCTGCCTGAAAGCAAGGAGCGGCCGGTGATAAGATCCGCGGCTTTCTCGGCAATCATTATCACCGGCGCATTGATATTGCCGCCCACGAGGTCGGGCATAACCGATGCATCAACGACCCTTAGCCCTTGCGTCCCGCGCACCCGAAGGCTCGTGTCCACCACCGCCAATGGATCTGTCTCCGTACCCATTTTGCAGGTGCCAAGTGGATGGTGGACAGTTATCGCGGTCGCATGAATATGCTCGTCGATCTCGCCATCCGAAAATCCGGCTGGGGCGATTTCACGATCGACATACTTTCGCATCGGCTCCTGGCGACCAATATCCCTTGCCATCCGAAGGCCGGTGCGAAGCAGCTTCCGGTCATTCTCACTGGTGAGAAAATTCTGGACGATCCGGGGAGCCATTCTCGGGTCATCGGTCTTCAGGCTGATATGCCCCCGACTTTCCGGCCGTACGACAATTGCCCGCAGTGCAAAGCCGTCTTCATACCCCCGGTAGAGAGGGCTCAGATGCGGCGTGGCCGTCATCGGCGCGGCAATAGGCTTGAATTGCAGATCAGGAACCGGGGCATCGGGTGAACTCTTGAGAAACGCCATGCTGCCTGAAGGCAGGTCGGTGGCCACGCCCTTACC
>JBDSLV010000239.1:0-13445 GCA_039916205.1 Mesorhizobium sp. | reverse complement strand
CTGCTGACGCTGGTGATGGTGGCGCAGTCCGACGCCATCGCGCCGGTATCGATCCAGGTGGCCAAATTCATCCAGAGCCCGGAGGGCCTGTCCGGCGCCATCGACATCATCCCGACCGAGTTCGACATCGAGGTCCGGCCCTACAGCCTGATCACGGTGAAGAACCGGGTGCTCTCCCCCGCCGCAAAGATGCTGCACGATTTCATCCTGCGGGAAGTGGGATGATGCGTCATCTGATTTGGGCGAATGGCGGGCGTAAAACCGCCGAAGTCGGCGGCAGGCTAACCAGCCTCAACGCCTTGTAAGACAAGCTGGAGCGGGTAGAGGGAATCGAACCCTCGCGTTCAGCTTGGGAAGCTGACAAGCTACCATTACATCATACCCGCGCGTGCCCTCGTTACCATGAGGATCGCCCTTCGGGCAATCGCAAAGCGGTCGCCGCGAATTATGCGCCGGGCACGTAGATCACGGCATATTCGTCTGAATAGGCCCGCTTCCAGCCCAGTTCGTTGAAGAAGGGAATGCGGTCGTCTTTGGCCGACAGGAGCGCCCAGCTTATTGCGTATTTCTTGAGCTGAGCTTCGAGCATCGGCTTTCCATTGCTTTTGCCCATATCATCGTCGGACTTTGTAAACCCGCCCAGAAACAGCTGATCCGTACGTCCGTCTATGTAGGTCTTGATGCCATGGAAGATCAGTGTGCCGCCGAAATTATAGGAATTCAGCACATTGCCTGACAGTTGATGGCTTTGGGCGAATGCGAGCGCGTCCTTGGCCGATGTCTCCTGGCTCGGCTCGACCTGGTATGTGCTGGTGAGTATCGCGATCGCGCCGGCCACCGACACGACGATCGCACCGCAGATCGGGTAGAACCTCCTGGCGAAAAACCGTTCCAGCCCGTCACGCTTTTCGGTCATCCATTTTCCCGACGAAAGCGCGGGGTATTGCTGTCCAACCTCTATGGCGAGCACGATCGGAACCAGCAGGAAGAACACATAGGTGAAACGCAAATGCGCGAGGAACATATGCAAGGTGAAAACGATGAACAGTGCCTTGGCCCAGCCAATTTGCAGCCGCGAAACCAGCAATCCGAAAAGGAACAGCAGCAGAGCCCCCTCTTGCAGGATTTGCTCCGACGCATTGAACGGCCGCCATTCCACGATCAAAGACACGGCTTCGTTACCGAATGCCACGTTGAAAGTGGCCATAATGGCCTGCACGCCATAGGGATTGAGCAGGCTGACCAGCGGGCAAAGCAAGCCGAATGCGATCCATTTTGCCAGAAGTCGGGGTTTCGACAGGCCAACGCGCGCCAGCAGATCCAGGCCGGCGAAAGCCGCGATGACGTAAGCCAGGGTGAACGTGGCGTGAAGATTTGCCCACAGCACAAGCAGGGGAAGCAGCCACAAAGACGGCGCTCGCTCCTCCCGCGCAGCACGGAACATCAACGCCGTCCAGGCAATGATGATGGGCAATGTGAAGATATGCGGGCGCGCCGTAAAGATGGGGCTGATCAGCACCGCCGCGAGGAAGGCCAGCCCTATCGCCACCGTCGGCTTCAGCCAGCCACTCAGGAACCACCCCATCAGGAAGACTGTCAGTGACAAGGTGGCGATGATCAGCGCCACCACGCCATTCCAGCTTCCCGTACGATAGGCAAGGGCGAGCAGGACCTGTCCCAGCCACTCCTTAGCGATCCACGGATGGCCCGCAAAAGTGTACGAGTAGATATCGACGTTGGGAAATGTCCGGTTTGCCAGGAAATCCAACCCGACCTTGATCTGCCACCAACTGTCGGGATCCTGCAAGGTCGAACGGCCGAGTGCCGTGAGCATGGTCGCCGTGACAAGCGCGACGATCAGGCAGAACATCACTCTGATCCGTTGAGAACCCTCCCACGGCAAAGTGTTATCATCTGCCGTGCTCATATCGTCTCTCCAGGTGGTTTCTTGGGTACTCACGGGATCTTTCCGGCTGAAGCATCAGCGCTCTTCGCGGCGCTGCCCTCGTTTCCCACAAATACGAAATGGGCGGAGCCGAGATAGAAGATAACCGAGTAGACGCATATGCCGGCCAGGTGGATCAGCGGGTTTTGCATGATGCCGGCCAAATGGCCCGCCATCACGACCCCCAGGTTGGCGCAATAGGCAATAAGGAAAACCACCACATACCGCTGAACGGTTCCCGATCGGAAGTTCTCTGCTGTGTTGAAAGTCCATTGGCGGTTGAGGAAAAAGCCGAGAACAAGCCCCGCGGCATAACCCGCTGCGTTCGAGGCGATATCGCCAAAGCCAAGCCAAAGCGCAAGCAGGATCACCGCGTATCCCAGCGCCGTGTTCAACAGCCCGACGGCGCCAAATCGCAGCAGCCTTCGGTAGTCAAACGGATGGCTTGACCGCATGCGCAAAATATTGGGCTCCGGCGGGGATACTGGTGAGGAGACGTTCAAGCGGGCGCAGCCTTGCCAGAAGGCGCGGGAAGAAGATCCGGTAGACGATCCGGGTGTCGGTAAGGCCCGCTTCAGCCATGCGCGCGCGCATTTCACGAGAGGTGATCAACACCGCGTTCTCGTCGAAGGCGCAGTTTCTCACCGCATGCGTGGTCAATGGGTTCCAGGGATTGTGCTCGAACACAAAGAAGCTGCCGCCCTTGGCCAGCACCCGGCCGATCTCGCGCAGCAAACCGACTTGCAGGTTCTCCGGGATGTGATGGAAGACACAGGCCGCGAAGGCGAGGTCGAAACTACCGTCCTGGTAGGGGATCGTCTCGCCGTCGAACTGCTTGAACTCTGCCTGGCCGGGAAAGCGCTTGCGGGCAATATCGAGCGATTCTTGCGAAGGATCGAGCAGGACGATTTCGCTGTCAGGGAAGGCAGCCTTCATATGGCCGAGCGAGTTGCCGACACCGGCACCGAAGTCGAGTATGCGTCTCGGCTTCACGCCTGAGCGGGCAAGTGTCGCCGCGACATCGTCAATCTTGTATTTGGCGAAGAAATCAGGCGCTTCGCCGCTCAGCCGGATGCTGGCGGCGTGCTGCTCCTGATATTCCCGCGCAAACTGGTCGAATTCGGCCTCAAGCACGCGCTGCCCTCTTCGCCATCTCCTGAACGCGGTGCACCGGCAAGTCCTGGTTTTCGACGGCAGCGCGGCGCGAGACGATTTCGTTAACGAAATAGAGGGGCCGCCGCTTCGTCTCCATGTACATCCGCCCGAGATATTCGCCGAAGATGCCAAGCACCAGAAGCTGAACGCTGCCCAGTATCAGAACAATGGCGGCCAGGCTGGTCCAGCCTGGCAATACGTTTCCGGCGAACCAGGAGAAAACCGTATAGCCAAGCACGACAAGGCCGAGCAGACCGAACATCATGCCGAGGTGTGAGGCAAAGCGCAGGGGCGCGATGGAAAAACTCGTCATCGCGTCAACCGCCAGAAGCACCATCTTCTTCAAAGGATAGTGCGTGGTGCCGGCGAAACGCCGATGCCTTTCATAAGGGAATGCAACCTGCTTCAGCCCGATCCAGCTCACCATGCCGCGAATGAAGCGGTAGCGCTCGGGCATGGCATTCAGATGGTCGAGGGCGCGGCGGCTCATCAGGCGGAAGTCTCCCGAATTCGCGGCTATGTCGACGTCTACCATCTTGCGCAACAAGCGATAGAAGAGGGAAGCCGAGGCCAGCTTGAACCAGCCTTCACCGTCGCGCTTCACTCTTTGGCCGTAGACGACATCGAAACCCTCGTTCATTTTCGCCATCATCGCGCCAAGCAATTCGGGCGGATCCTGAAGGTCGGCATCGAGAATGAGGATGCGCTGGCCGCTGCAGAACTCCAGACCGGCGCTGAGCGCGATCTGATGGCCATAGTTGCGGGCGAGGTCGATGGCAACGATATGGTCGTCCAGTTCGGCCAGCGCGAAGATGGCTTCGCGCGTGCCGTCGGTTGCGCCATCGATGACAAGGACGATCTCGTAGGACGAGCCATGTTCAAGGCAGGCATCCGTGACGCGCCGATGAAGTTCGGCCACGCCATCCAGTTCATTGTAGCACGGGACGACAACCGACAGCATGACGGTGCGTTGCGTGATTATTTTCTTCGTCTCCACCAATGGCCTGACCCCGCGTTTCCAATGGGAATAGAGCGAATTGGTTAGAAAATAGATAAGTCAGATCGATCGATCCCGGCCTGTCTGGTCGACTGCAAGAGGCGCTACGAATACTGAACGGTCACCGGCAACTGTATCCGGATGCGGGCACCCTGCCATGAGCCTTTCAGGATCCGGATCGTTCCATCATGCAGCAATGCGATTTGCCGGGCAAGGTTGAGTCCCAATCCGGCCCCGCGCGACTGCGGCTGCAATCTGTAGAACGGTTCGAAGACATTCTCGTGCTCTTCCGCGGGAATGCCCGGACCCTCATCGTGGACTTCGATGCCGCCCGTTTCATCGATCGCCACCGTGATCGTGCCGGTAGCGCCGCCGTGGTCGATTGCGTTGCGGATGATGTTGGCCAACGCGCGCTCGATCTGCAGGACATTCACGTCGACATGGACCACTGTGGGTGAAGGCTCGAAGGCAAGGTCATAGCCTGCCTCGATGGCGAGCGGGGCAAAGTCGGCGGCGACCCGGCTGACAAGATCGGCGAGATCGATGACTTGCCGCTGGCTGGCGGGACGGTCGAGCAATTGATGGTCGAGCAACTGCTGCGCCAGATGCGACAGGCGCTCGATGTCCTGCAGCAGGCGCGCGCTCTGCGGTTCTTGTTTCAACAGCTCGGCGCGCGTCCTCAGAATGGCGATGGGCGTGCGCAATTCATGCGCGGCATCGGTTAGGAAGCGATTGTGCCGGTCATAGCCCTGGGCCAGGCGGGCAAGTGCCTGGTTGAAGGCATGCACCAGCGGCGCGATTTCCTGCGGCACGTTCTTGACCGGAAGCTGCATCGCACGGGTACCGATATCGATGCGTGCGGCCTGATGTACGGTATCGACCAGGCCGGCAAAAGTGCGCCGCACGACCGCGGGCGTGGTCACCAGGGTCGTGGTGCCCATGACGAGAACGATCGGCAAGAGCAGGATGACGATGATGAACGCCAGCGCGGGAAGAGCCCGCTCCCAGTTCCTGCTGCCATCAGGATTCCGCGCGACGTCGACAGTCGCCGAAATGTTGATTTCGAGGCCGTCTGTCGCGTCGCGTGATGACCGTGTCCCGGCGATGATCTGTACCATGCCGGCCTTGGTAGAAGCCTTTTCGAGATAGGCTTCCGGCCGCAGGTCATCTTCGGAAAATCCAATGGTTGCATGGTCGGCCGCGCCCAGCAGATCGCCAAAATCCCGGCTGTAGACGTCGGGTATGTTGCCGAAGCGGATGCTCTGGCCGGTGCCATCGCGAACGATGTACCAGACATTGGGAAATCCCTCGCGAAAGGCGGTAAGTTCCTCGGTATCATGGACGACCAGCTTGCCGTCCTTGTCGCGGTCGACGGCCTCCTTGAGGGTGGCCACTGCCGCTTCATTGTCGATCAGAAGCCGTGGATTGGCGATCCAGAGTGCCGCCGCCGACAGCACGATGAAGATGAGAAGCGTCGCTGCCTGCAGCAGGATCAGCCGCCGCACTAGAACCCATTGCAACGAGCGAGAGCGCGGTTTTTTCACAAGGCGGCCCGCAAGAGATAGCCGAGATTGCGGATTGCCCGGATTTCGATACCGGCGGCGACATCCTCGAGCTTACGCCGCAGCCGCGATATATGCGCATCCAATGCATTGGAGCCGATTTCATCATCCAGGGCGTAGACCGCCTCTTCAAGGGTGCTGCGCATGATCGTGCGGCCCGGCCGGCGGATGAGCGTTTCGAGTACCAGGCGCTCACGCCGTGGCAGTTCCAGCGGCTGATCCTCGACCAGCGCTTCGCGATGGCGGAAATCATAGGTCAAGCGTCCGACCACCGTCTGGTTGGCGCGGGACGTGAATGAGCGCCTGTGCAAGGCATGCAGCCGTGCCACCAGCTCTACCGTCGCAAAGGGCTTGACCATATAGTCATCGGCGCCGGCATTGAGCCCCGCGACCCGGTCATCAAGGCCGCTCAGCGCCGTCAGTGCGATCACCGGCACGTCCAGATGCAAGGCACGCAGACGCGGGATCAGGCTGAGGCCATCGCCGTCAGGCAGGCGCCGGTCCAGCACCACCGCATCATGATATCCAAGCCGGGCCATGGCCTCCGCGTCCGCCAATGTCGCGGCATGATCGACGATGATGTCCTGTCGCTCGAGCGCCGTCCTCAGCACCGAAGCCATTTCCGGTTCATCCTCGATCAAAAGGACGCGCATGCGCATTCTCCTTGGGCGAGGGTTGGCTGGAATCTCCAGGTTGGCAAGAATCGCCGGCTAGCGCAATTCATTCGCATTCCAGCTTTGGTTGACGGAAATTGATGACGAACCAGCGGTCACCGGACGAGCGGGCGTAGAACGTATAGAAGCATTCCTGGCGCTCGATATAGCCTGGCGTATCGGTCTCCTCGTAAACCGTGCCGTGTTTTGTCTGGCGAACCTCGCCGCTGGTCGTTCCGGAAACCGCGTTGGTGGATATCTTGCGCCATTGATAGGCGCGCTCGCCCCGGCCGAGATCGATTACAGCGGTTGGCGGGCCGTAATCCAGAATGACCGATTCAACCGGCTGCCCGACATAGTTCTTCATGATGTCCGAGGCGCATCCCGTCAACATCAGCACGATTGCCAGGAAGAGCGCCTTTGGCGCTCGCGTGAGGTGGTCTGTGCTGCGCATGGACATATCTGATTCCCGTCGTGAAACTCACGCGCGGCACCTAGGTTGTGAAGATTGCATCGACATTACGACTGGAGGTCGAAAAGGGATCGGCGCTGTCCGCGGCCGGCTGGCTGGGCGGAGACGTGGAGATGAGCAATGCCGGCGCGAAGGCGGCAAAAAAAGAGGTGCGCGGTACCCATTCATCATGGATACCGCGCGCAGCAAGGCGGGGTTGGGCGGGGGCCTTGCTGATTAGAACCGGTAGTTGATGCCAGCCTTCAACTCATGGCTGCCAATCGTCGTCTTGGATTTGCCAAGGACGGACGTCGTTTCCACGCCGGGGGTGCGGACATAGTCATATTCGACCTTGGCGGAGAGACCGCCGGCAAAAGCCTGCTCGATGCCGCCGCCAACGAGATAGCCGACCTTCCAGCCGTCGCTGCTGCTGATGTTGTCGCTCTTGTCGAACTTGGTGAGCGCCACGCCGCCGGTTCCAAAAAGCAAGGTCTGGTCGAAGCTCAAGCCAGCCTTGGCCTTGAGGGCGCCACGCCATTTTTCCTTGATCTTGCCGCCCCGCACATCGTGTTCGGCACCGCCCAGATAGGAACCTTCGATTTCAGCACCCAGAACACCCGGACCCATCTGCATGTTGTAGCCAGCCTGAACGCCGCCGCTGAGGCCGTTCCGGTCGGCAAACGGGTTTGGCATCCTTGTAAATGCCGTGCCGCCGTGGACGCCGACATAGGCGCCGCTCCATTCAAAGGCCGGTGGATCGTTGTAAGCGGGTATGGCATCGGCGGCCACCGCCGGCCCGTTCAGATAGACGCCAAGCGAAAGGGCGCAAGCCGCGAGGGCAACCATTTTTTGAGAGGACACTGCACTACTCCATACATGTGCGCATCACCCGTGTGGCGATCGATACGCAGGTTGATCTCCGAGGAGCCTGACCGTTGGGGCGGCCATTCTCCGGTTTGGATGTCTCTCGCTGGGAACGGTCGCGCGGGTCACGGAAACTGCCGCAAGGGCAATGTGGTGTGACCTGATCTTCCGCGCGGCCTGTTGCCTGAAAGACGCCGATCATTTCGCAGGCGAAAATTGCAGGCACATTGCGCGGAATCGAAAAATGAAGATTTTTCGATTTGTTTTCAATAATTTATAGCGATCTTGTTTACTGATATTTAACGGATCGGCGCGGTTCCAGCGGTTGGTCCGGCAGCGAGGCCCGGCTTGAAGCAGTGCGGGCAAGTGCGTATTTCTGAACCATCGGCCCGAATCGGGTTGGCCAACGCCGGAGACAAGTCTTGTCCGCATTGACGCGCTTTCTCGGCGATACGCCGCTCAAGGTCATCGTGAAGTTGCTGGTGGTCTCGTTCCTCGTCGGCCTCGTCATGAATGCTTTCGGCTGGTCGCCAATGGACGTGTTCTACGGCATCCAGAAGTTCTTCCTCGATCTCTGGAACCTCGGCTTCCATGCCATCGACCGCTTCCTCGGCTATATCCTGCTGGGTGCCGCGATCGTCGTTCCAGTCTTCATCCTGCTCAGGATCGCCAATTACCGGAAGTAGAAGATCCTACCCGGGCAAAATTGTCAGGCGTGACGCGAAGCCATCTCGAACAGGATGGCATGGCGCTCGGCGAGTGCCGTCACATCCGTGGAGTAACCGCCGCCGATGACGCCGCAGACCGGAATGTTCCGGGCTCGGAAATGACGGATCACCGTTTCATCGCGAGCCCGCAGGCCATCATTTGAGAGCGACAGCCTGCCAAGCCGATCCTCGGCATGCACGTCGACCCCGGCATTGTAGAAGACCATGTCCCAATGGGCCCGCCCGCTGAGCTGCGGCAGGATCTCTTCCAGCCTTTCGAGATACGCGGCGTCACCGGTACCGTCAGGCAAGGCAATGTCGAGGTCGGAGGCGATCTTGCGTACGGGATAGTTGCGGTCGCCATGCATGGAAAAGGTGAAGACATGCGGATTCGTTCTGAGGATGTCCGCCGTGCCGTCGCCCTGATGCACGTCGAGATCAACGACCAGGATGTTGGCGGCGGCGCCTTCAGCCAGCAGCACCAATGAGGCCACCGCAACATCGTTGAAGGTACAGAAGCCGGCGCCTTGCTCATGCCGCGCATGGTGGCTGCCGCCGGCTGTATTGCAGGCAATGCCATGTTGAAATGCCAGCCGCGCCGCCAGGATCGTGCCGCCGGTCGCAAGTTGCGCGCGCAGCGAGACGCGCGGACCGACCGGAAAGCCGATTTCGCCCTCGATCTTTTCCGGCACCATGCAGGCGATGACCTGATCGACATAATCGGCAGCGTGCGCAAGTTTCAACCACGATGCCGGCGCGGGGGCGGGCGTGTGGAGCGCGGCTGAGGCAGCCAGGCCGCGTGTGCGCAAGGCTTCCATCAGCAGCTTGTATTTGCTCATCGGGAAGCGGTGGTTGACGGCAAAGCCGGCGTCGTAGTCGGGATGATGGACGATCTGCAAAGGCATGAGGGCTCGCGCCAGGGGCAGGAATTCGATTGGCCGTTGTCGGATAAGTGATTGCGCGGCGCCCGGAAAATGGGGCACATCGGCGGCTCGATCAAGCCGCAATCAGCAAGGCAGCAATCCTTTGAACAAGGGTGCGACCCCAGCCGACGCCAGATCTTTTGTCGTCACCAATCGCTCTGTACTCGCCATCGCGGTGCCGATGACGCTCGCCTATCTGACGACACCGCTGCTCGGTCTGGTCGACACGGCCGTGGTCGGTCAGTTCGGCGATGCGGCCTTGCTCGGAGGCCTGGCGGCAGGCGCGCTGATCTTCGACGTAGTCTTCACCAGCTTCAACTTCCTGCGTTCCGGCACCACCGGCCTCGTCGCTCAGGCCTTCGGGCGCGAAGATGCGCTGGAGGAACAGGCGGTGTTCTGGCGCGCCGTGCTGATCGCCGTCATTGCCGGTATCGTGCTGGCAGCACTTTCCCCGATGATCGCTGTCGGCGGCCAATGGTTCATCGATGGCGGGCCGCGCGTCAGCGAGGCGATGGACACCTATATCCGCATCAGGTTGCTGGCCGCCCCCTTCTCGCTGATCAACTATGCCGTCCTCGGCTATGTCCTCGGCCGCGGCGAAGGCGGCCTCGGGCTGATGCTGCAATTGGTGCTGAACGGCATCAACATCGCGCTCTGCTTCTTGCTTGGGCTGAGGCTCGGCTGGGGCGTTGCCGGTGTCGCATGGGCAACGGTTGCCGGTGAGTTTCTCGCCATGCTGCTCGGCCTTGCGATCGTCGTCAGGCGCTTCCGGCGGGCACCGCGTCTGCCGCGTCATCGCCTGCTCGACACCAAGGCCTTCCTGCGCATGCTGTCGCTCAACCGCGACATCATGATCCGCTCGTTCTCGCTGCTGGCCGCCTTTGCCTTGTTCACGCGCCAGGGCGCGCAGTTCGGCACGGTGACGCTGGCCGCCAATGCGGTGCTGATGAACTTCTTCCTCGTTGCCGGCTATTTCCTCGACGGCTTTGCCACTGCTGCCGAGCAACTCGCGGGGCGTGCCATCGGCGCCCGTGCGGGCGAGCCGTTCCGGCAGGCCGTGCGGCTGACCCTGTTCTGGGGCTTTGCCCTGGCGGGGGCCGCGACCCTCGTCCTGTTGCTCGGCGGTGCCAACCTCGTTGCTGTGATCACGACTTCGCTGGACGTCCGCGCGGTCGCTGATGTCTATCTGCCCTGGGCGGCTTTCACGGCATTGAGCGGCGTGCTGGCATTCCAGATGGATGGTGTGTTTATCGGCGCAACATGGTCGCGCGACATGCGCAACATGATGCTGTTGTCCTTTCTTGCCTTCGTGGCTGCATTGCTGACCCTGGCGCCGGCCTTCGGCAACAATGGCCTGTGGGCAGCGCTGCACGTCTTCCTGCTGGTGCGAGGCTTGAGCCTGCTCGCCATCCTGCGATTGCGCGTACGGACGGCGTTTTAGAGCAATTCCAGGAAAAGTGCGCAGCGGTTTTCCCGGGAAAAGCGCGGAGCGCTTTCCCTTGGGAATTGCGTGAAAACAGGGAGTTAGAGCGGGCCAGCGATTCTATCAAACGCTGAACCGCTCTAGAGTCCTTTGTCCGCCCAATGATCGAGCCGGCTGTCGCGCAGTTCCCGTATCGACCCGAGCCGCTGCCTTTCAGCGAAGTCGATCATGCCGGAAAGGATACGGCCGGGCAGCGCCGGCCCGGCATAGATCATGCCGGTGTAGAGCTGGACGAGATCGGCGCCGGCGCGGATCTTCTCCAGTGCCGTTTCAGCGGAATCAACACCGCCAACGCCGATGATGGCGCGGTTCGGCCCAAGCAGTTTCCGCATCTTGGCCAGCACGATGGTCGATCGCTCGAACAGCGGTTTGCCCGACAGACCACCGGTCTCGCTGGCGGTGTCGGTGCTGCGCAGCGAAGGGCGCGAGATGGTGGTGTTGGAGACGATGATGCCGTCAATCGCCTTCTCGGTGACCTCGGCGGCGATGTCTTCCAATTCGGCCTCTACCAGGTCCGGCGCGATCTTGAGAAAGACGGGTGGTTGTGCCGCTGCCGAGGCACGCGCTGCCATGACACGCGCCAAAAGGTCGCCAAGCTGTTCGCGCGCCTGCATGTTGCGCAGGCCCGGCGTGTTGGGCGACGAGATGTTGACGGTGAGGTAGCTGGCATACTGCGCAAAACGAGAGACGCCGCGCTCATAGTCGCCGATGCGGTCAGCACTGACCTTGTTGGCGCCGATGTTGACGCCGACGATGCCGGCGCGGCCTTTGCGGGCGACAAGCCGACGCTCGGCGGCTTCATGGCCTTCATTGTTGAAACCCAGCCGGTTGATCACCGCGTCGTCGCGGGTCAGCCGGAAAATGCGCGGCTTCGGGTTGCCGGACTGCGGCAGCGGCGTGATGGTGCCGACCTCGGCAAAGCCGAAGCCGAGCCCAAGCAATGCATCCGGCACTTCGGCGTTCTTGTCGTAGCCGGCGGCCATGCCAAGTGGATTGGGAAAATCGATGCCACAGACGCGGACGTTCAGCCTTTCGTCACGCGTGGGTTTTCCAGTGACCGGCAGGCCGCATCTCAGCGCTGCGATCGACAGGCCATGGGCTGTTTCCGGATCAAAAGTGAACAGGACCTTCTGGCCAAGGCGGTCGAGCAGGCTCATTCGGCCTCCAGCGACGGAAACTGGTGGGTGCCGTCGCTGCCAAGCGGCAATGGCTTGACCCACAGGACGGTTTTCAGGTCCAGCGGGGCGTAGAGATGCGGGAAAAGGGCGCCGCCGCGCGAGACCTCGTATTTCAGCGCGGCCCCCAGGCGCTGCGCGTCGATGGCAATCAGCAAGAGGTCATTCTGGCCAGCGAAATGCCTGGCCGCGGTCTCCCGTGCCTGTACAGCGGTGGAGAAGTGGATGAAACCGTCGGCGACGTCGATTGGCGCACCGGTGAAGCGGCCGCTCGTTTCGGCCTCGCGCCACAGCGCTTCAGGAGCTATCTTGTAGATAATCTGAGACATAGCTGCGCTATAGTCTGAACGAACCAAGCAGGGAAGACCAAGCCAGGGCGCCTTCCCCATTTCAGGCACAAACGTGCGCTACTTTTTGCCACTGGCCCCAGGAGGACAATATGCGTCTGCAACACATCTTGATCCCCGCCGCACTCGTTTCGCTTGTCGCGGCATCAGCTTATTCCGAGGAAACCGACCACTACCGGCTTGAGAAGTCGGCCAACGGCTATGTGCGCATGGACACGCAGACCGGCGCGATGTCGATTTGCGAAGAGCGTTCCGGCCAGCTTGTCTGCAAGATGGCGGCCGATGAGCGGGCTGCTTTCCAGGATGAGGTCGACCGTCTCCAGACCTCGATGAAGACGATGGATGAGCGCGTCACCAAGTTGGAGAGTTCGCTGTCCGCCCGCCTTGAATCAAAGCTGCCCAGCGAAGAGGATTTCAACAAGACGATGGGCTACATGGAACGCTTCATGCGCGGCTTCATGGGCATCGTCAAGGATATGGACAAGGACAGCGGCGACGGCGCCAAGCTGAATTCGCAGAAGACCTGAAAGCTCTGAGCAGGGGAAAACGCGGCGCGCTGGCTTTGCCGCTTGAAAACAGCGCGCGGCACCGCATAATCGTCTGACTCGACCCAAAAGAACTAAAAAGTCATTGATGGGGACTACCGCATGCCGCCCAAAGTGGATCCGGTTTTGGGGAAACGGCATGCGTAAAAACAAAAGATCTAAAGCGCGGCTTGTTTGACGCGCTTTCGGGGAGGGACATTTGCCGTCAGGCTACACTTTCGTCATCGCCGACGATCATCCGCTGTTTCGCGGTGCCTTGCGGGAGGCGCTGGCCGGCATTGGCAACGTCGCCGCCATTCACGAGGCCGGTGATTTCGACACCGCCAAGGCGCTGGTCGTGGCCAATGAGGATGTCGATCTGGTGCTTCTCGATCTCTCGATGCCCGGCGCCAGTGGTCTCTCAGGCCTGATCTCGTTGCGCGGCATCCATCCGGCGGTGCCGATGGTGGTGGTGTCGGCGCATGACGACCCGGTGACGATCCGGCGCGCGCTCGATCTTGGCGCTTCCGGATTCATCTCCAAATCGGCAAGCATGGAGGAAATCCGCCGCGCCGTGCAGTCGGTGCTGGCCGGCGACATCGCCGCACCCGTCGGCATCGACCTCGGCGTCGAACGCGACCCCGAAATATCGGACCTGA
>JBDSLV010000238.1:0-4780 GCA_039916205.1 Mesorhizobium sp. | reverse complement strand
GTCGACGCCCGGCAAGCTGGCATCGGGAAAGGTTACGCCGACATCGATGACGATCCACTCGCGCGCGCTGGGCGGCCCGAAGCCATAGAGGGCGAAGTTCATACCGATCTCGCCGACGCCACCGAGCGGCACGAACACGAGTTCGGCGTTTTCCGCTTTCGCCATGATATTCCCTTTCCTGGCCGGTCAGACCCTGGCGGATGCGACCGCGCCGAAATGCACATCGCCCGCGGCGATCGTCAGAACCGAACCTTCATCGTCGCGGATCACGAAACGGCAGTCCTCGTCAATGGTTTCAAACACCCCACGCACCACATTACCGTCAATTCTGACAGCAACCTCGCCGCCAAGCCCCGCGGCGCGTGCCAGCCAGCGTTTTCGGATGGCGCCAAGTCCGCGGCCATCATCCCACAACCGGGCATTCTCGCTCCAGGCATCCGACAGTGCCAGGAACAGTGTCTCCGCGTCACATGTCGCACCCAGCGCATGCAATGATGTTGCCGGATAAGGCAAATCCTCGGGATAAGCCACAACATTGACGCCGATGCCGACGGCCACGCCAAAGCGGCCGCCATCAAGCATCGCCGATTCCAGCAGGATGCCGGCCAGCTTGGCGCCCGAGGCAAGCACGTCGTTTGGCCATTTCAGTTCGAAACGGTTGCGCCCCTCGCTGCCGCCATCCAGGCCGATCGCGATCTTGCCCTTCGGCACCACGGCGTCGAGCGCGTCGGCCAGCGCCAGGCCGGCGACGAAGCCGAGCGTGGCGGCAAGACGAAGCTCGGTCCCGGTGATGATGAGCAATGTCGCGGCAAGGTTGCCTTCAGGCGACACCCAGACCCGGCCGCGCCGGCCGCGTCCGCTTTCCTGCTTTTTGGAGACGACCCACAACTTGCCGGAATCACCGGCCCGCGCGTGGTCCAGTGCGACAGCGTTGGTGGAGCCGACCGTGTCATGTGCCTCGAGCCGGAACCCTTCCGTCTCAGAGGTTGGAGCCAGCCGAAATGCCATGCCGTTTAGAAGAAGGTCTTCGCGGCGGCTTCGGCATAGGTGCCGATCGGACCACCGATCAGCACGTAGAACAGCACGAAGGCGCCGGAGACGCCGAGCACGAGGCGCAGTTCGCTGGCCATCGGCACGAAACCGCCGACCGGCTCGTCAAACCACATGATCTTGATGATGCGCAGGTAGTAGAAGGCACCCACGACGGAGGCCAGCACGCCGATGATCGCCAGCGCGTAGAGCCCGGCGTTGATTGCGGCGAGGAACACGTACCACTTCCCCCAGAACCCGGCGAGCGGTGGGATACCGGCCAGCGAGAACATCAGGATGGTCAGGATCGTCGCCATGATCGGATTGGTCGACGACAGGCCGGCCAGGTCGCTGATCTGCTCGACATTGCCTTCCTTGCGCCGCATGGCGAGGATGAAGGCGAATGTGCCAAGCGTCATCACCAGATAGATCAGCATGTAGATGACGACGCCGCGCACGCCGGCCTGGCTGTTGGCGGCAAGGCCAACCAGCGCGTAGCCCATGTGGCCGATGGACGAGTAGGCCATCAGGCGCTTGATGTTGGTCTGGCCGATGGCGGCGAAAGCGCCAAGCGCCATCGAGGCGATAGAGATGAAGACTATGATCTGCTGCCAGTCGGCGGCGATCGGCTTGAAGGCGCCCATGGTGACGCGCACCATCAGCGCCATCGCCGCCATCTTGGGCGCGGCCGCCAGGAAGGCCGTCACGGGCGTCGGCGCACCTTCATAAACGTCGGGCGTCCACATGTGGAACGGCACCGCAGAGATCTTGAACGCCAGGCCGGCCAGCACGAAGACGAGACCGAAGACGAGGCCAAGCTGGCGTTCGCCGCTGCCGAGCGCCGATGCGATCTCCTGGAAGCCGGTGTTGCCGGTGTAGCCGTAGACCAGGCTGATACCATAGAGCAGCATGCCCGAGGACAGCGCGCCGAGGACGAAATACTTCAGGCCGGCCTCGGTCGAACGCAGGTTGTCGCGGTTGATCGCCGCCAGCACGTAGATTGCCAGCGATTGCAGTTCGAGGCCGAGATAGAGCCCGATCATGCTGTTGGCGGAGATCATCAGCATCATGCCGAGCGTGCACAGAAGGATCAGCACCGGATATTCGAACTTGTCGAAATGCTCTGCCTTGGCGAAGCGTCCCGACATGACCAGCGTTACGGCCGAACCAACCAGCGCCAGCACCTTCATGAAGCGGGCGAAGGAATCCTGGACGAAGGCATGGCCATAGGCGCTGCCCTGCCCTGTGTAGAAGATCATCCAGGCGCCGGCGGCCACCAGCACGGCGACGGCAAGGCCGGTTACCAGGGTGCTGGTGTTTGCGCGCGAATAGGCGCCGACCATCAGCAGCGCCAGGGCGCCGATGGCAAGGATCAGCTCTGGCGTCGAGAGCGACAGGCTGGAGAGAAGGTCCGGCGTCATGATTCGCAAAACCCTTGGTTAATTCGCCGCCGCGGTCTGCGCGGCGCCGATGGATGCAGTGACATTGGTGACGAGCGACTTGACCGATTCGGCCGTCGCGTCGAAGACGGGCGCGGGATAGACGCCAAAGAAGATGACCAGCACCACCAGCGGGTAGATGATGACCTTCTCGCGCGGCGACAGATCCAGCAGCCCCTTCAGGCTTTCCTTGGTCAGCGCCCCGAAGATCACTCGGCGGTAGAGCCAGAGCGCGTAGGCGGCCGAGAGGATGACGCCGGTGGCGGCGAAGAACGCCACCCAGGTATTGACCCTGAATACGCCGAGCATGGTCAGGAACTCGCCGACGAAGCCGCTGGTGCCGGGAAGGCCGACATTGGCCATGGTGAAGATCAGGAACACCGTGGCGTATTTCGGCATGTTGTTGACGAGGCCGCCATAGGCCGCGATCTCACGCGTGTGCATGCGGTCGTAGATGACACCGACGCACAGGAACAGCGCGCCGGAGACGAGGCCGTGGCTGAGCATCTGGAAGATCGCGCCCTGCACGCCTTCCTGGTTCATCGCGAAAATGCCCATGGTGACGAAGCCCATGTGCGCGACCGACGAATAGGCGATCAGCTTCTTCATGTCCTCTTGCATCAGCGCCACCAGCGAGGTGTAGATGATGGCAACGACGGAGAGCGCGAAGACCAGCGGCGCGAACATTTCCGACGCCAGCGGGAACATCGGCAGCGAGAAGCGCAGGAAGCCGTACCCGCCCATTTTCAACAGGATGCCGGCCAGGATGACCGAGCCTGCCGTCGGTGCCTCGACATGCGCATCGGGCAGCCAGGTATGCACCGGCCACATCGGCATCTTCACCGCGAAGGAAGCGAAGAAGGCCAGCCATAACCAGGTCTGCATGTTGGCAGGGAAATTATGCGTCAGAAGCGTCGGGATGTCCGTGGTGCCGGACTGGTAGAACATCGCCATGATGGCGAGCAGCATCAGCACCGAGCCGGCGAGCGTATAGAGGAAGAACTTGAACGAGGCATAGACGCGCCGCTTGCCGCCCCAGACGCCGATGATGATGAACATCGGGATCAGGCCAGCCTCGAAGAAGACGTAGAACAGCACGATATCCAGTGCGCAGAACACGCCGATCATCAACGTTTCGAGCAGCAGGAAGGCGATCATGTAGGCCTTGACGCGCTTCTCGATCGATTCCCACGACGCCAGGATGCAGAGCGGCATCAGGAACGTCGTCAGGATGACGAACAGCATCGAAATGCCGTCGACACCCATGTGGTAGGAAATGACGGAGTCGAGCCAGGCGAACTTCTCGACGAACTGGAAACCGGCCTGCGAATTGTCGAAGCCGGTCCAGATGAACAGCGAGATGATAAAGGTGACTGTCGTCGTCAACAGCGCGATGGCGCGGATGTTGCGGCGCGCATTGGCGCTGTCATCGTTGATGAACAGGATGAGCAGCACACCAACCAGCGGCAGGAAGGTGACGAGCGAGAGGATTGGCCAGTCGGTCATCAGAGCATCATCCAGGTGACGAGGGCGGCAACGCCGATCAGCATGGCGAAGGCATAGTGGTAGAGGTAGCCGGTCTGCAGCTTGACGACACGGTTGGTTACATCGACGACGCGCGCCGAAATGCCGTCGGGGCCAAGGCCGTCGATGATGGTGCCGTCGCCGGTCTTCCACAGGAAGCTGCCAAGGCGCTTGGCCGGCCCCACGAACAGGAAGTCGTAGAGCTCGTCGAAATACCACTTGTTGAGCAGGAAGGCATAGAGCCCGCGATGCTGCGCGGCGAGATTGACGGGCATTTCCGGCGAGCGGATATAGAATTTCCAGGCCAATGCGAAGCCGAGCACCATGGCGATGAAAGGTGACAGCTCGACCCACAGCGGCAGTTCGTGGATCTCGTGCAGGATGTGATTGTCCGGCAGCGTGAACAGCGATGCCTTCCAGAATTCGGCATAGCCTTCGCCGATGAACGAGCCGTGGAACATCACGCCGGCAAACAGCGCGCCAGCCGCCAGGATGAACAGCGGCACCAGCATGACCGGCGGCGATTCATGGACGTGATGCATGACATCATGGCTCGCCCTCGGCTTGCCGTGGAAAGTCATGAAGATCAGCCGCCACGAATAGAAGGAGGTGAAGCAGGCGGCGACGACCAGCATCACGAAGGCGAAACCCGCCATCGAATTGTGGCCGGCAAAAGCGCTCTCGATGATCGCATCCTTGGAGAAGAAGCCGGCGGTGCCGATGATGGTTGCCGGAATGCCGAGGCCGGTCAGCGCCACCGTGCCGATCACCATCATCCAGTAGGTCGT
>JBDSLV010000237.1:0-3354 GCA_039916205.1 Mesorhizobium sp. | reverse complement strand
GAGGCGCTAACGCTGGTCGCCGACCAGGTGTTCAAGGCGATCGGCCAGAGTTTTGTACCGGCCGCGCTCAACGGCAGCGGTGCGTCGATCGACCTCGAAGCCGGCCGCATCAAGGTCGACGCGGAAGGTCGCACCTCGCTTGCCAATGTCTGGGCCGGCGGCGACTGCATCTTCGGCGGCGACGACCTGACGGTCTCGGCCGTGGCGCAAGGCCGCGACGCGGCGGAGAGCATCAATCGAGCGCTGGGATGATGGCGCCGGTCCTCGCTGCCGTCATCGGGACCGCGGCAATGCCAGCGGTTTCGCCAGACTATTGGCTCTACAGCCAATGGTGCGACAGGAAGGGCGAGGAGCGGATGTTTGTCGAAGCGTCAGGCGTCGGCTTCAACGAACACACGATGTGCCAATGGACTGCCGGGCCGCCTAGCGGCGACCTGGTTGAAACCACGGTCTTGTGCGCGAACGTCTACCCCAACGGAGACGAGGTGGTTCGCATGGATGAGAGAATGGTCAAGCTGGAGGCCCGCAAGGGCGATCCGGACAAGGTCACGGTAACGGTCGAAGGCGAGCCGTCAGCGGTTTTTCTTCGATGCGAGGAATGATCCGGGTACGATAGGCAACGCTGTAAGGTGGCGGTAAGTTCGCCGCAGCCAGAGGAGAAAGACCCATGGCGGACATCCGCAACAATTTCGTCGGCATCAAATCGCCAAATCCATTCTGGCTGGCGTCGGCGCCGCCGACCGACAAGGCCTATAACGTCATCCGTGCTTTCAAGGCAGGTTGGGGCGGTGTTGTCTGGAAGACGCTGGGCGAGGAAGGGCCGCCGGTCGTCAACGTCAACGGCCCGCGCTATGGCGCGATCTGGGGCGCCGACCGCCGCCTGCTTGGCCTCAACAACATCGAGCTGATCACCGACCGCGACCTGCAGACCAATCTGCGCGAGATCAAGCAGGTCAAGAAGGACTGGCCCGACCGCGCCATTGTCGTCTCGTTGATGGTGCCCTGTGTCGAGGAAAGCTGGAAGGCGATCCTGCCTGTGGTCGAGGAGACCGAGGCCGATGGCATCGAGCTCAATTTCGGCTGCCCGCACGGCATGTCGGAACGCGGCATGGGTGCGGCTGTCGGCCAGGTGCCGGAATATATCGAAATGGTGGTGCGCTGGTGCAAGCAGAATACGCGCATGCCCGTCATTACCAAGCTGACGCCCAACATCACCGACGTGCGCAAGCCAGCCCGTGCCGCGCATGCCGGTGGCACCGACGCGGTGTCGCTGATCAACACCATCAATTCGATCACCGGCGTCAATCTCGACAGTTTCGCACCGGAGCCGACCATTGACGGCAAGGGCTCGCATGGCGGCTATTGCGGCCCTGCGGTGAAGCCGATCGCCATGAACATGGTGGCCGAGATTGCCCGCGACCCTGAAACGCGGGGTCTACCGATTTCCGGCATCGGCGGCATCACCACCTGGCGCGACGCGGCCGAATTCATGGCGCTGGGCGCCGGCAATGTGCAGGTCTGCACGGCGGCGATGACTTATGGCTTCAAGATCGTGGAGGAGATGATCGCCGGCCTCGAAAACTGGATGGACGAGAAGGGCCATGCCTCGCTCGACGATATCGTCGGCCGCGCCACGCCTAACGTCACCGATTGGCAGTATCTCAACCTCAACTATATCGCCAAGGCGCATATCGACCAGGAAGCCTGCATCAAGTGCGGCCGCTGCCACATCGCCTGCGAGGACACCTCGCATCAGGCGATCACCAGCATGGTTGATGGCGCCAGGCATTTCGAGGTGATCGAGGCTGAGTGCGTCGGCTGCAACCTCTGCGTCAATGTCTGCCCGGTCGAGAACTGCATCACCATGGAGCCGCTGGCGGTTGGCGTGATGGACCAGCGCACTGGCAAGCCGGTG
Organism: Mesorhizobium sp.; assembly: GCA_039916205.1. GTDB lineage: Bacteria > Pseudomonadota > Alphaproteobacteria > Rhizobiales > Rhizobiaceae > Mesorhizobium. The sequence continues at coordinate 1,439 of JBDSLV010000237.1, read as the reverse complement.
TCGCCGATCTATGCAAACTGGACGACGCATCCGAACAATCCGATGGCCAAGGTGGCTGCCGAGTAGCACCAGAGAGTTCTAGAAAAAGCGGCATCATGGATGCCGCTTTTTCAACTTTCCTATTGCAGATAAAAAATATCCACGATAAAAGATATCCATGAACTGGAGATGGATATCATGAAGCTGGGTGAGGGCGTTGAGGCGGCCATTCACTGCGTGGCGACGCTGTCCAGTGTCGAAGGCAACAGCACGATGCCGGGTGCTGCGCTTGCGGAATCCTTCGGCCTGTCGCCGAGCTACCTCCTGAAGCACCTCAATATGCTGAGTGCGTCGGGCATCCTGGAATCCGTACCCGGGCCATCCGGCGGCTACCGGCTGGCCAAGGCGGCGGACAGCATAACGCTGCTGGATGTCGTGCTCGCCATCGAAGGGCGCCAGCCGGCTTTTCGTTGCGGCGAAATCCGCCGCAACGGTCCCGTCAAGCTGGATGGTTCGGCCTATATCAAACCCTGCGGCATCAATGCCGCGATGCTAAAGGCGGAACGCGCCTATCGCGCCGCGCTCGCGGAAACCAAATTGTCGGACATCGTCGCGACATTCAACCGGGAGGGTGATCCCCGTTCGCTTTCCGCGAGCTGCGCCTTCGTCGAGCGCCATCAGCGGCCGCAGAAACCCGGTTCAACCAAGCAGATCTAAAACCCAGTCGTATGTGAAAGGAAGACGATGAAAACGAGAATGCAATTCTTCGCCAAGGCGCCTGAAGTCATGAAAGCGGTGATGGCGCTCAACAAGGCGGTCGATGAGTGCGGGCTTGAGGTAAGCCTGCTGCACCTGATCAAGCTCAGGGCGTCGCAGATCAATGGCTGCTCCTATTGTGTCGAGATGCACAGCCGTGAAGCCAGGCGCGACGGCGAAACCGAACAGCGGCTCTATCTGGTCTCAGCCTGGAAGGAATCGCCGCTGTTTTCAGAGCGCGAGCGCGCCGCTCTCGCCTGGACCGAGGCTGTCACCTTGATCGCCCAAAACGGTGTGTCGGACGAACTTTATGCACGCACGCTCGAGCATTTCTCGGACGAGGAATTGGTCAATCTGTCGGTGGCGCTCGGCATGATCAACACTTGGAACCGGCTGTGCATCCCGTTCCACGCCATTCACCCAATGCCTGCGGCCAAGGCCGCCTGATTGGCCGGATATGTTTTGGAGCGCCGCTGGACGTGCGGCGCTCCAGCTGTTTCAAAGGGGAGAGTTTCATGCCTGCCGATTTTCCTTCGATCCTGCTGTTTGTTGGCCGCCTGCTGCTTGGCGGCGCCTTTGTCTTCGCTGGCCTGCGCAACATTCAGAACGCGGCCTTCCTGACCGGGCTAATGGCGGCGCGTGGCGTCCCGCAGGCGCGGTTGGCCTTGTGGGCCGGCATTGTGCTGCAAGTCATCGCCGGCGTG
>JBDSLV010000236.1:0-5374 GCA_039916205.1 Mesorhizobium sp. | reverse complement strand
GGAGATGTTTTCAAAAGCATCGAAGTGTCACCGCCTGAGGCGGCCGAGCCGATGGAGCGGATTTTCGCCGACTTCGAGAACAAGATCCTGCCGGGTATGACGCATTGGCAGCATCCGCGCTTCTTCGCCTATTTTCCGGCCAACGCAGCCCCGGTCTCGGTGGTGGCGGAGTATCTGGTCTCGGCAATGGCCGCACAGTGCATGCTGTGGCAGACCTCGCCGGCGGCAACCGAACTCGAGACCCGCACAGTCGACTGGATGCGCCAGGCACTCGGGCTGCCGGAAGGATTTTCGGGCGTCATCCAGGATTCCGCGTCATCGGCGACGCTCGCCGCGGTGCTGACCATGCGCGAGCGCGCGCTCGACTGGCAAGGCAACAAGCAAGGCCTGACCGGGCAGGCGAGGTTGCGCATCTATTCCTCCGATCAGGTCCACACGTCGATTGACCGGGCGATCTGGGTGTCAGGCATCGGCGAAGACAATCTCGTCCGCATTCCTGTTGCCGGCCGGTTTCGTGCCATGGATACCGCGGCACTCGAAGCGGCGATCATTGCCGACCGGGATGCCGGCATGCTGCCAGCCGGCATCATCGCTTGCGTCGGCGGTACCAGCACCGGCGGCACGGACGACATCGCCGCGGTTGCCGATATCGCGCGACGGCATGGGCTCTACCTTCATGTCGATGCCGCCTGGGCCGGATCGGCAATGATCTGCCCGGAGTACCGGCACTTTTGGGCAGGCGTCGAAGGGGCGGATTCCATCGTCTTCAACCCGCACAAATGGCTTGGTGCGCAGTTCGATTGCTCCATCCAGTTCCTGCGCGATCCCGAGAGCCATGTGCGCACGCTCGCCATCAAGCCCGACTATCTCAAGACCCACGGCCATGATGGCATCATCAACTATTCCGAATGGTCGGTGCCGCTTGGCCGGCGCTTTCGCGCACTGAAATTGTGGTTCCTGCTGCGTGCCCATGGACTGGAAGGCCTGCGCACGATGATCCGCAACCATGTCGCCTGGAGTGAGGGATTGGCGATCCGGCTGGCGAATGAGCCTGATTTTGAACTTGTCTCCGAACCGATGCTGTCATTGTTCTCGTTCCGGCATCGGGCGTCACCCGACGTCGATGCGGACGCTCACAACCTGCGCCTGGTCAATGCCATCAACGATGATGGCCGCATCTACCTGACGCAGACGAAGGTGGACGGCGCGGTGGCAATCCGCTTCCAGGTCGGCCAGTTCGAAGCGGCTGCCAGCGATGTCGATACGGCGTTCGAGACGATCATCGAAATTGCGCGAGGCCTGACCTGAAAGGGCCTTGAAATGGTTGCGCCGAGCTTTGTCTTTGTTATCAGCTGATTTCCATTAGCCGGCTTATGCCTTTTCATCGGTTTCGTTTTCAGTTATAGACAAGAAAAACGAAAACGGGAGCTTGCCTGATGTATCTGTCGCCGCGCCACGCCGAAATCATCCAGATGGCCAAGGACAATGGCCGCGTGCTGGTCGACGACCTGGCGACGCATTTCAATGTGACGCCGCAGACCATACGCAAGGACCTCAACGACCTCTGCGATCAGCGGCTGCTTTCCCGCGTCCATGGCGGTGCGCTGTTTCCCTCCGGCATCGAGAACATGGAGTATGAGGCGCGCCGCAAGATCGCCGCCGAGGAGAAGGAGGCGATCGGTCGCGCGGCAGCGAGGCTGATCCCCGACAATGCCTCACTGTTCATCAACATCGGCACCACGACAGAGTCGGTCAGCAAGGCGCTGCTCGATCACAATGGCCTGATGGTTATTACCAATAACATCAATGTTGCCAATAGGATGCGTATCTATCCGTCGATCGAGGTGGTGATCGCCGGCGGCGTCGTACGCGGCTCCGATGGCGGCGTGGTCGGCGAGGCCGCGGTCGATTTCATCAGGCAGTTCAAGGTCGACTACGCCGTGATCGGTGCCTCGGCGATCGACCATGACGGCGCGCTGCTCGATTTCGATTTTCGCGAGGTGAAGGTGGCGCAGGCGATCATCGCCAACGCGCGGCATGTCATCCTGGTTTCGGACCAGACCAAATTCGAACGCACGGCGCCGGTTCGCATCGGCCATCTGTCGCAGGTCAACACCTTCATCACCGACCGTTGCGACATTCCGTCGGTACGCAAGATCTGCCAGGAAGCAGAGGTTCAGTTGATCGAGACGTCGCTCGGCTAGGCAGCCCTTGGGAGCCATTCACGGGCTTGTGATATTTCGTTTGACATTCGTTCTCATTTCGAAATAATTCGGACACGGTTTCGCAAAAGACCATAATTGGTGCAATGCGAAATCGTGGGAGGACTTTGTGGACGCATCTTCGATCCGTGACATTTTCGTCATAGGCGGCGGCATCAATGGCTGCGGCATTGCCCGCGACGCTGCTGGTCGCGGCTTTTCGGTTTTTCTCGCCGAGATGAACGACCTAGCCAGCGGAACCTCTTCCGGATCGACCAAGCTCATCCATGGCGGCCTGCGCTATCTCGAGTTCTACGAATTCCGGCTGGTGCGCGAAGCGTTGATGGAGCGCGAGGTTCTGTGGAAGAATGCGCCGCATATCATCTGGCCAATGCGTTTCGTGCTGCCCTACGCCAAAGGCCTGCGTCCGGCATGGCTGATCCGGCTTGGCCTGTTTCTCTACGATCACATTGGTGGACGCAAGTTGCTGCCGGCGACCAGAACGCTGGACATGGCCAGGGATCCTGCCGGCAAGCCCTTGAAGCCGCTGTTCAAAAAGGCGTTCGAATATTCCGATGGCTGGGTCAATGATGCACGTCTCGTGGCGTTGAACGCACGCGACGCCGCTGATCGCGGAGCGACAATCCGAACCCGCACCAAGGTGGTGGGCGCGCGCCGCGAAAACGACATCTGGACGATCAAGATCGAGAACCTGCAGACCGGCGAGACCGAAGAGGTCAAGGCACGGCTGCTGGTCAACGCGGCCGGCCCGTGGGTCGATCACGTGCTGTCAGGCGTCGTCGGCCTCAACGATGTGCACAATGTCCGCCTGGTGCAGGGCAGCCACATTGTCATCGCCAAGAAATTCGACGACCCGCGCGCTTACTTTTTCCAAAACAAGGACGGCCGCATCATCTTCGCCATTCCCTACGAGGAAGAGTTCACGCTGATCGGCACCACCGATCAGGACTATCCGGGCGATCCGCACGATGTGAAGATCAGCGACACCGAGATCGATTATCTCTGCGCCGCGGCGAGCGAGTATTTCGCGCAGCCGGTGAAGCGTTCGGACATCGTCTGGACCTACTCCGCCGTGCGCCCGCTCTACGATGACGGCGCGTCGAAAGCGCAGGAGGCGACGCGCGACTATGTATTGAAGGCCGATGGCGGCGAGGGTACCGCCCCGCTCGTCAATGCCTTCGGCGGCAAGATCACCACCTATCGCCGGCTGTCGGAATCGATGCTGGAAAAGATCGAGGGTTTCCTCGGCAAGCGAGGTAAGCCGTGGACCGCCAACGCCTCGCTGCCAGGCGGCGATTTTCCGCCCACCGGCTTTGATGCCGAAGTGGCGAAGCTGAAGTCCGCCTATCCGTTCTTGGATGCACGTTTCGCCCGCCGGTTGACCAGGCTCTATGGCACGCGGGCACGCACGCTGCTCGGCCTTGCCAAGTCGAATGCCGATCTTGGCCGGAATTTTGGCACAGATCTGTTCGAGGCCGAGGTGCGCTATCTCGTTGAAAACGAATGGGCTGTCACTGCCGAGGATGTGTTGTGGCGCAGGACCAAGCGCGGCCTGCATCTTACCCGCGAACAGGTGGCATCGCTCGATGAATTCATGCGCGGCATAAGCCGCCAGCATGTCGCGGCTGCCGAATGAGAAGGGCCGGGATCTGATGCGCAAGGCCGGGGAGGAGGCGTCATGCTGGAACTGAGGAACGTCACCAAGACGGTTGGCGCGGCCGAGCATATCCGTGACGTGTCGCTGACGCTCCAGCACGGCTCGCTCAACGTTCTGCTTGGGCCGACACTGTCCGGCAAGACCAGCCTGATGCGCCTGATGGCCGGCCTCGATGTGCCGACCTCCGGCTCGGTGTGGTTCGATGGCCAGGACGTTACCGGCGTGCCGGTGCAGAAGCGCAAGATCGCCATGGTCTACCAGCAGTTCATCAATTATCCGGCGATGACGGTCTATGAGAACATCGCTTCGCCGTTGAGGGTGGCCGGTACCGAGCAGAGCAAGATCGACAGCCAGGTGCGCGAGGCTGCTGCTCTTTTGAAGCTGACACCTTATCTCGACCGCACGCCGCTCAGCCTGTCAGGCGGCCAGCAGCAGCGCACCGCGCTGGCGCGCGCCATCGTCAAGAACGCCAGCCTTGTGCTGCTCGACGAGCCGCTCGCCAATCTCGACTACAAGCTGCGCGAGGAACTGCGTGCCGAGCTGCCAAGAATTTTCGCTGCCGCCGGCACCATCTTCGTTTACGCAACCACCGAACCGCATGAGGCGCTGCTGCTCGGCGGCAACACAGCGACGCTGTCGCAAGGCCAGATCACCCAGTTTGGCCCGACCATCGAAGTGTTCCGCAAGCCAGTCGATCTGGTGACCGCAAAGACCGTCGCTGATCCGCCGCTCAACACCATTGTGCTGGCTAAGAAAGGGCCGGACTTCCTGCTCGAGGGCGGGGTCAAGCTGCCGGTGCCGGCTGAGCTGGTGGGGATCGCCGACAGCAATTACACGATCGGTTTCCAGCCGCACCACCTGTCGCTCGAGCGGCCCAATGCGTTGGCGGTGCCGGTGCGGGCGAAGGTTACGATTACCGAGATCACCGGATCGGAGAGCTTCATCCATCTCGATTTCGCCGATGCGCGCTGGGTCATGCTGACCCATGGCATCAGGGATTTCGAGACCGACGACGAGGTCGAAGTGTTCATCGACCCGCGCCACATCATGGTTTTCGACGAGCACGGCCGTGCCGTGACCGCGCCGAAGCTGGCGGCGTAGGAGCAAAAAAGATGGCACGCATCGACGTCAATCACATCCGCCATTCTTACCTGCCGAACCCGCAGAAGGACGCCGATTTCGCGCTGCGGGAAGTGCACCACATTTTCGAGGATGGCGGCGCCTATGCGCTGCTTGGGCCATCCGGCTGCGGCAAGACCACGCTGCTCAACATCATCTCGGGCCTGCTTCATCCCTCGCATGGCCAGTTGCTGTTCAACGGGCGGGATGTGACCAACCTGTCGACCCAGGAACGCAACATCGCGCAGGTGTTCCAGTTCCCGGTCATCTACGACACCATGACCGTCTACGACAATCTGGCCTTCCCGCTGCGCAATCGTGGCGTGCCGGAGGCCGACGTCGACCGCAAGGTGCGCGAGACCCTGGAGATGATCGA
>JBDSLV010000235.1:0-37404 GCA_039916205.1 Mesorhizobium sp. | reverse complement strand
TATTCCGAAATGTTCGGTGACCAGCCTGTGTTGCGCCCTGACATTGTCATAGGCCGTCACTTTCGGAAAACGGGCGGCATTGTAAGGCTCCGGCGTGTTGCTCGGCGAGGAGGAAAGGCCGTTGCCGAACATGTTGGGAATGATGATGAAGTACTTGTCGGGATCAAGCGCCATGCCCTTGCCGACGAGCCACTCGTTTTCGTAGTGCTGGCCGGAATACCAGGTGGGATAGAGGATGGCATTGTCCTTGGCCGCGTTCAGCGTGCCGAAGGTCTTGAAGGCCAGCTTCGCGTTGCGCAACATCGCACCGCTCTGCAGCGTGAGATTGCCAGCTTCAAAAATCTCGTAATCGATTGTCATTCTGTTGTCCCTCAACATGAAGTGTTGGCGCACCCGCCGGTGCGCCACTGGTTTCAGGCGGCTATGCCTGCCGCCGTCCGGCGCGCCATTAGAGACGACAGGACGAAATGGGCAATGGCAGCGACCAAGCCGGCGCTGATCGCGGTGGAAAGCTGTGGTGCGTAGAACTCCACGACGAAGCCGACGGCCGCGCCGATCGCCCAGGAAATGAACGGTGTCGACCGCCACTCCCTTTGAACCGCGCCGCCGGTCTTCAGGATGTAGATCTCGACCAGCAGGATCATGCCGATCGGCGGAACGATGACGCCCAGGAGCGACAGCCACTGGATGAAGAAGGCCCAGACGTTGCCGGCGGCGATGACGATGCCAATGATGCCAAGCACCACCGCCAGCAGCCGCATCTTGGAACCGAAGATGCGCGACCAGCCCGTTGCCGCGTTGTAGAGGCAATGCGAGCAGACGGAGCCGAGATTGATGTAGAGGAACAGGAAAGCCAGCAGGCTGAGCCAGCCGATGTGCAGCGAATTCATATAGCCGAACATGTTGTCGGAGCCGAACGGATTGGCATTCGGTACGGCAAGAGCCGCCGTCATGATGCCGCCCACCAGCATGGCAACCAGATTGGCGACCGGGAAAGCGGAGAATGTGGCAAGCAGCGAATGGCTGCCGGTCTTTGCCCAGCGATTGAAGTCGCCGGTCACCGTTCCCGCATCAATGAAGAGCGCGATCACGACGGTCAGGCCAACGCCCATGGACATCGTCGCCACGCCATTGTTGCCGGCGTAGTTCCAGATCGCGTCGAACGATGTGGTGGATGCCGAATGCACGACGACGAAAAGCCCGAGCGCCAGGAACAGGGGCACCGAGACGAGGCCGATCATATGCAGGCCCCTGACGCCGACGAAGGTGATGCAGATATAGAGCAGGCCCGCGACGATGGTCATCGCGACATAGTTCAGCCCATAGGTGCTGGAGATAAGGGCGCCGGTAATGCCGGTCTGCACGGCGAACCAACCGAGAAGAAGCGTGGACAGCAGGCCTGATGCCAGCGCGTAGCCCTTGGTGCCGAAGATCTGCGATGCGATCAGGGCGAAATTCATGCCGGTTCGCGAGGCCGAAAGACCAAGTGCCCCGACATAGCAGAGCATGATCAGGTTGCCGATGATCATGGCGGTGAGTGCGTTGGAAAATCCCATGCCGAGGACGAGGATCGATCCCGTCATGGCGCCGGTGATGATCATCGGAAAGCCGGCCCAGACCATGACCATGGAGAAGAGGCTGCGCCGCGCGGCGAGCGGCACGGGCACATGTTCGTATTCCTCGCCGAGCACGTGATCGGTATCGACCGGCGTATCGCCGGGCCTTGCGGATTGTGTGGACACTGTCGTTCCCCTTTTGATGATTGTTCTTGATGAGGCCGCCCGGCACCGAGGCGCCGGGCGGTCCTGGCGTATCGTCAGCGATGGGCCGACTTGTTGGGAATGCCGTCGATCGGGCATTCGTCCGTGCCGACGGTGCCGCGCGTCAGCGCTTCGACCATCTCGCGCGTGCCCTCCGGATCGTTCACCCATTTGGCGTAGAAATTGTACGGGCAGGACGCCACGCCCTTGTCGCCGTCGCCGGAGTTGATCATGCCAGTGTAGCCGCGGTGCAGCAGCTTGAAGAGGTGGTTCTGCGACTGGCCGTTCTTGCGCGCATCGCGGATGGCCGAGACTGACAGTTGGCCATACTGGATGCCGTTCTCCTCGGTGCCGCACTCTCCAAGCGTGCGTCCGTCGAAGCCGATGATCGCCGAGTGGCCGAAATAGGAATAGACGCCATCGAAGCCGGCTGCGTTTGCCACCGCGACATAGACGTTGTTGGCCCAGGCCATGGACTTCGAAATCTGAACCTGCTGTTCCTTGGCCGGGTACATGTAGCCCTGGCAGCGGATGATCAGCTCGGCGCCGCGCATGGCGCAGTCGCGCCAGATTTCCGGGTAGTTGCCGTCATCGCAGATGATGAGGCTGATCTTCATGCCTTTGGGGCCTTCCGAGACATAGGTGCAGTCGCCCGGATACCAGCCTTCGATCGGCACCCAAGGCATGATCTTGCGGTACTTCTGCACAATCTCACCCTTGTTGTTCATCAAGATGAGCGTGTTGTAGGGGGCCTTGTTGGGATGCTCCTCGTGGCGCTCGCCGGTCAGCGAGAAGACGCCCCAGACATTGGCGCGCTTGCAGGCCTCGGCGAAGATCGCCGTCTCCTCGCCCGGGATCTGCGAGGCGGTTTCGTACATTTCCTTGGAATCGTACATGATGCCGTGGGTCGAGTACTCGGGGAAGATGACCAGATCCATGCCCGGCAGGCCGATCTTCATGCCTTCGAGCATCGCGGCGATTTTCCTGGCGTTTTCCAGCACCTCCGCCTTGGTGTGCAGACGCGGCATCTTGTAGTTGACGACGGCAACGCCGACCGTGTCTTTGCTGCTCGTGATATCGCCGTGATACATTTGGTTCTCCTTCAGAGCGTAAGGTCAGACGACCAGGTGGTGATGGATCAGGTCATCGCTGAGGCCGGAAATGTCGTCGGACACTGCCACGCTGCCGCGATTGAGAATGGCGAAGCGGTGGGATGCACGCCGCGCGAATTTGATGTTCTGCTCGACCAGGATGATGGACAGGCCGCGCTTGCGGTTGAGGTCGATCAGCACGTCCTCGATCTGCTCGACGATGTTGGGCTGGATGCCTTCGGTCGGTTCGTCGAGAAGCATGATCTTGGGCTCCGACAGCAGCGCCCGCGCGATGGCGAGTTGCTGTTGCTGGCCTCCTGAAAGATTGCCGCCGCGCCGGCCGAGGAAGTCTTTCAGGATTGGGAAAAGCTCGAAGATGTGGTCGGGGATGGTCTTGGCCGGCCTATCGGCGGCGAAGGTTCCCAGCATCAGGTTTTCCCTGACCGTGAAGTTCGGCAGGATGCCGCGTCCCTGCGGCACGTAGCCGAGGCCGGCCTTGGCGCGCTTGTGCGTCGGCATGGCGTTGATCTCGGCGTCGTCCAGCCGGATCGATCCGGTGCTGTGCGACATCAGTCCGAGGATGGTCCTGAGCAGCGTGGTCTTTCCGACGCCATTGCGCCCAAGCACCGACAGGAATTCGCCCTTCTTGACCGACAGCGAAACGGACTGGAGCGCGCGGCTGCTGCCGTAGAAGCCGTCGACGTCTGCGAGATCAAGCATGACCGATGCCTCCGGACCCGAGATATGCCTCACGGACGCGGGCATCGCTCGACACCTCGTCAGCGGTTCCCTGCGCGAGCAGCTTGCCCTGGTGCATGACCGAGATGGTCTCGGCGATGTCGCGCACGAACCCCATGTCGTGCTCGACCACGATGAGCGTACGTCTGCCCTTGAGGTGATTGAAGAGCGCCGCGGTCTTGTTGGTCTCATGCGCCGTCATGCCAGCCGTCGGCTCGTCCATCAGGATCAGCGCCGGGTCCTGCGCCAGGATCAGCGCAATCTCCAGCCATTGCGTCTGGCCATGCGACAGGAAGGCAGCCTGCGTCGCCATCTCGTCGCGCAATCCCACCAGCACCGCGATCTCTTCCAGGCGCTGCCGGTCGGCGCTGGTGCCGAACTTGAAGAGATTGCTCAGCACCCTCGGATCGCGTGAACCGCCGATGGCCAGATTTTCGCGCACCGTCAGTTCGCGAAAGACACTTGGAACCTGGAACTTGCGGCCGATGCCGGCGCGGGCAATCTGGAACTCGTTCAGCGCGTGGATCGGCTTGCCCTTGAAGACGATCTCTCCGGAATTGATCCGCGACTTGCCGCAGATCAGATCGAGCGTTGTCGTCTTGCCGGCGCCGTTCGGGCCGATCAGGCAGCGCAACTCGCCCGCGCCAACCTCCAGGTCGAGATGATCGACAGCAACGAAGCCGTGGAAGGATACGGTCGCGCCCTTGAGGGCGAGCAGCCTGTCATGCGTCGCGCTCATGCTGTTTCCCCGGCATGCGCGGTCTTCCCGCTGTCTCGGCTCTCGGTCTTTTTGTCGGGACTGGTCTTTTTGTCGGTGCCGACCTTGCCGGCAGGCTGGAGCCTGGCCGAGAGACTTTGGAACGCGCCGGCGAGGCCCTGCGGCAGCAACAGGACAATAAGGACGAACAGGCCGCCCATCACCAGTGTCCAGGTCTCGAGGAAAGCTTCCGATTCCGACAGGGCGCCCTGGACGCCGGTCACCAGCAAGGCGCCGAGCATCGCGCCGAGCAGGCTTCGGCGGCCACCGACGGCGACCCATATGACGATTGAAAGGCTGAGCGGCACGCCGAGAAAGGTCGGCGAGGCGAACTCCATGACGATGGTGTAGAGCATGCCCGCCAGGCCGGCGATGCCCGCCGACACCGAGAAGACGAAGGTCGTGTAGAGCGCCACGTCATAGCCAAAGAAGCGCACGCGCTCTTCCCGGTCGCGCACCGCCTGCAGGATGAGCCCGGTCTTGCTGCGCGTTACCGCCAGCGCCACGAACAGCGCGACGGTCAGGCAGATCGCGACGAGATAGTAGGTCGAAGCCGAGTAGGCGTCGAACTCGAAGCCAAACATGTCGAACTGCGCGAGGTCGGTGATGCCGTTGAAGCCGCCGGTATAACCCTGCTGATCGACGATGATCAGATTGACCACCACCATCGCCGCCAGCGTGATGATGGCGGCGTAAACGCCGGTGACGCGGCCGCCGAACATGAACCATCCAAGCAGCCCGGCAAACAGCGCAGGCACAAGAATGCCTGCCAGCAGTGCGAATGCCGTGGAATGGAACGGCGCCCAGACCCAGGGCAGTTCGGTCAGGTTGTTCCAGACCATGAAGTCCGGCAAGCCGTCGCTGCCGGTGTGGATCGGCACCGTCTTCAGCTTGAGGTACATCGCCATGCAGTAGGAGCCGAGACCGAAGGTCATCGCCTGGCCAAGGTTGAGGATGCCGGCGTAGCCCCATGACAAGCTGAGCGCGATCGCCAGCATGCCGAAGACGAGATAGCGGGAGAACTTGTTGAGCAGGAAGGCGTCGTTGACGACCAGCGGAAACAGCAGGATGGCGAGGCAGACCACGCCATACAGAAGAATTTGAAGGGGGACTTTTCCGGACACCGGCTGCGGCCTCTCGTTCAAGCGCGGACGCGCTGGGCAAACAGGCCCTGCGGTCGGAAACGGATAATGATGACGATGCCCAGCAGCACGAGCGCCTTGGCGATCGTGTCGTTGCCATAGTAGGCAAGCAAACCCGTGATCTCGCCGAGCAGGCCGGAGCTCGCCAGCGTGCCAAGCAGGCTCTGGACCCCGCCAAGCACGACCACCATGAAGGCGTCGACGACATAGGTGGTGCCCATCTCGGGCGACACGCTTTTCAAGGGAGAGATCAGTGCGCCGGCAAGACCGGCGAGGCCCGCGCCATAGGCGAAGGTCATGCGGTAGGCGCGGTCCGAATTGATGCCAAAACAGGACGCGACGCTGCGGTTCTGGGTGATCGCACGCAGCCGCAGGCCGAAGGAGGTGTAGCGGTAGATGAACCAGGTCAGCGCAAACAGCACCAGCGAAAAGCCTAGCACGAACAGCCTGTAGGCGGAGTCGGTCGCGCCGAGAATGTTGACGCTGCTGGACAGCGAGGGGGGCATCTGGACATAGCGCAACTCGCCGCCGGCGGTCAGGCGGACGATCTGCTGGATCATCACGCCGAGGCCCCACGTCGCCAGGATCGTATCCAGCGGCCGGTCATAGAGGTGCCGGATCACCGCCACCTCGATCAGCCAGCCCAGAATACCCACGAGAATGAAGATCGGGACAAGGCTCGCGATCAGGCCCCAGCCAAGCTGGGTTTGCAGCAGCCAGGCGCCATAGGCGCCGAGCATGACGAATTCGCCATGCGCGAGATTGATGACGCCGGTCACGCCGTAGATCACGGCGAGACCGAGGGCCACGAACAGGAGGATCGACGACAGGCTGAGACCGGTCAGGATCTGTGAGACGACAAAGTCCATGGAACAATTCCGTGAGCTGTGCCGGCGGCCGCACATTCGGCCGCCGGCTGTCCAGGGAGGAGATCAGATCTGTTTCAGGCCGTCGGCCGTGCACTTCTGGTCCGGATAGGCGCTGTATGGATTGGGCTCGAGCCAATCCGCGGACTGCTTGAGGATCTCGAACTGCCCGTCGGCCTTGCATTGACCGATCTTCGGCCGCAGCCAGCAGTGGAGGTTCTCAGGCTCGACTTTGATCAGGCCTTGTGGGGCCTTGTACTGTTCGCCCTTGACCGCTTCGCGGATGGTTAGAGGGCCGATGTCGCTGGCCGCCAGCTTGGCGACGGCCTGGGAGAACAGATGCACCTGGAAGTAGGCCGACTCCGAGACGAAGTGGGTGACCTTGTCGGCCCCCCAGCGCTTCCTGTAGGCCTCGACGAACTTCTTGTTCTCCGGCGAGTCGAACACCATGAAGTAAGGCGCGGAGGTGAAGTGCCCGGCGGCGGCATCGCCGCCCATCGCCGCCACTTCGTTCTCCGAGGTGGTCAAGCTCGCCATCGGCATGGTCGCCGGATCTAGGCCGGCGGCGCGATATTGCCGATGCAGTGCGACGACCGAGTCACCGACCACGGTCGAAAAGATCACGTTCGGCTTTTCAGAGCGGAACTTGTTGATGACCGATGAGAACTCGGAATGGCCGAGCGGCACATACTCCTCGGCGATCACCTCGGCGCCCAGTCCCGCAAGCAGCTTCTTGCAGTAGTTGTTCTCTTCCTTCGGATATATGTAGTTGGAGCCGATCAGGTACCAGCGCTTGCCGAACTTCTCGACCAGCCAGGGCACGAAATCGTCCTGCTGCTGGTTAGGCACGGCGCCGGTATAAATAACGTTCTTGGAGCACTCGCGGCCTTCGTAGAGCGTCGGGTACCAGAAGAGGTTCTTCTGCTTCTCGAACACCGGCAGCACGGCCTTGCGGCTGGCGGACGTGTAGGAGCCGAACACCGACACGCATTTGTCGCTCAGCACCAGCTTGCGCGCCTTCTCGGCAAAGGTCGCGGGATCGGACGCCGGGTCCTCGATCACCGGCGTGATCTTGATGCCATTGATGCCGCCGGCCGCGTTGATCTCCTCGATCGCCATGATCGTCGCCTTGTTGAGCGACTCCTCGATGATCGCTGTCGTGCCCGTCAAGGAGAAGAGCACGCCAACCTTGATCTCGCCGTCCTGCGCATAGGCCAGCGAGCCGTTTTTCGACCAGATATACGGAAAGCCCGCCAGTGTGAGAGCACCGGCCGCGGCACCTGCCTTAAGGAAAGTACGTCTGTTATTGTTCACCCTCTATCTCCACAAAAAACAAAGGCCCCGAACCGCTCTGCCCGGGATGGGCAGTTCGTTTCAGGGCCTCTTCGCCTCTGGATTTATGCGCGGCAGCCTAGCCGCAAATGCGTTCTGATGTGCGCAAACAAAAAACCCCGCGCTCCGTCTTCAGACGGATCCGCAGGGTGTTGTTACCCACTATCTACACGGCGTCTTTGCCGCGATAGTTAAAACGTTAACTAAGAAGTTCGTGCGAGTCAATGATGGCCGAAGCCACTTGTCCGATCGTAACGCGCTTTTCCATCGCCTGCTTGCGAAGGAAGTTATAGGCCTCTTCCTCGCTGAGATTCTTGAGCTGGATAAGAAGCACTTTTGCCCGCTCGACAAGGCGCGTCGTGCGCAGGTTCTCATCGAGTTTCTCGATGCGGCCACGCAGACGCCGCTCATACTGGAAATGCTCCCGCGCCAGCATCAGCACCGCCTGGATCATGCGCGACGTCGCGGGATAATGCAGCAGCCCATGGCCGGCGCAATTGTGGATCAGCTTCAGGTTCAAAGGATCCTTGCCGTCATCGACGAGGATCAGCGCGGAAGACGGCTCTCCCGGCACCCAGGGAATGCGCTGCGGCAGATCGTTCGAAAGCGCGACGAAGATCGCGTCATACTGCAACGGAATCTGTGACGGCGCCGGCCAGATATGACGAACATTGGCGCGCATGCGCTGGAGTTCGCGGATCAGGAACTCACCATTATCGTCACGCTCGACAATAGCAGCGACATTCAGTTCCTGCGGGCGGTCCGACTGCCGCGGCGGCCGCTCCGCCGAGGGCGCGCGGCTATCCTGCCGTGGCGGCGAGCCTGCCCAGCGGTCATGTCCGTAATCGGCCCTCACCGGCGCCTCCCTGTGCTGCGGTTCGGCCATTCTACGCGCATTCCGCGAGCTCGAACCGACGGCCATAGCCGATCAGATACGGGTCGGACCGAACGCTGGTCGGGGACTGGAACACGATATCAAACTGCCCTTTCCGGTTGGCGCGGCCAATGCGGGTCCACACGTCGGCATGTCCCCAAACGGGGTTGATGGAAACACAGCCCTGCGGCGCCTCGAACTCCGTGCCCATCACCGAATTGCGCAGTTGGCGCGTTTCAAGTGAATTTGTCTGCTCGAGCGTCCGGGCGAAAAGATTGACCTGAAAGTAGGAGGCCTCCAGGCACATGTTGGTCGGCTCGTCGTCGCCATAGAGCTTGTGATAATGCGTGACGAAATCATTGTTTGTCTCGGTCTCGATACCCTGGAAATACGAAGCGGCGGTGAAATGCCCCTCGCCGACATCATGCCCCATGGCCCTGATCTCGGCTTCCGTGGTGGTCAGGCTGGCGATCGGCACGACCTTCGGATTGAGGCCCATGTCGTGATAGGCCTGATAGAGGAAGGTGGTCGATTCACCGACGACAGTGGAGAAGATCACGTCCGGCTGGGCCCGCTTGATGTCGCGCAGCAGCGGTATGAATTCGCTGCGGTCGGCTTCCAATCTCAAATAACGCTCGCCGACAATCGAACCGCCATTGTTGCGCACCATTTCACGCATGACGCGGTTTGACTCGCGCGGGTAGATGTAATCCGACCCGATGAAGAAAAAGCGCTTGCCGAACTGCTCCATGAGGACGCGGCACAGCTGAACCGAGTTCTGGTTCGGCGTTGCCCCGGTGTAGATCACATTGGGGGAAAACTCGAAGCCCTCGTAGAGGGTCGGATACCACAGCAACCCGTCCAGCCGCTCAACCACCGGCAGAACGGCCCTGCGGCTCGAAGACGTGTAGCAGCCAAAGATGGTGCTGACGCCATCCTCGACCATCAGGCGCTTGGCATACTGGCCGTAAGAGCGCACGTCGGAGCCGGGATTGTAGATTACCGGCTCGATGGGGCGACCGTGGACGCCACCGCGTTCGTTGATCTGATCGATAGCGATCAGGGTTCCGCGCAACTGTGTTTCCTCGATGACGGACATGAAGCCCGTGCGCGAGAACAGCACGCCGACACGCCACGGCTCAGAGGTCTGTTTTCGTCCTGTATCTGCTCCCATTGTCCCTTTTTCCTTGTGCACGCCCCTCAGCGCGCCGGTCCCAAGCAACGGAACTCATAATTTTTCTTTTTGCCGAGTCCGGAATGAAACCTCTTATGATTGCCCCAAAACAAAAAAGCCCCGCAGCCGGCTTGGCACCGGATACTGGAGGCTTCATCGCCGCGAAATTTCAAATGGCACCCTTGCCACCGCCCATAAGCATGGACAAGCGCACCGTAGAGCCCAAGGGTTCAACTTGTCAATTAGTTAGCTTGTTAACAGGGGGCACGACACGCCATGCGGTCGACGCGGTCATTCTCAAGCGAGGCCGTGAAGCAGGCGCCTTTTGGCCGCGCAGCCGACGAATTCCTCAGCCAAACTCCCGACTCAATCAGCGAAACGACCGCCAGATGAGGGAAATCGATCATGGTCTCGACCCGACGTTCATTGCTCAAGATGGGAGTGGCCGGGCTGCTCATCCCCCAGGGAACCTTTGCCATGGCTGAAGACAGGCAAAGCCCGGCGTTCGAAGCCTGGCGCCGGCAATTCGAAGCGGGTGTCCCGGCGCGCATGGCAGCCGCCAAGGTTTCGGGAACCGCCATCGGGATAACCGCCAAGGACGGGTCGACACGCTATTCTGCCGCGTTTGGCTTTGCCGATATCCAACAGCAGCGAAAATTCACGGCTGATACCCCAACGCATCTGGCATCGGTCAGCAAGCTGTTCACCGCTTCGGCGCTGGTCCAGCTGTTTGAGCGCAAAGGCCTCGACCTGCATCAGGACGTCAGCAAGTTCATCGATTTTGCCGTCACAAATCCTCATCATCAGAAGCTGCCGATCACGCCGCATCAACTGATCACGCACACGTCCAGCATATCCGATGATGGCTACGAGGATTACTCCGTCGAGGGCGATCCGACGCAAAGCCTGTCCAGCTTCCTTCGGGACTATCTTGTAAAAGGCGGGAAGACCTATTCGCCAAAGACCTCGTTCTACAAGGCAAAGCCCGGCAAGAAATGGTCCTATTCCAATGTCGCCGTCGCCCTCGCCGGCTATGTCGTCGAGAGCGTCAGCAAACAGGATTTTTCGTCTTACGTAGAGGCCAACATCTTCAAGCCGCTCGGCATTGAAAATGCGCATTGGTATTTGCGGCAATTCGCACCCGACGTGATTTCCAAGCCTTACAAGTTTGAGAAGGGTGCGTTCGTCGAACTGCCGCAGGAAGGCTATCCAGACGTGCCCGCCGGCATGCTGCGCTGTTCGGTCAATGACCTGGCCAAGATGCTGCGTGCGATGCTCGGCGGAGAGACCGGCCCGCGCGCGATTTTGTCGCCGGCGGCCGTCGCCGCCATGCTGCGCGACCAGGTCGATCCGGCAATCGTACCCTATCAGGGGTTGGGCTGGCTTTCGGAGGACATCGGCGCAACACCATTCGTGGGGCATTCCGGCAGCGATATCGGCGCCTCCAACATGGTGATCCTGACGAAAGATCAGAGCCATGCCGTCGCCGTGCTGATGAATATCGACGGAACGAAAAAGACCGACAAATTCAGGAGCTCAATGATTGAAGACCTTCTCGCCGGGGCGAAGTTCGCGAGTTGAAACGCCCCGCGAATGGCAGGCCGACAGGGCCACGTTCCTTCAACCTGCGGCAATCCGACTATGAGATCGCTCCTTTGTAAGAGGAAGAGCAATGAGCAGTTGCATCCTGACCGCTGAATTTACCCACGAAACCAATACTTTCAACGTCATCAAGACGGACTATGAAGCCTTTCGGAACACCCGCATCCACGAAGGCGCCGCCGCCATTTTGGCGCGCGGCGACGCCAATACCGAGCTGGCGGGATTTCTGGATGTTGCGCGCAAATATGATTGGAAACTGGTGCATTCCATCAGCGCGGATGCCGAACCCGCCGGGCCGGTAACGCGCGACGCATTTGATCGCATCACGCAGAAGATCCTGGATAAGGTGGTGGAGCTGGGCGACGGCCTCGACGGCATCTTGCTAGGCCTTCACGGCGCCATGGTGACCGAGTTTTCGCCCGATGGCGAAGGTGAGTTGCTCGACCGGCTACGCCGCTTGCTGAAACGCCACATACCGATCGCCGTTACTCTGGACCCGCATGCCAATGTCACGGCCAGCATGTGCGAAAACGCTGACATACTGATCTCCTTCAAAACCTATCCGCATGTCGATATCCGGGAAACAGCCCGCCATGCCGGCGAGCTACTGCAACAGGCGATGCAAGGCTCGATCCGACCCAGGACACTCTCGGTGCGCAGGCCAATGCTCGAGGAGGCAAATGCCGGCCGCACGGATATCGGGCCGATGATCGAGTGGATGGATGAAGCAAGAGCCCATGAGAAAACACCAGGTGCCCTTGCCGTCAGCATCAACGGCGCTTTTCCAGGTGCCGATATCGAGGAAGTTGGCCCGACCGTGGTCGTGACCTATGACGGCGATCCGGATAGGCACAAAGCGTTCGCGGAGCGCATCGCCGACAAAATCTGGGACAACCGCGCCAATGTTCTCAACAATTTTTACACGCCGGAGGAAGCGGCGGAAATCGCGCGCGACTATGGCGGCGAACGCCCGCTCATCATCGCCGACTACGCCGACAATCCAGGCGCCGGCGCCTATGGCGACGCCACGGCGCTCCTCCATGCGCTGCTGAAAGCCAAGGTCCGGAACGCGTGTTTCGGGCCGATGGTTGATGCCGGGACAGTCAAACAGCTGTCGACCCGACAGATTGGAGACACCGTCTCCATTTCGCTGGGCGGGAAAATGGATCCCCTCTTTGGTGGGGCGCCACTGGATGTAGAGGCGAGGCTTTTGCATCTAAGCGATGGAAAACTCATTGGCACCGGTCCGCAGTTGGGCGGGCTCGAATTCAGTTTCGGTCCCTCCGCCGTTATTTCAGTCGACGGCGTGAAGGTCCTTGTCGTGACCGAACGCTCGCAATTGCTGGATCAACAGCAGTTCAGGGCCTTTGGCATCGAGCCGACCACCCATGACGTGGTGGTGGTCAAATCGCAGCAGCATTTCCGCGCGGATTTTGAATCCATTGCCGGAAAGATCATCGTCTGCGATTGCGGCGCCCTGTCGACAATGGATTATGCCAAAATCCCGTTCAAGAATGTGCCGCGTCCGATCTATCCGTTGGATAGTTTCCCGCCGGCTCCAGAATAGCGGAGCGAGGGGCCACCGTCATGGCGCGGCCTGCCCGACCTTGGGCAAGGCACGCGCCACGAGGTCGGTCCAGTAGCGCAGGACGATCGGGACGATCTCGTCGTTGAAGACGTATCTGTCACCATGAAGGCCCGCGCCCGGCCCGACATCGCCTGCTCCAATCCATGCGTAGGAGCCGCTGGCCGCCCTGACCATGTAGGCAAAATCCTCACAACCGAGACTAGGACTGAAGTCGGTCAACGCGTTCTCGGCGCCGACAACGCCGGCGGCGGCAGCTATCGCTGTCGCAACGGCCTCAGCGGTGTTGATCACAGGCGGATAGCCTCTTTTGTAGACGAGATGCGCGGTGACGCCATGCGACGCGGCGATCCCTTGAGCGATCTCGCCCAGAAGCTTCTCGCAATGATCCGAGAGTTCCGCGTCGAAGAAGCGGCACGTGCCTTGTATCCAGATTTCCTTGGGCACGATGTTGCCAACGTTGCCGCCATGCACCTGGGTCAAGCTGACCACGAGCGGCGTCTGCGGATCAACCGAGCGGCTGACGATGCGCTGGACGGCGGTGATAAAGGCGCCGGCGGCCAGGATGGGATCATCGCCAAGATGCGGCATGGCGACATGGGCGCCCAGGCCGGAGAACCGCAACTCGAAATTGTCGACCGCCGCCATCTGAGGGCCGACGCGCGTCGCGATCGTGCCGAATTTGAGCCCCGGCCAGTTGTGGACGGCATACATCGCTTCGACCGGGAAGCGTTTGAACACGCCATCCTCGATCATGCGCATGCTGCCGCCTTCGTTCTCCTCGGCCGGCTGGAAAACGAAGTAGACGGTACCGTCGAAAGCCGGGGCCTGGCTCAGCAACTTGGCCGCGCCGAGCAGCATCGCGGTGTGGCCGTCATGGCCGCACGCATGCATCACACCCTCCCGTGTTGAAGCGTAGGAAAGGCCAGTGCGCTCGACGACAGGCAACGCATCCAGCTCCGCGCGCAGGCCGATAGCGCGCCCGCTAGCGCCGCTTTTCAGAACGCCGACAACGCCGGTCCCGCCGATGCCTTCGTGGACTTCGAGCCCGAAGCCGCGCAATTGCGCGGCCACGAAACGCGCCGTCTCCTTCTCCTGGAAGCCAAGTTCCGGATTGGCGTGGATCTGGTGGCGCCAGCCGATCACCTCTGGTGTAACGGCAGCGATCGGGTCATTGTGCAGCATGGCTATTCCTCATCCGTGCGATCATCTTGTCGTCACATATGCGATCATCTTGTCTTCCGACGGGCTTTTTAGCGCCATGGCGCGGCAAGGGTCTTGAACAGGATTGACCGGCCCCGATGATCAGGAACCTGAAGGAGAAGAAGGAATTCTGGCGTCACCCGCGCTTCCCTGACCTTGGTCTTCTCAAGGCGAGGTTCACAAGCCATCGCTACGACCGCCATACGCACCCAACCTATGTTATCGCGCTGATCACAGCCGGGGCCGAACGTGTGAGGATCGGACGAGAATCGGTCGTCGCACCGGCCGGTTCGCTGATCGTCGTCAACCCCGAGGAATGGCACGATGGCGAGGCTGGCGGCGATGACGGCTGGTCCTATCGCACCTTTTACCCGCAGGTCGAATTCATGGCTGGGGTGGCGGCGGAGTTCGGGATCACCGATGCCCCGGTTTTTCGGCGCGCCGTGATAAATGACCCGAAGCTGGCACAAGCAATGGCCCTCGCCCACCAGTCGTCGGAGACGGACGATGTGCCGGCCGCCGAAGAGGCCATACTTGTTGCGTTGCGCTATCTGATCTTGCGCAATGCTGGCCACACGCAGCGGCCGGAGACAATCGAGCGCTCAGGGTCTCGCCGCCGATTGACTGTTTACGAAGAATATATCGAAGACAATCTTGGCTCCGAACTCGATCTCCAGCATCTCGCCAGGACGGCAGGCATCACACGTTTCCAGGTCATTCGCGACTTTAACAAGGTTCTGGGAATCACGCCGGCCGCATTCATACGTGACAGGAGGCTTCGGCGGGCGAACAGGTTTATCGAGGCAGGATCAAGCCTGGCTGACGCCGCCATTCAGGCCGGCTTCGCGGACCAGAGCCATCTTTCGCGGGTTTTTCGCGCAGCGCACGGATTTACGCCCGGCATGCTGAAAAGAGCGGGAAGCTCGTTTGATGAGCCGTTCGTGCCAGGAAATCGATAGAACAGGGAAATCAGGCCAGCGGCATCGCTGCCGCCGGCCCTCGATTCCGTCGGGCAGGACTGTCAGAACTACCGCTGGAAGCGAAGCACGCCGCCAACAGCGCTCTTCTTGATCGCGCCGGTCCAGTTGTAGGTGTCCTTCGCGCCGCGGTTGAAATAGTCGATCTCGGCCGTGACCTTCAGACCCGGCACCAGCATGTACCTGATGTTGGCGGCTGCGCCGAAATTCTGTTCGGAGTCATAGGAAAGCTGCGTGTTGAACGAGGCTTTCTCATTGATCTTGTAGGTGCCGCCGCCCCAGACCGCCCAGTTGCCACCCCATTCCTTGAAGAAATTGCGACCGGTCGCCGTGTGCTCATCCGTGCCGTAGCCGGCCATGATGAACAGCGACAGGCTTTGCGTGGCGTTGACGTCCAGCCGAACCTTGCCGGTCCACTCCTCGAAGTTGCTGTCATAGGCGCCGACAGCCGCGATCCCGCCCCAGGCTTGCGTGTACTTCACGCCGCCAACGACATTCGGCACGTAGCTGTCGATCGTATTGTCGCCGGAACCGTCGTCGGAGCCCTCTTCCAGCGAGATCACCGCCGCCAGGCCGTTGCCTGCGTCGAAATTATACTGGACCAGGTTGGTGTCATAGCCGCCCCAGGGGATCAACGTGTCCTGGATCACATCGCCGGCATAGCCGACGAACGAATCGAAAGCGGAATCGTCCTTGCCGACACGCAAGCCGCCGAGTTGGATCCAGGCCGCGTTCAAAGTGATCTCCTTATTGCGGGCCTGCCAGTTGTTCCGGCGCGAATTTGCCGGATTCTGATCCGAATAGTCGCCGCCGCTGTTGCCGAAATAGAAACGGGTCATGGTGAAGGTTTTCAAGCTGCCGAGTTCGGTCTCCTGAGCGGTATCCGTATCGATCTCGAAGCGCGCTTCCTTTTTCCACGTGTCGTGCGTGCCGTCGCCCATCTGGTCGGGGACATGGTTCACGGCATCGAATGTCCCGACGTTGCCTGCAGCGATCGTATAGCGGACGCTGCCGCCGATACGCAGGCAGGTTTCGGTGCCGGGAATGTAGAAATAGCCCGTGCCATAAACGTCGCAGATTCTGACATATTCAGCCGGCTCCGGTTCGGCGACGACGACAGCGTCGGCGGCGCGCGCACCGGTTGCCGCGACAAGAGCCGCAGCGGAGCAAAGAAGCAGTTTGTTGATAGGCATAGTGACCCCCAATCAAGAATTGAAATGGACATGTTTGCTGTCTGCCAACGACAAAACCTCCCCGCGCCTCCAGCAAGGAAAGCGGTCGATCGGCAGCAAAATCTGAAAATAGCTTTGAAGAAATCGCGCTTCTTTTTCCAACGCCTCAAGTCTCTGCTTGAGATCGCCCCCGTGAGCGCTGTTTTATTGACGGCTCATTGGTGGCAGGCGGAAGGGGCGGCAAATAGTCCGACAACCGACAGAGTATTGCACTTTTCGATACTCTGCGAACGGAGGGATCCGGCACCCCCGAGTGGTAAGACGTTGCTTGGATTCCGGTGCGCGTATGCTTGCCAAAAAATGGCGGCCTTGTCAGACAAGGCCGCCAGTCGCTCTTGGGGAACGCAATAGTTGGTTCGGACACGCCGAACGAAATAGGAATGCCCTGGAGCCCGGTGATCAGGCCTTTGCCACCTCGAGCCTTTTGGGTCGGGTGACCGCTTCGGTCACTTGCCTTGCCCGCACCTGCGAGCGCGTCGAAGCACGAACGCTGCGCGCGAGCGCAGCAAGCCGAGCATCGCTGACGTCCTGGTCGGGCTGATGTCCGCCGGCCTCAGCCAGTTCCGTCTCGGCCGATCTCAGCAGGCGCTGAAGCTCGGCCCTGCCTGACTGGCAACCATCGAAGCCGCGCAGCGCCTCCGTTGCTGCCTCGACGTGGCCCTTGGCCTTGTCCCTGGCGAGCGCTGTTACCTCTTCAGGCGACGCCGCCAGCGTCAGCTCCCAGAACGCGTTCGTCTCGTCATAGTAGTAGTAGCCATGGCCCGGGTCGCGGCAATTGAGGCTGCGCTCGGCAGGCCCGATACAGGCCTGGTAAGTTCCGGTGTTTTCGGCATCAGGCCGGATGACGAAGGTGCTGGCGATCGATCGATGCGCCGGCGAGCAATTCCACTGTTCACCGGCATCCCAACGGGCGCTGACGTCCTTGAAGTCACCTGCGGGGATGTCGCCGCTGGTGCGATAGAGCGCCGTCAGGTAGTCGAAGTCGACCCGGCCGTAGCCTTCCATCATGACGCGATAATGGAAGCGGTTGCGGCCCTCGCTCTCCTTCGTCAACAGCCGCCGGATCGCGATGCCGCCGGGCTCTTCGTAGATGACCTTGGGATCGAAGGTGAACCAGCCGCCGGCCAGCGAGTACTGGTAGCCATAGGCCGGCGCCGCGTTGAGATGCGCCGAGCGCGGACTGAGCGCATTGTTGTTCGCGTAGAGAAAGTCGTGCGGCTTGCCCAAGGCATCGTATGTCGCTTCGCGAATGATCGGGTTGGGCTTGTCGGGGCTTCCGCTGCGCGCCTCGAAACTGAAGGCATGCGTGCTGTCGGCATACATTCCGCCCGCCGTTCCAAGCGTGATACCGGCATCGCCCACCGGCCAGGACACCTGCATGTCGCGCGCTTCCACGGCGGTGTTGGCAAACTGCAGCGTGTGGAAGGTCGCCGGCCCACGGCGAACGCCGTAACCCCACTGGTCGCGCGGCTCGCCGGTGCTGGCGCCGCCGTGGTGAACATAGGCGACACCCTTGCTGTTCATGCCGGGATGACCGCCCATGAAATCGCGACCGATCACCGGGATCGATCCCTTCACCGAAAAGGGCGTGTAGATGAAATTGTTACCCTGGTCCGGAAACGCGACAATCGTCGCCTGAAACGTACAGTCATGGTCCGTCGTGGCCGCGGCCACCAGCTTTCCATCCGTCGTCGCGCCGCCCCAGGCACAGACGCCGCTGCACATGTCGGTGATCTCGCCTCTTGGCTGGCCGGCTTCGGTTCCGACACCCAGATAGGCAGCTATCGTCTTGTCGTTGGCCTTGTCGGAATCGGCAAACGCGAACGGCCGTATCTCCGTCGAGAATGGCCGCGTGCCGGTCCAGATCGCCAGCACATTGTCATAGGCGATTGGTGCTCCAGCCGCCGTCGCTCCCTCGGCCCAGCCCTGCACGAAGTCGAGCACTTCCGGCATATAGCGCCGCAGTTCGGCTTCCCATTTGCGCATCTCGACAAGCTCGGCTTCGGTCAACACCCGCTCGGCCTGCCGCGCGAAAACCCAGTTGCCATAGATCTCGATGACCTGCTGCGCATACTGGCGCCCCATGTCGCGGTTCGAGCCTTGCAGGACCACCACCGGGCAGATGGTCGGAACCAGCGGGATATCGTCGGAGAAGTTCGTTTCGGTGCCTTGCCGCCTGGAGACAGCAGGCGGGCTGGCGGCGACAACCTCATCCTTGCGGCAGGCGTCGGCGATCTTGTTGGCGGCCTCGACAATGCTCTGGAACACCTCGCATGTCGCAGCAAGATTGTCGGCCGGATCCAACGGCAAGGCGAAGTCGGCATAGGTGCCGTCCATCCTGCCGAGTTGCCATTTCGCCTTGTAAAGATCGACGTTGACGCTCTCCAGCGCCTGACGCGCCGCGACATAGACAGGGTCGCGCCAGTCACGCTTGACCAGTTCGCGGTTGGCGAAGTGAACCGCGTATTGCGCCTCTGTCTGTGCTTTCATGGCGGCGTTCATCTGCACGTCAGATAACGGATGCGTTGTCATGCCTCTTCCCTTTTGGAATGCGATCGCTGTGCGTGTGCGTGGTGAATGGCCCAGCCTTGGACAGAGCCTCGGCGTGATGGCACGAAACCGAATGTCCTGGCGAAGCCAGCCAGTCCGGCGGCTCGACTTCCCGGCATATTTTCGTCGCGAAAGGACAGCGCGTGTTGAACCGGCAGCCGTCCGGCGGATTGACGGGACTGGGCAAATCACCTTCGAGCAGATTGAGCTTGCGCTCGCCCGGCGCGAGTATCTTTGGCGATGCGTCAAACAGCGCCCGCGTATAGGGATGAACCGGGTTCGCCCAGAGGTCGTCCGCGCTGGCTGTCTCGACGATGCGCCCGAGATACATGACGGCGACACGATCGGATATGTGCTCGACGACCGCCAGGTCGTGCGAGATGAACAGATATGAAATCCCCATCGTCTGCTGCAGATCAACCAGCAGATTGATGATCTGGGCGCGCACCGACACATCGAGAGCCGAGACAGCTTCGTCGCAGACGATCAGCTTCGGGTCGAGCGCAAGCGCACGTGCGATGCCCACGCGCTGCCGTTGCCCGCCCGACAGCTCATGCGGGTATCTTTCCACGGCGTCCGCCCTCAGCCCCACTTTTTCAAGCAGGGAGACAACATAATCCCGGCGCTGGCCGCCGCGTCCCTTGCCCCAGACAATCAGCGGCTCCTCGAGAATCCGGCCGATCTTGGATCGCGGATTGAGGCTGCCGTAAGGATCCTGGAACACAATCTGGATGTCGCGCCGCAGCGGCCGCAACTCGCTTTCCGGCAAGGACGCTATGTCCTTGCCGTCCAGGACGATGCGGCCACTGGTCGGCTTGTAGAGCCGCAGAATGGTCCGCCCAACCGTGGACTTGCCGCATCCGGACTCGCCGACCAGCCCAAGCGTTTCGCCCGGACGGATCGAGAATGAGACGCCATCGACGGCGCGCAACGCGCCGATACGATCGGGAAAATGCTTATGAAGGTCCTCGACCGAAAGCAGCGGGGTCATAGGGCCTCCAACTTGGCAAAATGGCATGCGGCCAGCCGCTCCCGCGCCACCGCATGCGCAACCGGGCGGTCGACACGGCAAATCTCGGCCGCGAGATGGCATCGTTGCGCGAACGAACAGCCGGCGGGCAGCGCGTGCAGCGGCGGGACCGTGCCGGGGATTTCCGTCAGGCGCTGGCGCGGCTGGCCTGGCTGCCGTGCCTTCGGCAACGATCCCATCAACCCCTTCGTATAGGGATGGGAGGGCCAGGCGAGAAGGTCACCGGTCGGCGCCTGCTCGACCATGCAGCCTGCATACATGACCAGGGTCCGGTCGGCGGTATCGGCAACGATCGACAGGTCGTGCGTGATCAGCAGCATCGCCATGCCCATGGTCTCGCGCAGATTGGCCAGCAGTTCGAGAATCTGTGCCTGAACGGTGACGTCGAGCGCCGTCGTCGGTTCGTCGGCGATCAGCAGTTTTGGCTCGCAGGCAAGCGCCATGGCGATCATCACCCGCTGGCGCATGCCGCCTGAGAGCGTGTGCGGGAATTCGTCAATGCGGCGATGCGGGTCGGCGATACGGACCTGGTCGAGCAGTTCGATGGCACGCCGGCGACTGGCGGCGGCGGAAATCTTCTGGTGGTGACGGATGCTTTCCTGGATCTGTTCGCCAACCCGCATCAGCGGATTGAGCGAGGTCATCGGCTCCTGGAACACCATCGATACCTGGTTGCCGCGAACGTCCTGCATCTCGGCTTCGGAAAGCGCGGTGAGGTTTCTGTCGCCCAGCCGGATCTGGCCGGAAATGCCGACGCCGGTCTGCCTCGGCAGCAGCCGCATGATCGCCAGCGCCGTTACCGACTTGCCTGACCCGGATTCGCCGACGACAGCCAGGGTCTCGCCGGCGGCGATTTCGAAGCTCAGGCCGTCCACGGCACACACGGCGCCGTGGCTGGTCCTGAACTTCACCGCCAGGTCTTCAACTCTGAGGATCGCCATCTCAGCGCTCCCGCCGCTTGGGATTAAGAGCATCGTTCAATCCGTCCGAAACAAGGTTTATGCCGAGAACGGCGATCAGGATTGCCAGTCCAGGAATGCCCGAAACATACCAGGCGTTTCGAAAGACACTTCGCCCGACGCCGGTCATCATGCCCCAGCTGACCGAGTTCGGGTCGCCAAGCCCGAGAAACGACAGTGACGATTCCGCCAGGATGGCGCCGGCGGCGATGATCGAGGTCATCACCATGATCGGCGGCAGCACGTTGGGGAAAATCTGGCTGACGATGATGCGCCAGCTCGGCATGCCCATGACGATGCAGGCGAGGACGAAATCCTGGCTGCGCAGTTTCAGGAATTCGGCACGCGTCACACGCGCGACGGTGGTCCAGCTGACGATGGCGATCGAGATGATGACGCTGGTGAGCGACGCTTGCAGGATGGTCACCAGCACCAGCGCCAGCATGATATCAGGGATCGTCTGGAACATCTCGGTTCCGCGCATCAGGAGCGCGCCCAGCCGGCCGCCGTAGAAGCCGGCCAGCGCGCCGATGGTGCAGCCGATGAGGGCGGCACCAAGGGCGGCAACAATGCCGACGAGCAGCGAGACGCGCGCGCCATAGAAAAGCTGGGCAAGGAGGTCACGCCCAAGCTGGTCGGTCCCCAGCGGAAACTGCCAGGTGACAAAGGGTGCGATATAGGGAGCGCCGGCAATGCGGCGCGGATCGTCCGGAAAAACCCACGGCGCCAGGAGCGCCATCGCCATGGCTCCCAGGACGATTATCAGGCCCAGGACGGCGCCTGGGTTTTGCCGGTAACGGCGCCAGAACTCTCGCAACGACGCCATCTAGTTCACGTCCATACGCCGGTCGATCCATGCGGACACAAGATCGACAATCAAATTCGCGGTGACGACCACCACGGTGCTCATCAGCAGGATGGCGAGCAAGGTGTTGTAGTCCCGCTGCAGCGCTGCCTGAAAGGTCAGCCGGCCAAGACCGGGCCAGCTGAACACGGTTTCGATGACAATGGCGCCGCTGAGCAGCGACCCCAATTGTACGCCAACCATGGTCAGCACGGGAAGCAGCGCGTGGGGCAGCATGTGCCGCCAGAGCACCGTGCTTTCCGACAGGCCCTTCGCCCGCGCGGTGCGCACGAAGTCGCTGTCGAGCAGTTCCAGCATGGAGGCCCTGACCAGCCGCGTGTAGACGGCGAGGTAAAACAGACCCAGCGTCGCCGCCGGCAGCACCATGTGGCGTGCGACATCGAGCGCGTAAGCCAGCCCGGTCTTGCCGGACCCGATCGTGTCAAAGCCGCCGACCGGCACAAGACGCAGCTTGACCGAGAACACCACGATAAGGCTGAGCCCGATCCAGAAGGCCGGCATGGCATAGAGGATCATCGACATGATGGCGATCGCCCGATCTTTCCAGGTCAGGAAGTAGCGTGCGGCGGTCACACCCAACACCACGCCGCCGACCAGGGACAGGGCGATGCTAACGACAACCAGCAATACTGTCGGCCAGAGCCGCGACAGGATCACCTCCAGGACTGGCGCGGAGTTTTGAAACGACCAGCCGAAATCCAGGTGCACGATCTTCCAAAGGTAGATGCCGAACTGAACCCAGATCGGCTGATCGAGACCCATCTCGTGCCGCAGATTTTCCTTGAACAGTGCATCGGCGGCCTGTGCCTTGGCCACGAAGGCATCGACAGGGTCGCCAGGGATGAGCCGGACGAGGAAGAAGTTGACAACCAGGACGCAAGCGATCGTGGGGATCGCCTGCGCCAGCCGGTTGGCTATGACTTGCAAGGCACGCGGAGCCGTTTTCCTATGCTTGCGCACGGCTCCGGAAGTTGACGTGACGTCCGTCATTTCTCAAGCCATGCATCGGCCCAGGTCTGAAGCGGCCACACCGGGCCCAACGAGCCCAGTTGAACCCGCTTGTTGAAGACATTGTGGCTCTCGTATTCGACCAGCGGAATCAAGGGCAGGTCGCGGGCGGCGATCTTCTGGAACTGCTTCAACGCCGCGAGGCGCTGATCGGCTTCAATCGCTGACTCCGCGTCCTCGATCGCCTTGTCCATTTCCTCGTTGCGGTAGTCGGTGGCGTTGGTCTGCCAGCGTCCCTTGCTGATTGCCTTCGACCAGTAGTAGTCGAAGACGGAGATCTGCGGATCGACGAGCGTGCTGATGACCTGAACCGACAGGTCGAAATCGTAATCCGTGTAGATACGGGCATTGTGCGTGGCATAGTCGGACACGATGATGGTCCCGTTGATGCCGATGCCGGCAAGCGCCTGCTTGATGTAGTCGCCAATGACGTTGAGGTCGTCGCCGTTCGGATCGATGTTCAGGTTGAAGCGCCAGCCATCGGCGCCTTTCGGATAGCCGGCTTCGTCGAGCAGCTTGTTTGCCTCCTCGATATTGAAGGCCAGTTGCGGCAGCTCTGCATCGAACAGGAAACTGTCGGAGCGGATGGGCCCATGAGCCGGGGCCGCCATGCCCTCATAGACAGCCTTGCAGATGAAGTTGCGATCGATCGACATGCTGATGGCACGGCGAACGCGAACGTCGGACAGTTCCTTGCGGCGCAGGTTCACTTCGATCGCGTTGACGCCCTCGGTCGCCTTGTTGCCGGACGCGTCGATGGCAATGAAGGGAAGCTCGGCAAGACGCTTGAGATCCGCCTTGCTGACCGGGCTGTTGACGCCGGCATCGACCTCGTCGGCCTCGAAAGCCGCCGCTCGCGCGCCCGGATCGGTAATGATGCGGAACACGACCTGATCCAGATACGGTTCCGACTTTTCCCGATAGTCGGGATTGCGATCGAGGACGATCGACGAGCCGCGATTCCATTCCTTGAAGCGGAACGGGCCGGTGCCGATCGGGGTGTTGTTCTTGGGATTCTTCAGGATGTCGCTGGTGCCGTAGATATGCTTCGGCGCGATCGGCGCGAAGGCGGCGAGCGTGCCCAGGAACGGGAAAGGCGGCATCGGCTTGCTCAACTTGAACACCACGGTTCTGGCATCCGGCAGGTCGGCGGCGATAACATTGGCGAACAATGTGCTGCCAAATGCGTTGTGCTTCTTGCCCAGTTCCATGATGGAGAACGCGATATCCTCCGATGTCAGCGGCTGCCCGTCATGAAAGCGCGTGTTGTCGCGCAGCTTGAATTCATACTCCTTGCCGTCCGGCGAGTACTTCCAGGATTCCGCCAGCACGCCTTCGAACGTGTTGTCGGCCTTCAGCCGCAGCAGCGATTCGAAAATCTTCGAACCGATGGTCAGCTCGAGGTCGCCGGTCTCGATCGGCGAGAAAATGCTTCTCGGATCATCATACACGGCGACGCGCAGGACGCCACCGGGCGCGGGCTTCTTAGTCTCCTGAGCCGCCAGCTTGCCGACCCACGGCAGCATGGACAGGCCGCCAATCGCCAGAACAGTTCGTCTTGTAATCACTGCTTCCCTCCCATCGGCGCCTTCGCAAGGCGCCCCATTGCAACTTAAAAGCCGGCGGTTGTCTTCGCCGTCGAACGAATGCCGGCAAGATCGCCGGCGACAAAATCTGAAAGACCCACCCCTTGGTATCCGCGCTTCTTTCCTCGGTACGCCGCTTTCGGCACGCCGCATGAGCGCTGGATTTGTACTGCTATATTGGTGACAGGATGCCGTGTGCGCACATAGTCCAACAACCGGCAGAGTATTGCAGTTTTCGATACTCGACGGACGGCCTCCGACAAACCGACGAGCGGCCGCCAAGCGGCGTCCGGGACAGCACTCAAGGAATGAAATGATGGGTGCATGGGTGCGGTATGCGCTTGTGGAAAGCCTGCCAACAGGCTGCCCCGCAAGGCCATGGCTTGCGGACAGCGGCGGCGAACGCGGCCCGCTTCTGGTTTGCCGGAGGCTTCACATCCAGACTTCGGGTGAATACGCGCCGGGGATATGCGCCAGTTCAGGATCGGCCGGATGCCGCGCGGGACAGCCTTGCCATCCATGCCGCGACAACGCCCTCATCTTCGGCACATAGGTCATGCCCGCCCCTGGGCAGGATCTCACTGCGAACCACGGCGCCGGACAATCGCAGCTGCCGCGCCAGGCGCTCATCGTCGCCAGCGGGCATGACCGGATCGTCCGCGCCAGAAACGATCAGGACACGCTTGCCGCCAAGGTCGGAAACGGGTGGTTTCGCCAGCGGCATCATCGGCCGCAGCAACGCGGCCCCGGCAAGCGCGGCGGGACGCAGGAACAGCATGGCGGCGGCGATGTTGGCGCCGTTGGAAAAGCCGATCGCGATGGGCGGTGGCAGATCGTGGACCGCCTGCGCCGCCGCCACGAAATCGGCCAGCTCCACGGCGCGTGCGCGCACGTCGTCTTCGTCCAGGATGCCTTCGGCGAAGCGGCGAAAATATCGCGCCTTGCCTTGCTCCAGCACCTTGCCGCGTGGCGACAGCAACGCATGGCCGGGCGCGACCAGACGGCCGAAGGGCAACAGCGCGTTCTCATCTCCGCCTGTACCATGCAGCAGCAGAACCGGAACGGCGGCAGCCGGCCCCGGTTCGAAATGATGAATGAAAGAGAGTTCGGGAGCGGCCATGAGCATGTCCTGAGAGTGGGAGACATCAAGCCGAGCGCGGCCGCCTGCCGGCAGCCGCGCGGAGCGTGGACCTGCGTCAGCCAAGCGCGGGCAGGACGGCCTCGATCGTGGCGCGGCGCGCCTCGAGCCAGGGCGGCAGTTTCAGATTCCGGCCGAGATCCGTTGACGGCTCGTCCACGGTGAAGCCTGGCTCGTCGGTGGCGATCTCGAAGTGAACTCCGCCCGGCTCGCTGAAATAGACCGAGCGAAAGTAGTTCCGGTTCAACTGCTGGGTGACGGGAATGGAATGCGCCTCGGCGAGTTTCCCGGCCATCTCGGCCTGGACGGCGTCATTGGCGGCACGGAAAGCGACGTGATGGATCGAGCCGGGGCCGAGACGGCCTTCAGCAGCGTCCTTGTCGACGTGGATATCGACAATGCCGCCGAGCGTCGTGTCGCCAGCCTGGAACCGCGTCACGTTGCCCTCGAACGCGATGGGCGTGAACCCCAGCACGCCGCTCAGGATAGCAGCGGTCGGGGCGGCGGCCCGCTCCAGCAGGCTGATGCTATGAAAACCGCGCAGCGCATAATCCTCAGGCACGTCGCCACCGGCAAAGGCAGGCTCGGCTTCAGCCCCATGAACACCCACCAGCGCCAGCCTGACGCCATCGGCATCCTGGAAGGGCAGCACCGTTTCGCCAAAACGCTTGAAGCGCGGCTGCTGGACCACCCCCTTCTCGGCAAAGCGCGCCGCCCAGTAGTCGATTGCGTTGGCCGGCACACGATAGGTGGTTTCCTGCGCTTGCCCGGCGCCGAGCTCACCCGGCTCCTTCTGCGAGGGGAAGAAGGTTATGATGGTGCCGGGCTGGCCAGCGCCATCGCCATAGTAGAAATGATAGACTTCGGGGTCATCGAAATTGACGGTCTTCTTGACGAAGCGCAGCCCCAGAATGGCCGTGTAAAATTCGACGTTTTGACGGGCGGGCCCGCAAAAAATCGTCACATGATGGATCCCATAACTACCCACGGCCAGTACCATTCTTTCTCTGCGTGTTGATGTTGATCGCGCGAATGCGCCGGGCATCGATCGCCGCACTGCCACGGTGCGGCGCCCGAAAATGCCTGCCGCACAAGAGCTAGAGATACGTAACAAGCGGCCGGGATCGTGTGTAGTTTGATAAACGATGGAGTATTACAGTTTTCGGCGTGCCGAGCTTTCCATTGACGGCCTGCCCTATCCCCGGGGAGCAACGCCTTCGTACGCTCTCTTCACCAGCGCGCGCAGTGCATCCCGCTCGAGCGGTCGCGGATTCCAGTAGGGGTTTTCCAGCGCGCGGCCGACAACCTCCTCGATATGCGATCGCGACATGCCGATGTCCTTGAGCGCACGCCTGGCGCCAACAGCACCGGCAAGGTCGTAGAGGCCAAGCGCGGCGTCACGGACACCGAGCGCCGCCGCGATCTTGGCGACGGCTTGCGGCGCCGCTTCGGCATTGTAGGCAAGGGCGTGCGGCAGGACGATTGTATGCGTTTCGGCGTGCGGCAAGCCGAGCAAGCCCCCCAGCGTGTGGCAGAGCTTGTGGTGCAGCGCCATGCCGACCGCACCAAGGCACATACCGCACAACCATGCGCCGTAGAGCGCCAGGGATCGTGCTTCCCGATCGCCAGGCTTCTCGACAATACGCGGCAAGGCGCTGGCCAGCGCGCCTATGCCTTCCGCGGCCATCAGGTCGACCACCGGATTGCGGTCACGGGCATAGAGCGCCTCGACCGCATGAGCGATGGCGTTGATGCCGCTGGCGCCGGATATCAATGTCGGCAGGGCAAGCGTCAGGTCGACGTCATAAATCACGGCTTCAGGCAATATCCTGCGGTCGGTTTGCGTGACTTTCGCACCGTCAACCGTCTCGCCGAGAACCGATGTCATTTCCGAGCCGGCATAGGTGGTGGGGATGACGATCTGGGGCAGATCGGTGCGAAGCGCGATAGCTTTGCCGAGGCCTATGGACGACCCGCCGCCGATGGCGACAACGCCGTCGATCCGAAGATCGGCAACCACGGCCATTGCCGCCTGCGTTATATGCAATGGCGTGTGCATGGCGGCTTCGGCGAAGATGCCGGCAGCGCAATCGCCCAGAAGACTGGCCACCTGCCCCGCCAGCCGCTGCCGTGGCGTCGACAGGATCAGAACACGGTTCAAACCCAGCCGCCGTACCTCCGAAGGCAATTGCGCCAGCGTTCCGGATCCGAAGAGCACGCGGGCCGGATTGGCGTTGTAGACAAAGCTATGCATCGTCAGGCTTTCAGGCAAACCGGGGAAACAGCGCCTGCGCATTGCCCCTGGCGATGGCGTGGCGCTGTTCATCGGTCAAGGGGAAGTCATCCAGCAATTGCCGGTAATACGCCGAGCGCTCCTTCGCCGCGAACGGCCAGTCGCTGCCGAAGGTGATGTGCGTCGGCTCAGCGAAGGAAAGCAGGCTCGGCAACGCATAGGGTGTGCTGGACAAGGCTGTATCGAAATAGAAGCGCCGCAACCGACTAATGCCGCTTTCGCTGCTGCCGTCGGCCGAACACAGACCGGCAAAGCGCTGCGCCGCGTAAGGCAGGAATCCACCCGCATGTGACAGGATGATCCGCAGGCGTGGAAAGCGTTCGAGGCAGCCTGATTTTGCGATGTTGATCGCCGCCCGCGTCGTGTCGAGCAGGAAATCGGCGGCATATGAGGGGATGCCCGGCACCTCGTCGCTGGGAAGCGCGCAGGGATGGATAAGGATTGTCGCGCCACGGCGATCCAGCTCCGCCATCAGCGGGTCCCATGACGCGTCGCCAAGGTAGGTGCCGCCAATGTTGCTCAGCAGGATGATGCCATCGGCCTGCAGCGTATCGAAGGCGTGGGCCGTCTCGGTCAGCGCGCCATCGAGATCCGGCAATGGCAGCGTCGCAAGGAAGCCGAACCGCTTCGGATATCTCGAGACAATGTCGGCGGCAAACTCATTGACCGCCCGGGCCATCCCGCGCACATCGGCATCCTCATCGAGATAGACGCCTGGCGTCGAGACCGAGAGGACACTCGCGGCAATGCCGTTTTCATTCATCAGGTCCAGAGCGCCCTCAAGGCTCCATTTGGGAAGCGGCCGGTCTCCATCGGCGATGCCTCGGCTGTTCAGCCAGGCGGCATATTGAGGGGGGAGAATATGATGATGGGTGTCGATGCGGCTGTCGTTGCCTGTCGCCTTGGCCGAGTCTGACGCGCTTCGGGATTGCCCATGCGAGCGCGGCAAATCAGTATTCATTCTGTCAGTCCTCGACTCTGAAAATAATACACGTCACGGCAATGCAGCGGTCCGGGCCGGTGACGCACCGCGAATTTAAAACGGACACTTTCCCAGCTGCATATTGCGGCGACGAGCAAACGATTGAGGTCGAACATTCCCGGATAAATTTCGATATACTTCGGTTGCGTAAAGCATAGTTGCCGGGCTTGTGTTCGTTCGAGACTCTTTTATGAATGTCGCGTTTTAGAGCGGTCGATGTTTCGTTGACGCCGCAAGCTAACGAGCCCCGGGAACCGGGACTAGATTGATAAACGGCACATCATTACGATTTTCGGCACCCAAGGGTACTGCCATGAGCGAACAGCCGGACACGTTGACGACAGCGCTTGCGCCCGAGCTGAGCGAGCAGATCAGATGGATAGTCAGCGAGTTCAAGGTCGACATTCTCACGGCGATCAACTGGCGCATCGCCGCGCCATGGTCACTGGCTTCGCGCCGGGTGAACGACAGTTTCTTTCTGTTTCCAGCCAAGGGAGTGGTGAAAGTCACCAGCGAAGGCACGGTCTATAGCGCCGCGCCCGGCCAGTTCATCATGCTCAGGGACAATGTCGAACACATGGTGGAGTTGGGTGATGGCTGCACCGAACTCGACATGATTGCGGTCCATTGCCACATCAAGAATGTCTGGAAGGTGCCGCTGCTCAATTTCTTTGTTCAGCCGACGGGACGTCTGCGTGGTCCCGTCGCGGATCTGGCTGAATTGCGAAGCTTCGTATCGGTGTTCAATACCGACAGCCAGTCCGGACAGAGCTGGGGCAGCGCCTTTTTGAAAAGCCTGCTGATCAATGAAATTCTCGATGGTGCCCAACTGCTTCCGAGAGACGATCATCTCGACCATCGCATCAGCAAGTCGCTGCTGAAGATCCATGATTTCTACAGCCAGGATATTTCGGTCGACAGCCTTGCCGGCGAGAGCAAGCTCAGCCTTGTCCAGTTTCGAAAATTATTCAGGTTGCATGTCGGTGTCGGACCGAAGAAATATCTCATTCAGTATCGTTTGAATGCCGCAAAAAAGCTTCTGCAGGAGAGCGACCTTTCCTTGAAGGAGATAGCCGGAGTTGTCGGGTTCCAAAGCGTTCAGTATTTTCACTCGGTGTTTCGGGTCAATTTCAAAAGCACGCCGGGCGAATTTCGTTACAAATCAAAGCGCATATGAAAATACGCTGGCCGGGAGACCTTACGCTTCCAGATGCTTGGGCCGCAGTCGACATTCGACGCCTCTAGAGAAGGCTCAGGTCAATTTCGGTGATGTGCCAGCGCCCCAGATTGGCCGTGTAGAGCTTGTCGCCCTTGAAGGCGATGTTGGTGGGATGCGCCAGCGTGGTCGCCGCCGAGTCCTCGATCAGCACTTCGAGGCCTCTGTCTTCTCGCCAGCGATAAATCCGGCTTGGCTCGTAGCATGAAATGAACAGCGACCCGTCGGGCGCGAAAGCCACGCCATCGGGAACATTGTGGACGCCTTCGATGACGACCCGTCGTGCCCCCGCCGTCCCGTCGGCAAGGATCGGCACATAGCTGATACACGGCGCATCGCTTTCCACGACGTAGAGACCGTTGCCATCCGGCGCCATGGCCATGCCGTTGGCAAACGACATGGCCTCCCGGCACCAAAGGCCACCCTCGCCTGTCTTCAGGTCAAAGCGGAAAACCCCCGAGCGCTTGTCTTCGCCAACACTGTCCGAGACGTACAGCCAGCCTCTGGCCTCATCGACGATCGGGTAGTTCGGCACCCGGATGCCAGCCGAAGCGAAGCGCTCCATGCGAGCCGTCACCGCATCCCAGCGAAAGATAGCCGCGTGTTTCAAGTCGCAGGCAAAACAGTTGCCGGCGCTGTCGAAAGCAATGCCGAGCAGGAAGCCATCGGTGCCACCCATGCGCTCGACCGAGCCGCCATCGGCGGCCAGCCGCAAAAGGTCGCCGGTTTCGGTGCCGCACCAGATCGACCCATCGCGGTGGACAGCCACGCCCTCCGGATGCGCGACGCGTGGACTGGTGAAGATGCCGTCGAAGAAGACCCGCGCGGCGGAGATGTCGAGCAACGGCTTGGCCATGAATCAGCTCCTGGCGGCGTCCAATTTTCGCTGTGCGGCGATGCAGCGTTCGACCATGGTTCGGTCGGCCGCGAGGATCTCGGCGATGAGCGCACCGCGCTCCTTGGCGCTGACAAACTCCAGGCGGCGAAGACCCAGCGGATCGATGCGGTTTCGCAAGACAGCGAGCATATCGCCAGAAGGCTGGGGGACCTCCCTGCAATTGGCATCGAACGTCACAGCAAATCCGGTGACATGACGGATCTGCTCGTGCGTGACGCCGGGCATGGTCTCGATGACGGTCAATTCCCTGGATGTCTGATCGAGGCGAAAGACGCAGAGGTCGGTGAAGATCAGCGCCCTGCCGGTGCGATAGCCCATCGGCTCGCGCTCGGCCTGCGTCAGGAGCCCACGGGCGGAGCTGACGATCTCGACCTTATCCACCAGGGACTGCACCGAATGGCGGGGAATGTAGAGCAGGTAGTCGCGATGCATGTTGGCGACGTCGGCCATGCCGCCCTGCCCAGGCAACCGGATAAGGCCGCCGCTTGGTTTGCGCAGCGCGATGGTGTTGACACGGCCACATCGATCTACTTGCGCGGCGCCGACGATCTCATGCGTTACGGCACCTGCCTGGTAGTAGGTCGAGTAGGTGTCATCGCCACCGGCATGCGCCACCGCCGTCTCGCAATCCAGGCTTTCGATCAGTGACAGGATCATCGGGCTTGGCGCGATGTCGAGGTGGCCGCAACTCATCGTCGCGATGATCATGTCCGGCGCGTGCGTTGCCTTGGCCAGCCGGTAGGCGACATTGGCCAGCGGCGACACCGCGCCGGCGCTGGCAAAACTGTCATCGTCGAGTTCGGCGGCGATGCGTGTGGCGATAATCTCGTCGACGGAGGCTTTCCTTTCACGTTGCGTGAGCGCTGGCATGGCCACAACTGTTTCAGCGCGGACCTTCGCAGCTTGGCGCGGCAGCTCCGGCACGCCTTCGGACGGCAGGCGCAGAGTGTCCACCAAAGGCGTTTCCCTGGCCGCGAAAGCCTCCGA
The DNA here is from genome assembly GCA_039916205.1 of Mesorhizobium sp. Classification (GTDB taxonomy): domain Bacteria; phylum Pseudomonadota; class Alphaproteobacteria; order Rhizobiales; family Rhizobiaceae; genus Mesorhizobium. Next base: position 5,559 of record JBDSLV010000235.1, on the reverse strand, counting down.
CAGTGCCCGGTAATCCGTCACATAGAATGGCAAGCACGATGCCGGATAGGCGCCGCCCGGCGCCAGCGCTATGGCGGAAACCTGGTTGCGGGTCAGAATGCTCTGGCGCCCGTCCTGCCGTAGCGCCCCGACTGGAACGATCTCCTCGACCGTAACCAGAACCTTACGCGCCGCGCCCGCCATGGCGAAGTCGAGTGCGCGGGGGCCTATGATCTGCACATTGCCGCTTTCGTCGGCGCGCTGGGCATGGACGACGAATGTATCAAGGCGCAGAGGTGGTATGAAACCCGCTACGGTCCCGCCGATGGGATCAGGCGCGGCGATCGCGCCAGGCACGCGCGCCAGCATGTCCGATCCCTGCGGAAGCTGGAACGGCATGGACGGCAGGTTCTGCTGCGCTGCTCGCAAGGCCTGGATCATGGCCAGCGCCGTCCAGTCGCGGACCGAAACCGCGCCGATCTCGGCGGCGGCGCGAAAACGCGGCGGAAGACCAAAAATGTCGAGGCTGGAAAAGCAGAGATCAATTTCCGCTACCGCATTCGCCTCGAGCAGCAGTTCGAGCGGCAAGCCGCCGGCCCAGCAGACGTAGCGCAGGTCCTTGATGCCGGAACGAACGATCGCGCGCAGCAATGCGATCGGCAGCCGGGCGAAATGGTGGCCGCCAACGCCGAAAGCGTCCCCGTGGCCAACCTTGGCAGCGAGCCCATCAACATCGGTGAAGCGCGGCCGGTTCGGCTTGACCAGAGACGTTGCCCGACGATCTGTCACAGCGCGGATACCTCGATGCGATAGCGGGTGACGAAGGGGGTTTCGGGCGAGAATTCCAGCGCCGTCGCGATGCCGGATTGCGCGATCGGATTGTCGGCCACAGCCGTCGCCGGCCCAAGCCCGAAGGGCGAGCAGACCGGCTCTATGCCAATGGCGACATGACGCCCGTTCCACGGCGCTGCCTTGCGGCCGCGATTGGAGTACCAGAGCAGCAGGCTCGGAAAATGTTCCTTCTGCCACGAGAGTTTTACCCGATAGCCGTCCGCGCGGTTGGCGAGCGCCGCCGTGCCATCAAGCCCCCCGATCTGCAGCAACTCCTCCGTCTCACCGGCCAGTGGCAGGCGCGAGGCGTCGGCCACGCCGCCGGCGCGCGCCGGCACGCTGGTCAGTTCGGTGAAAGACGTGTCGCGGGCGAACAGCTCCGCGCCGGGCTCGACATCGTGTGGATTGGTGCGGCCTTGATCGAAGCGGCCGAGTTCCAGCGTGGCGGCGCCCGTCTCCAACGGCAGCCGGAAGACTGGGTGCAACCCGATGGGCAGGCGGCAGGGACGGCGAACAAGCACCTTGAACTCAATGTCGATGGCCGGCGCCGAAGGATCTGGTGTTATCGTACGTTCAACCCACTCGACCGGGCTCGGCTCGGGATAGGCAAGCGACAGCGACAATGATTCCCTGCTGCTGTCGCGCCATGTCCACTCATGGTTGGAGCTATAGCCATGGACTTCTTCATCCGGCTCGGGCGGACCCATCACGCGCGCCCAGGTCTCTGGCCATCCGTCTGCCGGTACCGAATAGCCAAAGGGCACGCAGGGCCATTCGCCACGCAACTTGCGCAATATTCCTGGCAGCGCCGCCGCGCCGGGTTCGTGCGACCACGGCGCGATGTGCATCGGCGAGACCTGCCGGCCATCGCCAAGCAGGAACGTGACGGGAGCCAGCATCGCGCCAAGCCGCTGGACAGTCAGCGCACCATGCGCCCAGCCCAATCCGCGATAGTCGTCGCCGTCCTTCATGAGCCGGTCTTCTTGACCGCACTCCTGTCGGCGAACTCCCTGACGCGCCGCTGGCCGATCTCGCTGCGGTAGAGGTCGCCCAGAACATCGCGCTCCATGGCCAGACCTTCGGCCAGATCGCCCGACACAGCATGCGCCGTCAGCGTCTTCAGGCCTTCGATAGCGGCGGCGGGCTCGGCGGCGATCATCCCGGCCAATTCCAGCGCGCGCGGCATCAGCCTGTCGACATCGACGATTTCGTTGACCAGCCCGGCATCGACGAATTCGGAAGCCGGCACGATGGCGCCGGTCATCAGCAGAAGGTTGGCGCGATTGCGGCCAAGCTTGGCGACGCTGCGCTGCGTGCCGCCGCCGCCAGGGATCAACCCGAGCTTGATCTCCGGCAAGCCGAGCTTGGCGAATTGGTGGGCGATCACGATGTCACAGCACAGCACCAGCTCCATGCCGCCGCCCAGCGCGAAGCCGTTGACCGCCGCGATCACCGGCTTCGTATTGTTCTCGATCGCCGCGTACATACGCGTGCCGGCGGCCTGGAACGTATCGAACTCCGGCCCGGTCTGCGCGGCATATTCCTTGATGTCGGCGCCAGCCATGAAGCCGCGCCCTTCGCCAGTCACCACGATCGCACCGATACCCGCCTCGCCGGACAGTGCCTGGAAGGCCTCGGTGATCTCGCCTTGCATCAGCCGGTTCATGGCATTGAGCTGATCGGCGCGCCGGAAGGTGACGATCGCGACGCGGCCAGAGGTTTCAACCGTCAGTGTCTGATAGGCTTTCATCGTCAGGCCGCGTCCACGGTCATGTCGCCTGACGCCTCAAGTGCCGCGATCTCGTCCTTGGAGAAGCCGAACTCGGCCAGGATCTCGCGGCCATGCTGGCCGATCAGCGGTGCCGGCCGTTCGATGGTCGCTGGCGTCTCGCTCATCTTGACCGCCGGCCCGACCACCCGCACCTTGCCGCCGCGCGGATGATCATAGCTGGTGATCATCCCCATGTGCTTGACCTGCGGGTCCTCCGCCGCGCGGCGGATGTCCTTCACCTCGGCGCACCAGATGTCGACCGCCAGCAGCCGTGCCAGCAAATCCTGCGTGGCGAATTTTTTCGTCTCCGCATTGACCTTCTCAAACACCTCGTCGCGCTTGTCGAACAGGGTTTTCATGTCGTCATAGACGTCGAGCTGTGGCGCTTCCAGCACTTCGTATAGCGTCTTGAACGGGCTCATGGCGATCGATATGTAGCCGCCGTCCTTGGTCTCGTAGATGCCGAACGGCGCCTGCATGCCGGGATGGCCGATGCCGGAATTGGGCCGCACGAAATCCTCGCCGAGGTTGAGCACGGCGACGTATTCCTGGTTGAGGTGCGCCATCAGGCCTGCCAGCAGGTTGACCTCGATCTTCTGGCCCTTGCCGGTTTTCTCGCGATAGTAGAGAGCCGACAGGATGCCGTAGACCATGTTCATGGCGCCGATCTGATCGGCGAGGCCGGCGCCGGCGGGAACCGGGGCCTGGTCGCCACGGCCGGTGTTGGCAATCAGCCCCGCGAGCCCCTGGATCAGCATGTCCTGGCCGGGGCGCTCGACATAGGGGCCTTCCTCGCCGTAGCCGGAACCCGAGCAATAGATGACGCGCGGATTGACGGCCCTGAAGTCCTCGTAGCCATAGCCGAGCTTGGCCAGCACGCCGGGGCGGAAATTCTGCACCACCACGTCGGCGGTCTTGGCCATCTCCATGATGATGGCATGCACCTTGCGGCTCTTCAGGTTGAGCGCGATCGAGCGCTTGTTGCGGTTCCAGGCAAGGAAATTCGGGCTCTCTGAGCCGCCCACCCATTTGGCGAAGAAGGTCATGCCGCGAAACATGTCGCCGGCGCCGGCACGCTCGACCTTGATGACATCGGCGCCCATGTCGCCCAGCAATTGCGTCGCGAACGGCCCCTGCAGCAGATGGCTGAAATCGAGGATGCGGACGCCTTCGAGGGCCTTGTTCATGTCATGTCTCGTTTCGTGTTTTCAAAGCAGTTCGGGAACGTAGCGCGGTGCGGCGGTCAGGCCGCCGTCAACGCGCAGATCGGTGCCGGTGGTAAAGCCCGCGGCGTCGGAGGCGAGATAGATGGCGGCTTCGGCCACTTCGGAGGGCTCGCCGATACGGCCAAGCGGATGCATCTTGACCCAGGCTTTTGCCAGATTGCCGCCGATCTCCTTGATCAGCTTGTCGTTCATCGGCGTGTTGATGGTGCCCGGCGAAATCGAATTGACGCGGATGTTCATTGGGCCGAATTCGACCGCCATCTGCCGCGTCATCGCCATCACCGCACCCTTGGCGCCGGCATAGGCGGTCCAGCCATCAAGCCCGATGTGGCCCTGCGCGGAGGCCATGTTGATGATCGAGCCGGACTTTTGCGCGATCATGTGCGGCAGCGCGTATTTGCAACCGCGAAAGACGCTGGTCAGATTGACCGCGATCAACCGGTGCCATTGCTCGTCGGTCATCTCATGCACCGGCATGCCGCCAATGGCGATGGCGGCATTGTTGACCAGCACGTCGAGATGTCCGGTCTTTTCGACGGCGCTGCCGATGAGGCTGATGATATCGGCCTCCTGCGAAACGTCGCAATGCACATAGTCGGCGAGGTAGCCAGTCGCGCGCAGCGCCGCCGCGAAATCCTCGCCCGCCGTATCCGCGATATCGCCAAGGAAGACATGCGCGCCCTCGCGCGCCATCGCCTGCGCGATCGCATGGCCGATGCCGTCGGCGGCGCCGGTGATGACGGCGGTTTTTCCTTCGAGACGAGCCATGTCAGCCTCCAGTCGCGCGCCGGCGTTTCGCCTCGTCGAAGGCGACCGCGGCGATGATGATCATGCCGGTGATGACCAGCTGCCATTCGGTCGGCAGGCCAAGTCCACGCAGCCCGTTGGACAGGAACTGCAGGATCAGAACGCCGAGCGCCATGCCGCCCAGGCTGCCGATGCCGCCGGCAAGGCTGACCCCGCCAAGCACGGTCGCGGCGACCACCTGGAACTCGAAATTGAGCCCTGCCGTATGCTGCGCCGAACCGACACGGGCCGCCAGGATGATGCCGGCAACCGTCGCCAGCAGCGAGCTGATGATGAAGCAGATGAACTTGACGCGCCGCACATCGTAACCCGCCAGCCGCGCCACTTCCTGGTTGCCGCCGACAGCATAGATCTGACGACCGAACGGCCGATGGCGCATCATGTAGGCGAAAGCGGCAAGCAGGACGATCGCGATGACAGCCGAATACGGGATAATGTCGAACAGCCGGCCATCCGACAACGCGATGAAGCTGTCGAGGCTGGCGTCGTCCGGGATCGCGCGCTGGCCGGTGTAGAGGTAGACGCCGCCGCGCATGATGAACATCGTGCCCAGCGTCACGATCAGCGAATTGATGCCGGCATAGGCGGTGAGGTAGCCGTTCACCACACCGACGATCAGGCCGAACAGCAGCGCGCCGCCGATGCCGAGCAGCAGGGAGTTGGTGTCGTTCATGATGATGATGAGCGGCAGCGCAATGGTCGCCAGCAGCGAGCCGATCGAAATATCGACCTCGCCGGAAATGAAGACGATGGCGCAGCCTGTGCCGGCGATCAGCGGCAGCGACGCCTGGCCGAGCACATTGGTGATGTTGCGCACGGAAAAGAAGTTCTCCGCCGTGACGGAGAAGAAGGCGATGATCAGCACGAGGCAAACCAGCAGCGCCACTTCCTGGCGCCGCAACAGGCGCGCGAGGAGGGACGGTTGCGCATGCGGATCGGCTGACA
>JBDSLV010000234.1:0-11557 GCA_039916205.1 Mesorhizobium sp. | reverse complement strand
CGAGCAGGGCGCGCTTGCGTTCGACACCCCAGCGGTAACCGGCCAATGTGCCGTCGGCGCGCAGGACCCGGTGGCAGGGAATGCCGAGTGCGATCGCGTTCGCCGCGCAGGCGGTGGCCACGGCGCGGGCGCCGTTCGGCTGGCCAAGCCGCCGGGCGAGGCCGGTGTAGGTGATGGTGGTGCCGCACGGGATGGCGCGCAGCATCTCCCACACTCGCTGCTGAAACGCGGTGCCGTGCCGCATGTCGAGCGGCAAATCGAGGCCCGCGCCCGGCTTCTCGATGAAGCGGACAATGGCGGCAAGATCGTCGCGCAGCCCGCGCTCGTCCTCGACCAACCGGCTGTCGGGGAAGCGGTTGCCGAGATCCTGTTCCAGTTCGTCCGCACCGGAGCCAATCAGGATGGCGCAGACGCCAATGCCGCTGCGTGCCGCCAGGATCTTGCCGATCGGAGAGCCTGCGATGGCATAGGTGATGGTGGTGGTGGCGGCACCGCGGACTGTCGCCCGTGCCGGTACGGCCATTTCGGTTTGCATGAGGTTCATGGTCTTCACTCCTTTGTCTTCCCCGACCCTAGCCACACCGTGGCGGACACTCACTCCGATGCTTGCTTTCAAATTCGCATTTGCCTGACATCGAGAGCCGGAAAACGCGAGTGGGCTTCAGGCGAGGCGGGTTATCTCCTGATCGCCGAGCAGGAACACTTCGCCGGTGGCCAGCCGCAATTCGATCTCGCCGGTGGCGGCAAGGCTCCACTCCGCGGCGCCGTCGTCCACCATCTGGCCGATAGCGGTCATCACCAGCGCCTTGGCGGCATCGGCTGGCCGGTGATGGCCAAGGCTTTTGCGGCCCCGGCGGTTCGCGTCCGCGATGCTCTCGGGCGGCTTTGCCATGACGCGCATCGCGGGCCAGTCCCTCAGATCCGTTGCGGGCGGGATGTGCCGGCAACTGCTTTCGCCGCTCCGCCGGATGCGGCTTCGCGGTCGAGCAGCGTGCGCTTGCGCTCCGCTCCCCAGGCATAGCCCGACAGCGTGCCGTCCTTTCGGATGACGCGGTGGCAAGGGATGGCGACGGCCAGGGCATTGGCGGCGCAAGCGGCGGCGATGGCGCGGGTTGCCTTGGGTGCGCCGATGCGCCGGGCGATTTCAGCATAGGAGGCGGTGTGGCCGACAGGGATGTCTTGCAAGGCCTGCCAGACGCGCTGCTGGAACGCGGTGCCGCGCACGTCGAGCGGCAGGTCGAGGCCGAGCGCCGGCGCCTCGACGAAGCCGACGACCCGGGCGACAAGCGCCTCATAGTCGTGGTCGCCGCCGATCAGCCGGGCGTTGGGAAAGCGGTCCTGCAGATCGCGCACCAGCGCGTCGGGGTCGTCGCCAAGCAAGATCGAGGCAACGCCCTTGCGGCTTGATGCGACAAGGATGGCGCCAAGCGAAGTCTCGCCGACGGCGAAGCGGATCTCCTCATTGGCGCCACCGGCACGGTATTGCGTCGGGGTCATGCCGAGCATGCCGGTGGATTTTTCATAAAAGCGCCCGCTTGAATTGAAGCCGGCATCGTAGATCGCGGCTGTCACGCTGGCGCTGTCCTCAAGACCCTGGCGCACCCTGGCAGCGCGGTTGGCCGTGGCATATTCCTTCGGCGTCAGCCCGGCGACTGCCCTGAACAGGCGGTGGAAATAGCCGGAGCTGAAACCAGCGGCCGCCGCCAGTTCGCCAAGCGATAGCTCCTCTTGGCTCTGCTCTATCATGCGGCAAGCGCCGGCGATGATCGCGGCATTGCCGGTTTCGGTTGATATCCCGTCCGGATTGCAGCGCCGGCATGGCCGGAAGCCGGTGTCCCGCGCGGCCCGCAGTGTGTCGTGAAGCGCTACATTCCTCGGATTCGCCTGTCGCGAAGGGCAGGATGGCCGGCAGTAGACGCCGGTTGTCACGACCGAATACCAGAAATGTCCATCGGCCAACCTGTCGCGGGCAACGACGCGAGCCCAGCGCGGATCAGCGGTGACCGGAAGCGGTGCGGAGTTCAGATTTCTTCGAGGGGTGGTGAGCATGGCTGATATAGAAGCCGCCGTGAGCCGGCTCCGCCACCCGTTTCCTGCCAAGGCCGGCGATGTTTCGACCGGTCACACCTCGTGCCGGACCACTATATCCGTGCCGGCTCGGGGATCGGCAATCCTATGTCGGAAGCGGCTTCACCTGCAGAGCGCGAAAGCTGGCTCGCCTCGGGTGAAGCGAAACGCCCGGTCAGGTACCAGATCAGGGAGACGACAAGGATCGAAACATAGCCATCGGCGGCATAGTGCCAGCCGGTATAGACAGAGCCGAACAGAATGAGCACCGCGAAGGACCAGCCGCCTATGGCCCAACGGCGACCGAAGCCGGCCAGGAAGAACGCGTTGAGCGTGACGAACGCGACATGCATGCTTGGCATGGCGGTGATGCCGCCGCCCAGTTCTGGCCGGCCGCTTGCGTGTATTCCCATGAGATAGGCGGCGTAGGTCTCGACAGAACCCCCATGCCCACTCGCCGCCAGGGCGGCGTGCAGCCCGGCAAACCGGGTGCCGCCGTAAAACTGGTCATAGAATATTGGCCCGACGGACGAGAGCAAAGTCGCAAAAACGGCGCCGCACAGTATGGCGGTCAGTGCTAGTGCCCACAAATAGCGCAAGCGTGCGGCCGGGTTGTTCCACAAGGCGACGAAGAGCACGGTGCCGAACCACTGCAGGGGCCAACAATATTCGTAGCTCCAGAAGATCAACGCCGAAACAGGTCCGGAGACGACCCTGTGCTCCCATATCCAGGAATCGGCGCCATGTAGCCTGACATCAAGGTCCGCCAGGAAACGGTCGGCGTGAAATGGCACCATCTCCGGGATAGCGATCCTGACGGTGGTGAAGGCGGTGAGGCAGAGATAGAACAAAAGGATGATCGGCGCGGCACCCATCCAGCGTGCTTTGAGTGTGCCAAGAATGAAGTTTGCTGGGGTGCGCCAGGCAAACATCAGCGCCGCCACGCCAAGGCCGGCCACCAGAAGCATAGGCAAGAAGAAGATGAACGGCGTGGCATAGGATCGGGCCAGCTCGACATAGCGGTCCGGCCACAAGCAGAATACAAGCACCGCATAGGTCAAGCAAAGGGCGGTCAGCAGCCAGCCACCCCGGGTTGCCGCGATATCAAGATCATGAAGGACAACAGAGGGGCCATAGCCGCTCCGCTGTTCGCTAATCGCACTCATTGAGGGACATCCCGCCAGCTGCCCGAAAGACTTTTGCGAGTATTTGGCAGGGAATCGGTTATTAACTGGTTACGGAAGCCATTGTATTTAATGCTCAATATAATATAGTTACAATAGTGTTCCCGATTTCAACCTGGTGTTGATAGCAGCGGTTGCAGCACCGCGCGCTGGCGCGATCTCGCGCCGAGGCTGGTTCAGGCCACTGCCACCTGCCTTTCCCTTTCGATCGTTGGGCCATCGCCAGGAGAGCGATGGCCCGCTCGATCAGGCGGCCTTGATGAGGCCGAGCTGGGTGAGTGCCGCAACGCCGTCGTCAAGCCCGATTTCCTCGACGATCCTGCCGTTCATCACCTTCAGCACCGTGGTGCCGGTAAAGCGCATGGTCCGGCCAGTGCCGGCAGGCAGGGAGCCGACGAGGAAATCGCTGAAGGCCGGGCCGGTATGGGTGCCACCGCCTTCCCATTGACCGACGACATAGTCGCCTTCGGCGATAAGGTCGGCGGTAGCCCAGAAATTGAGGTCGGGGAACGCGGTCCGGAAGTCGGTCATGAAGGCCTTGATGTCTTCACGGCCACGGCGCGGCTCATGCAGCGAATATTTCAGCAGCATGTCCGGTGCCGCGATGTCATCAACCACCGAGAGATCACAGGTTTCACCCCAGAAGTCGGTGAACCATCTGACGACGACGGCCTTGTTGTCTTCTTGCTTGGTCATGGAAAGTCCTCTTGTTTGCTGTCCTGCATGCCGTATTGCCAAAACCGCCAGGCACCTGTGAGGTCGGGCCCAGGGCATGTCTTGGGGATCGCCGGCTGCCGGTGATCCGGGGCAAGAACTAGGATGATCCGGCCACAGCGGAACTCCGGTTCTTGTCCGCAAATCGAAAGCCGTGCGTCATTGGATGACAGATGAAGCGGCGGGTCCGTCACTGCTTCGAGGCCAAGTAACGCTTTCTTCTCTGGTTTTGCCGCAGATTGGCGGCGGTGGGGGCAGGCGAAACGTCAGATGGCTGGTCAGAGCAAGAAAAGTCGCAATGGAACGTTCTGGGCGAAGGCCCTGGAACGCGCCCATCTTGGCGTCTGGGACTGGGATCTTCGGACCGGTGACTGTTTCTATTCCGCCACGTGGGCGCGGATGCTAGGCTATGATGAAAGCGAACTTGCCAACACCAGCGACCTCTGGCTGCAGCTGACTCATCCCGACGACCGCGAGCGGGCTCAGGCCAGCGGCGACCGCCATATCGCCGGCCAGACCGAAACGATCGAGACCGAGCTTCGGCTCAGGCACAAGGACGGACATTGGGTCTGGGTGCTCGACCGCGGCGGCATCGTCGAGCGCGACGCGTCTGGAAAGCCCGTCAGGCTGATGGGCGTGCAGACCGATATCTCCAGGCAGAAAGCAGCCGAGGCCGAGCTCGAGCAGGTCAATGTGCGCTTCCGTCTGGCGCTCGCCGCGAGCGGCACCGGCATCTGGCATCACGATATCGGCGTCAACAAGAGTTACTGGGACCGGCGCACGCGTGACATCTTCGGACTGGTCTGCGACAGCGACGAGGTGGCGGCCGACCTCTGGCACACGTACCTGCATCCGGATGACAAGGATGCCGCCGAAGATGCCCATCGGGCGCCGGTGGGAACCGACGGCGTGACCGCCAGCCAATACCGCATCATCAAGCGTGACGGTGAAATCCGCCATGTCGAGTCATTGGTGCGCTTCATCGCCTCCGCCGGCTCGGCCGGCCAGATCCTTGGTACCGTGCGCGACATCACCGAGGAAAAGCTGCGGGCGCTGGAACTCGCCTATGCGGCCCGTCACGATGCGCTGACCGGCCTGTGGAACCGCGCCGCCTTCGACCGGCTGCTCGGCGACCACATTGCGATGGGCGTGCCGCTGGCGGTGTTCTATGTCGATCTCGACTACTTCAAGGCACTCAACGACTTTGCCGGCCACGCCGCCGGCGACCTGGCGCTGAGAAGCGTGGCGGCGGGCATTCGCGGCTGCCTGCCGCCGCTGTCGCATGCGGCGCGGCTGGGCGGCGACGAGTTCGCGCTGCTGGTGCCGCACTGCGACACCTCGCAGGCCGAGCGGATCGCCGTCGCCGTGCTTGGCGCGGTGCGCGAGGCCGATCTCGGCCCGGCCACATCGTCGCGCAGGCTCGCGGCCTCGATCGGCATTGCCTTCGTCGACGACGGCAAAACCACGGTGGCTGACGCGCTGGCCTGCGCCGATGACGCCTGCTACGCCGCCAAGGCCGCCGGGCGCAATCGCTTCTCGGTGTTCTCGGCCAACGCGAAATCAGGTTCCGGCGGACTTAACGCGGCCCGCGTCGCCGCCGATACGGTGGACGCCATGGAGGAGGGCCGGCTGATCCTGTTCGGCCAGGAAATCCATCTCCTGGGCAAACCCTGGCACGATAGCCGCCATGTCGAGGTGCTGGCACGGCTGGTGGCGCGCAACGGCCGCCTGGTGCCGCCCGGCGAATTCATTCCGGTGGCGGAGCGCTTCGGCATTGCTTCCAGGCTCGACCGCTGGATCATCCGCACGGCGCTGGCGCGGCATGGCGCGGCGATGCGCTCGGGCGCGCTGACGCTTGGCTTCAACCTGTCGGCGCAGACGCTGAGCGATCCGCAGCTGTGGGACTTTGTCGACAGCGTCATCGACGAGACCGGGACGCCGCATTCCGGCATCGGCTTCGAGATCACCGAAACCGCCGCCGTCACCAATTTCGACGCCGCCGAACAGTTCGTGCGCAAGGCACGCGAGCGCCAGTGCCGGGTCAGCCTCGATGATTTCGGTGCCGGCATGAGCTCGTTCGAATATCTCAGGCGCTTCCCCGTGGACACGATCAAGATCGACGGCTCGTTCATCCAGCATATTTCCGAAAGCCGCTTCGACCGAGAGATCGTGCTGGCCATCACCAGCATTGCCCGCAGCCTCGGCTGCCACGTGGTGGGCGAGAAGATCGAACGGCAGGAGACGCTGATCATGCTCAGCGAGATGGGCGTCGCTTTCGGCCAAGGCTTTCTGCTGCACAAGCCGGAGCCGCTGGAGGCAATCGTCGCGCGCGCGACAATGCCGGATCGGCGCAGCGCCTGACATTCGACAGCCGCAAGGCATTTTCAAGATCGAGATGCCATTTCCGGCCGGGATGGGCTCCGGTTCCGCAGGACGGCCTGCCGTGATGCTTGTCGCCGGATAATTCCGGATGCCTATATGGTGATATTACAGAGGTATTCGCTCGTATTTCTGTCGAAGATTTTCAATCCCGCGAATGCGCGGCTAGTTGGCAGAATATAGCGAGATCTTGGAGTGTTGGTGGCGCCACGAAAACTCGACAAGGCGCCGTAAATCTGATTTCATGTGGTTGGCTTGAACCGAGGACGCGGACCCGGGGGCTTTCATGTTGTCGAGATACAATACTCTGCTTGGAAGTGCTTTTTGCGCTCAGCTCCTGGTCTTCGGCATGGACGACAGCGTGTCGTCGGCATATGCGGCCGCTGGCGTCGCTGCCGCGGCGGGGAGTTGGTGCTCGCAATCAAGCGATACCCGCCCGCTATACGAGACGACGTGCAGACGCGTGGTCAATTTGATTATCGCTCATCTCGGTGTTGAGCCGGGCAGCGTTTCTGTCGGGGCACGCCTGGTCGATGATTTGAGTGCTGACTCCCTCGACTGCGTCGAAATCGCCATGGCCGTGGAAGAGGAGTTTTCAATCCGCGTTACCGACGAGCAGGCCGCGAAAACGCTGACGGTTGGCGACATCGTGAATCTGGTTCTGGATATCGGCTACGTCCCGGGCAGGCAGGGCGATGGTTCCTCGGATTTGCCGCGTGAGTTGTTGCAGGCGCATGGCGATGCAATGCCCAGGCCGGCAATCAGGAGCTGGCGCCGTGCCGGTGCGGCTGTCCCTTGGGTGTTTTCACAATACCTTTCATCTGGCCAGTTCGGAAGCAGGTCGCCGTATAGGAGAAGTGGAAGAGCAGCCGAAGGATAATTCCATCCGCGACTTGAATGCGACCTGAATATAGTATTACTGTATATTACAGTCTTTCGAGGAATTCTTGCTGCGTAAAACCACTATGGGTGGTGCATGAGCAATGCCGTCGAATTCGATTCTGGTCCGCCATCTGCCTACGCACAGCACTTTGCCAGTGTGCCGGACTATGCGCCCTTCAAGGATTTCTTCTGGTATGACTGGGGTCCGGTCTTCTATCGGGGCAGGCTGGATGGCTCGGCGCGTGTTCTGTGCATCGCATCCGACCCCGGTGCGACAGAAAGAGTGGCGCTGAGGACATTGGTCGGTGATGCCGGTCAGCGGGTCCAGGGCTTCCTGGCCAAGCTCGGCCTCGGCAAGTCCTATCTGTGTCTCAACGCTTTCGCCTATGCCTTGATACCCAGCCAGAGCGCCGGGGGTGATGACGTCCTTGACCAGGCCGATCATCTGGCGTGGCGCAACGCGTTGTTCGACATGGCGAAAACACCGCAAGTGCAGGCGATCATCGCTTTCGGCGCGCAGGCTCAGCGCGCCGTCGCGAAATGGCCGGGCAAGGCCGGCACGCCGGTGTTCAAGCTTCCCCATCCCAGCAGCCACGATCCGGTCGTTCTCGCCAATGCCTGGCGGGCGGCGATCGTCACCTTGCGGGGCGTCGTTACGCCCGATGCGGGCGGCAATGCCGCCGGGCCGAATTATGGCGCACAGCTGGTCGAGGCCGACTATGCGGTGATACCGCGCCGCGACCTGCCGTTCGGCGTTCCGGCCTTCATGGGCGACGACCGGTGGCTGCGGGCGATGGTGCCGCCGCAGTTCGCCAGCGTCAGCCGGCCACGTCCCGACGACCGTCATACGCTGATCTGGAAGGCACCGAAGTCCAATTGATGATGTCGCCCGGGGTGCCACGGAGCGCTAGCCTGAGATCGTGAGCGGGGGGATATTTCATGCAAGCCAACAAGCGGGCCTATCGCGGCCGTGTCGTTCAGATGGACGCGGCGTTCACCGTGTTGCCAGACGCTGTCATCTGGATCGAAGGCAACCGGATCATCGCGGTGACGGATGCGGCGATCGTCGCACCAGCGGGCTTCGAACACTTGAAACCCGTGGTGACGGGGGGCACGTTTTTCCCCGGCCTCATCGAGCTTCACAACCATCTCGCCTACGACATCCTGAAACTGTGGGCGGTGCCGAAGCTCTACAAGAACCGTGGCGCGTGGCAAGGAAAGCCTGAATACCAGGCACTGGTGACCGGACCGATGAAGATCCTCGGCAAGGCGCCAGGCATCGCGCCGGCCATCGCCCGCTACACCGAGGCCAAATGCCTGGCGGGCGGCACCACGACATCGCAAGGCATCACCTTGTTCAGCGCGCCCGGAATCCAGCGCAAATACCGTGGGCTGGTGCGCAATGTCGAGGAAGGTCTCGATGCCAACCTGCCCGACGCGCAGGCGCAGATCCCGGATTTCGCCGCGGAAAAGAAGGACTTGTTCCTCAAATATCTGAAGACCCACAAATGCATGTTGCTGCATCTCAGCGAAGGCATCGATGACAGCGCCCGCAAGCACTTTCTCGACCTGGAGATCGCTCCGGGCGATTGGGCGATCGCGCCGTCGCTGACGGGAATTCACTGCAACGCCCTGAAGCGCGAGGATTTCGACCGCCTGGCGGGGGTTGGCGCCGGCATGGTCTGGTCGCCGCTTTCCAATCTGATGCTTTACGGCCGGACCGCCGACATCGCTGCCGCCAAGGCCGCCGGCGTGCGGATAGGCATTGGCTCGGACTGGTCGCCGACCGGCAGCAAGAACCTGTTGCACGAGCTGAAGGTGATCTGGCAATACAGTCAGGTCACGGGCGGGCTGTTCAGCCAGCGCGACATCATCGCCATGGCGACCAACAATGCCGCCGGGCTGCTGCGCTGGGATCGCTATCTCGGATCGATCGAAGCTGGAAAATACGCCGATCTCCTTGTGGTGCGTGGCAATACCGGCGACCCCTACGCCAGCCTGTTGCAGGCCGATGAAACGAAGATCGACCTGGTGGTCGTCGACGGCACCCCGCGCTATGCGACACCCGCCCTTGCCGTGGGGTTCGCGGCCTCGGCCGAGTCAATTTCCTTCGCCGGCGAGAAGCGCATGATCAATTTCGATGATGCGAACGCGGATGAGGCCGTGTCGGGGCTGAGCCTGGCAAAGGCGCAGAAGGCGCTGAGCGATGCGATGGGCGATTTCTCCAAGACAGCCAACCGGGCCATCGCGCTTGAGCGCAAGTCCATGGCCTTGAGCAAGTCCACTTCGTTGAGCAAGTTCGATCGGCCACAGCCAAGCCAGTGGACACTCGTCCTTGATCAGGAAGAACCGCATGATCTGAACCTGAGGCCACGGTTCAGCGACGAGGCGCATATGCCGTCGCTGGTGCGGCTGTCGGAGACAGCGGTCTCCTTGAAGGCCGTTTCAAAGTCCATCCCCGCGCCGCAGAAACTCGATCCGCTGACCGTGGCGGGTGATCCCGACTACTACGCCTCGCTACAAGCGCAGAAAAACATTCCGGCCAATATCAAACAGGGGCTGCATGGCTGATACCTGCAGCCGCCGGGGCGTAACTGCCTTCCTCCATGCTGCCACGCCCTGTCAGGAGCCATGAGGCACCGACCCTTGCCGCGTCATGCGTGAAGGGTAGGGTGGCTTGTCTCCAGCAGGGATCGCATCATGATTGTCCAGGCTTGCATCAACGGCGCGCGCCCGCGCGATTTCCATCCCCGGCTGCCGCTTGACGCGCAGGCAATGGCCGATGATGCGGCGGCTTGTGTTGCCGCCGGCGCCGCCGAACTGCACATCCATCCGCGAGGCGCCGACGGGCAAGAAAGCCTGGCCGCTGTCGACGCCACGCTGCTGGCGGTGCGGCGGTCCTGCCCCGGCATGCTTATCGGCGTCTCGACCGGCGCCTGGATCGAGAACGATGCTGGGCGGACCCGCAAGGCGATTGCCGGCTGGCGGGAACTGCCGGACTACGCCTCGGTCAATCTGTCGGAAGCCGACGCACCTGAGGTGATGAACCTGCTGCGGCAGCGTGGCGTCGGCATCGAGGCCGGGCTTGCCACCGTTGCCGATGCCGAGCGCCATGTCAGCCTCGCCGGGCACGAGCGCGTGCTGCGCATCCTGATAGAGATCGACATCCAGGATCTGCCCGGTGCGCTGGAGGAGGCGCATGGCATTGCCGCCGTGCTCGCGCGGGCCGGGTTGCGGCGGCCCATCCTCCAGCACGGCGTCGACGCAACGGTGTGGCAATTCGTTGCGCTTGCGCATCAAAAGCGATGGTCGACGCGGGTCGGGCTGGAGGACGGCAAGACGCTGGCCGACGGGACGACGGCGAGTGACAACGCGGCGATCGTGGCGGCTGCAGCTGCCATTTTTCGCGGCGAAGGCTGACCGTATCGATTCGTCTCGTTCGGGGTAGCGGCACTGTGGAACAATCGCCACAAAGGTACGTTTAGCAGTGTTTTGGAGAGAAGGCCTCCAACGAAACACAGAGGTTATGATGTCACTGTCCGGTACGACAATGCGCTACGGGAGTCTCGCCCAGGCGCTTCACTGGCTCACCGCGGTGTTTGTGCTCGTCGCCTTCCTGGTCTCGTCGGGCGGCCCGCCAGAGCGCGTTTACTCCGCAGCCAGGGCGTCCAACTTGCTGCTTCACGAGTCGTTGGGCTTCACTGTGTTCTGGCTGCTGGTCATCCGTCTTGCCTGGCGCCTGTTTGACCGCATTCCAGACGCGCCGCCTATGCCCGGGTGGATGGAAGTGGCCTCGAAAGCGACGCATTGGGCGCTCTACGCGCTCCTGTTCGCCGTCCCGGCGACTGCGATGCTCGGGGCGTGGTTTGGCGGTCACCCGGTCACGGTTTACGGCCTTGGCGCCATTGGCCCTTTCTCCGGAACGTGGGACCTTGGCGCATCGCTGGCCGATATCCACGGCACGCTTGGCGATATCATCATGTGGCTCGCTGGCCTGCATGCCGCGGCCGCCATCTTCCACCACGTGTTCCTGCGCGATCGTGTCCTCAGCCAGATGGTACCCGGTCTGCCCGATCCATCCGGCAGGAGCGGCTGAACGCCACCGTCTCTTTGGGCTCGATCAATCCGGATCGCCTGATTTTTCGACGTAGAGCGGTTCAGCGTTGATAGAATCGCTGGCCGATGTAGGTGGTCACCGCGACGATGATGCACGTAACAAACATCCCCACGAGAAGTTGTGGAAAGTACATTGTTGCCCGATGTCATTTCGAGCTGGTTCGAAATGACTCCTCTGTCGGCTTGTTCGGGCGGATGAGAGGCGATTATCCCAG
>JBDSLV010000233.1:0-3669 GCA_039916205.1 Mesorhizobium sp. | reverse complement strand
TCCTTGCCGGGCACCAGAACGACGATCACGCAGACAGTCTGGCCGCCACGTTTGGCCTCGTTCGCCTTGGCGAGCGTGCCGCCTGCTTGGGCCGCAATCCGCTGGCCGATGCCGTAGCAATCGGCCGCCATGCCCGGCACCGTCTGAGCGGCAAGCAGTGCCGCTACGCAAAGCGCGGGGAGGACGGATCGGGAAATGGCACGAGCCATGTTCATGTCACGTCTCTAGCGCACCCGCGCTGAACGGGAAATGAATGATGTTTCGCCAAGCGTCTTTCGGAAAAGGCTCCCCGCGACGCGGGTATTGGCTTTGATGCCACAGCTCTCGAGAGCTCGTGGGGAAAAGCGCACTTGCCCGTCGATCCAGCGCATCCGAGCCCTTGCCGGTGTCTCCTGGACAAGCGCGATACCCTCGGGTTCGGCGAAGCGGGCAGCAGCAGCACGTCGCCGCCTCAAACGGAAGACGGATGGCCAGGGCGCCCTGGGGCGACACCTGGCGCATTAGCTCACAGGGCCTGCCGGCCGGCCGACATAAGCACCTCTTTCGATCGCGATGCCAATCGCCGCGTACGGGAGGAGTGCTCAGTTAGCGCTCGCGGCGATGAACAAATTTGACAGCTAAGGCAGAGGGAGCCGAGATCCTAAAAGCGGAATTCTAGAATCTCGACCCTTTAATTCTCCGGATACTAAGTCGGAACCGCAGTCCAGAAATCCAGATGGACTTGGCCTTTTGGCCCTGCCGCTACTTCGGCAGGAGAACCTTGTTGACCACGTGGATGACGCCGTTCGACTGGTTCACGTCGGCCACGGTCACCTTGGCGACGCCGCCGGACTCGTCGACGATGTATAGCGAGCCGCCCTTGACCTCGGCGGTCAGCGTATCGCCGCTCACCGTCTTCATCTCATATTTGCCGCCCATCACCTTGGCCTTGCTCATCATCTGCTTCGTAGAGATCTTCCCAGCGACAACATGCGCAGTCAGGATCTTCGTGAGCATGGCCTTGTTTTCGGGCTTGACCAGCGTGGCGACGGTGCCGGCAGGCAGCTTCTTGAAAGCCGAATCCGTGGGCGCGAACACGGTGAACGGACCAGCGCTTTCCAGCGTGTCGACGAGGCCGGCAGCCTTGACGGCGGCGACCAAGGTCTTGTGGATCGGCGAGTTGACGGCGTTCTCGACGATGTTCTTCGAGGTCAGCATCGCGGCACCGCCGACAGCGGGGTTGGCGAGCGTATGGGCTGTCGTGGCGCCAAGGACGGACAGAGCTAGGCCGGCGGAAAGGCACAATGCCTGGAGGATGGACTTTGCCATTGGAGAACCCTTCTGGTGAGACAATTGTTGATTCGATTGTCAGGCATAGTCACGCGGCGTTGAACGGAAAGTTTCAACGGCTTGGGTAGGAATGCGCCACGTGTTTAAAAGCGACGGCGCAGGGCGAAGCTTCGCCAAAAGGTAGTTCGCACGAAACTTCTCGTCATCGAGCTCGTAACTCATACGCCCCCAAAAGATGGGAACCGATAAACCCCGAGGAGTTCCAAATCATGCGTAAATTAGCCACCCTTTTGCTCGCCAGCACGATCGCTGTTTCCGCGCTTGCCACCGCAGCCTTTGCCGAAAACCCGATGGTCGGCGGTGCCGCCATGTATGCCAACAAGAACATCGTCGAGAACGCCGTCAATTCGAAGGATCACACCACGCTAGTCGCCGCCGTCAAGGCTGCCGGCCTGGTCGAGACGCTGCAGGGCGCAGGTCCTTTCACTGTGTTCGCCCCGACCAATGAGGCCTTCGCAGCCCTACCGGCCGGCACTGTCGAGACACTGCTCAAGCCTGAGAACAAGGACAAGCTTACCAAGATCCTGACCTGCCATGTCATCGGTGCCAAGGCGATGGGCGCTGACGTGGCCGCGATGGCCAAGGCTGATGGCGGCACCCACAAGGTCAAGACGGTCGGCGGATGTGAGCTGTCGCTTAAGGCCGAGGGCGGCAAGGTCACCGTGACCGACGAGAACGGCAATGTCGCCAATGTGACTATCGCCGACGTCGAACAGTCGAACGGCGTCATTCACGTCATCGACAAGGTTCTCCTGCCGAAGATGTAGGCAAAAACGTTTGAACCAACCGATCATATGAATGAGGTCCGGCCAGATTGGCCGGACCTCATAACATCACCTGTTGCAGATGCGAACTCTTTCGATAACGCGGTGGTGATGTCGCCAGTGTTTGATCA
This sequence comes from Mesorhizobium sp., assembly GCA_039916205.1. Classification (GTDB taxonomy): domain Bacteria; phylum Pseudomonadota; class Alphaproteobacteria; order Rhizobiales; family Rhizobiaceae; genus Mesorhizobium. Next base: position 1,445 of record JBDSLV010000233.1, on the reverse strand, counting down.
ACACAACGCGGCAATTGTGTCGGTGATGGGGATGATAATGACGCCTATAGCCATTATCATACACGCCATAGTATTCGCTAGAGTAGACAGGACGGCCGTAATAATCGGGATACCGATCGCCATTGTAGTAGTCATAATTATCGCCATAATCGTCGTCGTAACCACTACCGACGCCGATAACGAGCCGACCGGCATTTGCCGGAGCTATCGCGGCCGCAGCACAAGTGACCGCAATCACAGATGAAAGAACCAGTTTCCTTATCATTGCGACTCTCCTGAGTGTCCCTATCCGCTGAGAAACGCACTGCCGAGAGCGTCGTTCCGATTGAAACTCAATTCCAATACCGGTGAGAGGCCAGAAGCTGGCTAATGCATCAGCCGCCAAGGCCTGATCGCGAATTGATCCGATCCGTGACCGGCTCTGCTCCCCAAACCCAGAAGCCCAGTAACCCAGCACAGGGTCTCGCGACTCGGTATGGTTTCCCGAATCGCGAGACGCCTTTGCTCAGTTGGCGCTGGCGACGGGCGCCACCAGCGGCGTGATGCGGCGAACTGCGACGCGACGGTTCTGCCGTTCTGGCTCTGTCGTGTTCACTTTAAGATAGCGCTCGCCGTAACCTTGGGTCGTCAGGTTCTCCGGCGGGATGCCGAAGGATTTGGTGAGAGCTTCAGCAACTGCCTCGGCCCGCTGGTCGGATAGCGCCAGGTTGGCATTGTCGCTACCAACAGCATCGGTATGACCTTCAATCAAAAAGGTTTCAGCCGGGTTCTTTTTCAGCAACCGCTCCATTGCGTCCGCCACCCCTTGCAGTTTTTTGACTTCGCTGTCGGAAATCGAAGCCGAACCGGACTCAAAATTCAACGTGTCGAGATCAACGCGGCGGGCGATGTCGCGTACACGGGCCGAGCGCTTGACCTCCTCGACCGAATAGAGGCGTTGGACCTTCTCCACCGGCGGCTGTTTGAGGAAGGTGTAGTAGTCGCCCTGGTCCTCTACCAGCTCCGAATCAAGTATGTATTCGTTTCGCGGGATGGTGAGCTGGATCGGTGGCAAGTCATCTCCCGGGTCCCGCCAATCGTGCACGTCCTGGTAGTACCTCTCGTCGACATAGCTCAGAACGTATTCGCGGCCATCGGCCGTGATGCGGGAGCGCTGGATGACGTCGCCGTAGCGGTTTCGGATCGTTACGATCTGATTGCCGTTGTCGCGAACGATCGTTTCCCGGGTGCGGCCGCCCGGCAGATCTTCATAATAGACATCCTTGGCGCCGCGGTTCATGCGTGGAGCTTCGTTGCTTTCGACGATCGTCTGGTTGTTGAACTGGATGATAATGCGCCCGCCAATTTCAGTCAGGACATCGGCGCCCTTGGGGCGTTCCGGCGCCTGGACATCGGGCGCCTTGTCACGGCGAGTGCCCTTTTCGTCCGTCACCGGAGCGATCTTC